>JAAYAM010000157.1 GCA_012719355.1 Acidobacteriota bacterium
CTGCTTCATTGCTCGAACCTATTCCGGCCAGCGCAGCCATCGACGAGAGCTTGCCGGCCAGATCGAATCCGACCAGGCGTGTCCCGGACATCTCGGCCATTCCGGTTGTAACCATTCTATCCAACGGACCTTCGGCACTCAGATCCGCATTCAGGGAGCCTCCCTGCAGGGAAGCTCCTCTAGGCAGAACGACCCCGAATGCCGGCAGCAGAGCCGCAATATCCTGGACAGGCATCCCCGCGCCATGCAGCCGCATCTTCAGATTCAGGCTGTCTCCGCTTGCATCGTAGGTCCCGTGAAGATGCGCAACTGCTTTGCCGTACTCGAGTGTCACGTCGCTGAGCGCGCCATTCCTGTTAGTCAGGTCATAATCGGCTGCATAGCCCAGCGAAACCACGCCGGCGGCAGGAGAACCGCTTCTGACCAGCTGGAGTCTTTCCGCGGCCGCTCTCCCTTTGGTTTTCACCCGGGCGCCGTCAGATTCGACAGTGCCTTTGAAATCGACCAGTCCCGCGATTCCTGAATCGGCTGGAACGAATCCCGACGCTATAACATCGAAGTCCTCAACTCCAAGTTCTGCCGATATCGGAGTCAGGACAAGATCCTCGTTGTTGAGGGGTCCGGCCTTCCCGTTCAGCTTCACGTTGCCGCCCCCCGGCAGCAAGGCGGTAATGCTGAAGGGAAACGCGCTCGTGAATGACACATCATCCGCGGTAATCTCCACTTCCTGGTACACGGACGGAGATTGCCCCTCCTTCTGTACCGTTACCTTTCCATTGGAGATTTTCAGCTGCTTTATCGAGATGTCTCCGGCGATGCCGGCGCCTGGTTCCGGGTTTCCGGCGCCTCTATTCTTATCTCCTTCTTTTCCCCCGAGATCGGAGAAATTCCAGGTGTCCTTCACCCGAATGAGGCTGATTTCCGGCGCATCAATCGAAATCCCTTTTATCTTGAGCGATTTCGAAAAAATGAGGGGCATCAGTTCCACAGCAGCCCGAAACGATCTTGCTTTCAAGAAAGGAGAGCGGCTGAAACCGGGGTTGTCGGCTATCGCAATCTCTTCCACCACGATGCTCCCCGACAACAGCGAAAGCTTGAGCGTTCCGAGGCTGACCTCGCGGCCCACCGCGTCTGAAAGGCTGGATTGAAGCTGAGGCCTGAACTGATTCGCGTCGATCAGAAAAGGAAGTGCGACGATCGCACAAATCAGCAGAACCACCACAGCAATAACTACTTTCAAGACCCGATGCTTCTTTGTTCCCGACATACCTCACCTCCTGATTCCCGAAAGAGATGTCCGGACTCGCCCGGCATTGTTGCGGCTTCTTTGTGGCGCCTACTTTACCTTCTGTGCGCTTATCGGCGCAAGCCTATTGACACAGGTGGCGACCGGGAATAGGCTAGTGTTCCTCACAACGATGGTTGCTGTCGCGGAATTGGATATTTCTCCCGGTTCGACAGAAGCGGGGACCCACCCCCTCAACAGTTCTTGACAGGAGCCAGAATCAGGCCCGGTTGCGTCCTGTTCTCAAAACCATCCTGAAACCGGAGCTGACAGTATCATTTTCGGCCCGAGGGTAACATGGCATCCAAGCGTGGACTAAATCTCGACAAAAAGCCAAATGCGTATAGAAGCAGGGGTGGTCCCCTGTCGTCGGTAGACGCCGACCGAACTGTGTCCGCTGACAAGAGCGAAAACGTCGACGAGCTCGTCTCCGAATTTCTGGAGCAACTTTCGAATATATCCTCTGAAATTGGAGAAGCAGGAGGCCCAAGGAAGCCTGAACCGGCCGGCATAGAGATTCCGAGGACGGCGCCCAAAAGTGACACATGCGAAATAGAACAGGAGATCGAGCAGTCATTATCAAAGCTGGAGCGGTTGAAAGCCCTTAGAAGCACACCGGAAGAGAAGCCGGCAACTGAATCTGAAGTCGAGTCTCAGCACATTCCCGAAGAGCAGCCTCTCAACCTGAATATGCTCGAGCTCTACCGCAACAGTCTCACCGCGCCCCCGAAGAGCTTTCTACGGCGTCGCGGCGCGCTCATCGCCTCCTCTGTGGCCGCGCTCGCGCTGGTTGCGGCCATATTCTTCTTCAGTGGTGATAACCGGGAGAATGAGGAAGCGCTGAACACCGAGACAACGGTAATTCCCGTGCTGGAGGAACCTGCAGCTTCGACGCCGCTTCCCGAAACTCCTTTGTCAACGCCGGCACCATCCGAACCTGTTGCGGAACCTGCCCGAACTGTTGCGATTAATGCACCGCGCAGCAAGCCCGAGTCAACCAGGATTTCCCCTGAAAGGTTCGAGTCGAACGAGAATCCCGAGCCCCCAGAGGTCAGGACGGCCATTGGAAGCTCAACTCAGCCTTCTCCGTCACGGCCTGAGCGGCCGCCGGCAGCCCCGCCTCAACCGGCGGTGGCCATGAATGCGGCTCCGTCACGGCCTGAGGAAGGAACGTCCGGTATTGTGCCTGTGGTCGATACGGGATCTCAGCCGAAGCTCGTCCCGCCGGCGCCCGAACCTGTCACAGGGGAGCCGCCCGCGGTCTCTCGCGAGATCCGCCCAACTCCCCCGGCACCGAAACCGACAGAGCCTTCTCCCGTGCCCAATCCGCCGCCGGCAGCGGTTAAGCCGACGGGGCCGCGGGTTGTCAGAAGCACACCGGTTGCGGCAGAGGCGATCAAGCGGGTACAACCAACGTATCCGCCGCTTGCCAGGGCACAGAACGTCTCCGGGACGGTTGAAGTCGAAGCCGACATAAATGAAGAAGGGGACGTGGTGAAGGTGAAAGCGGTCTCGGGCCCCGTACTCCTCCGCGCTGCCGCTGAGGAAGCTCTACTCAAGTGGAAGTTCAGGCCCGCTTCGACCAACGGGATAAACGTTGCCAGCAAAGCACGAGTAAAGATGACGTTCAGCATCAAGTAAAGAGAAGGGGTTACGACCATTGAAAGAGACGGACAAGGACATGACAAGTGAGCAGAAGACCAGATATGAAGCCATGAAGCAGATGGCAAAAGACGAGATGGATCATCTCGACAAGCAGCTGAGCGAAGAGGTGATCCGGGCCAAACAACGCATCGAGGAACTCCAGACGGCAAAAAGAGCTGTGAAACAGATCTACGACAATGCCTGTTCTCTTCTGGGCATCAAAAGCGTTGTTGAAATGAAGGATTATGGACTGGACGACATAGAAAAACAGGCCTAGCGGCCAGTATGTGTATTCCGGCAAAGCGGAAGAGGGGAAATGGAAGCTCGTTTTCTTTCGCGTTTCACACCGAGCCTGATGCCTCCCAAGGCGCTTGAAGCTGTTTTTGTGCAGCGCGGGGAGCTGTTGCAGGCTGTCCTGGAGCGTATTCGCAAGAGCGCGCTTACTCCCGAAAAGCACAATACCCTTCTTGTCGGCCCGCGTGGAATCGGCAAGACACACTTGATTTCCATGACCTACTACCGGCTCCGGGCCATGGAGGAGCTGCAGAACCGTATCGTCATCGCATGGCTTCGTGAAGAGGAATGGGGGATCGCCTGCTTCCGCGATCTGCTGATCAGGATTTTGCGATCGCTTCCTGCAATTGAAGAGAACGAGTCGGCCCGGCAGCGCCTTGACTCTCTCCATTCGCTTCAGATGAAGGAGGCGGAACTTGCCGCCGCCGGCCTCATACGCGAATTTGCCGGCGATCGGACTCTTGTGATACTCGTGGAAAATCTCGACGACCTTGTCCGGAAAATCGGGAGTTCCGGGGAAATGCAGTTCTTCCAGTTTCTCAGCGGGAACCACTTCTGCTGCATGCTCGCAACTTCACCGGGACCGGTTTCAAGGGTCCTTCCACCAGGCTCCCCGTTCCGTCGGAACTTCTTTCATATCGAGCAGCTGAAAGAGCTCAGCTTCGAGGATGCAATCGAGCTGATCAGGAAAATCGCCCTTTACCAGGACAACCGGGAACTCCTCACGCTCATCGGCACGACTCGCGGGCGCACGCGCGTTCGTGCTCTGCGGTATCTCGCGGGAGGAAATCATCGCGCCTACGTGGTGTTCGCCCCGCTGCTCACACTGGAATCGATCGACAGGATGGTCGAGCCGTTCATGCGCATCATCGACGATCTGACGCCGTACTACAATTCGAAGATAGCAGCTCTTTCCATGCAGCAACGCCAGCTCATCGAGCATATCTGTGAATGCCGGCACCCGGTGCGTGCTGCAGATGTCGCGCAATCCTGTTTCCTGACCCCTGTAGCCGCTTTGACGCAACTGGAAGCGATATGTACGTTGGGGCATCTGCACTCACTCACTATTAACGGTGAAAAATACTACGAGCTGCGCGAACCGTTGATGCGCCTTTCGTTCGAAGTCAAGAAGCACCGTGGAAAGCCGATCACGCTCCTGCTCGACTTCCTCAGGCTCTGGTATTCACCGGCTGAATTGAAGCGGAAGATTTCCTCGCTTGCCTCGCAAAATGCGCCCGAGCAGAGCTACATACCGGCGGTCCAAATCCTCGAACAGAACTGGGAAGACCCCAGGATCGCGGAGTGCTGCCGGGAGTATGCCACCGCAGTCAAGCTCGGAGAGTTCCAGCGCGCTCTGGAGGCGATCGAGGAGCTTTTGGCAATACGGTCCCTCGCACAGGATTCACTTGCACAGGCATCCTGCCTCGTCCGTCTCGGCAGGGAGGAAGATGCGCTGGCGGTGTACGACCGGATGATCAGCGAGGGACAGGGGGACGCTTCGGTGTGGCAGTCGCGCGCCTGGGTGCTCAACAGGGCGGGCCGCTATGAAGATGCGGTCGTTTCCTGCAGAAAGGCGCTCGAACTCGATCCTGGTGCTGTCGAGGCGCTCTGCCAGGAGGCATCGATCTTTTTAAATCTCGGGCGCGCCGCGGACGCTCTGCGTTCCTGCGAAGAAGCGATCAGGATCAACGACAGGAATATCCTTGTCTGGGACACAATCGGCGCCGCATTCGCGGAGATGAATCTGTTCGAACAGTCTCTTTCGGCTTTTTCCCGAATCCTGACGCTGGAGCCCAGCAACCTGAGGGCGCGCCTTCACCTGTGCGCATCATTGATTGAACTGAATCGCTGGCAGGATGCACTCGAACAGGCCGAGACCACTATCGGGATCAGTCCCGGCGAGCCTGAGGCGTGGGTCCTCAAAGGATCGGCACTGGCCGGCATGAGCAGATGCGCTGATGCGCTGGAAGCTTTTGATGAGGCCGTGGCGCTTGGGGAGGATTCCTCGTACGTCCAGTTCAAGCGCGTTGAAATGCTGTTCGTGCTCGAACACTGGCGCGAGGGAATTGCCGATCTCGATAGGGCTCTCGTCCGATTTGCCAAATCGGAAAACCCCAGCGTCGGCGACACCAGGGCTCTCGTGAAGTGTCTGTTCCCGCTGATTCCGACACCCGAGATGCTTCAGCTGTCAGCCCGGCTCCTTGTCCTGGTTTACCGAAAGCATGGCATGTCCGGAGCCCTCGGACAGGGGCTGGTTGAAACGATTCCGCACACGGTCTCGGAGAAATTCAGCAATCAGGATGCTCTCAACTGGTGCGATGCGTGGGAGACAGGGACTGTGGATGCACCCGAGTTTCAGCTCCCGATACGTCTGCTCGCTGCCGCAGTCCGTTACCGCTCCACACACGATATGGGAGTTTTCATGAGTCTTCCGCAGGAAGAGCGCACAATGCTCCAGAGCCTCTTGGGAGTACACATCGAGGCAATTGCCTGACACTATCCACAGCCACAGACACCTGGAAGGAGTAAAGATGAAGTACTTTGCCGCATTGCTTAGAATGAATGACATTGCAAAGAACAGGGATTTTCGCCAGCAGCATGTTGATTTCCTCCAGGAAAAGGAGAAGGAAGGAAAGATCTTCGCCCGCGGCCGCTTCGCCGGCGATGCAGGAGGGCTGGTCATTTATATCGCCTCCTCACTCGAGGCAGCGTCTTCCATCGCCGGCAGCGACCCTTATGTCCGGTCTGGCGCAAGAACTCTCGAGATCTACGAATGGGACATGAAACTAGCCCCGAATATCTGACGCCGTCCTCAGCGTTACAGGTACTTCTGGTAAACCCTCCCATATTCGATTTTACGGCCTTTGACTTCTGGCTGCTGCCCTACGGAATGCTGCGCGTCGCGGGGCGTATGAAGCATTCCTGCCGTATCCGGATGTTCGATTACCTGGTTTCGCGCAAAAAGGATGCATGGGGACGGGGACCTTTTGAATCCGCGCGTGCAGAAAAACCGAAGGCGCTCTCAGACATACCGCGTCGCTACAGGCGTTTCGGCAGACCGCGCAGCGAGTTCAGGGAATTCTTGCGTCGCCACAGGTTCGATGCCGCGCTGATCCAGACGATGATGACGTACTGGTATCCGGGAGTTCGGGAAGTGATCGAAGACCTTCGCGAACTGCAGCCCTCGGCAAAGATTGTCATTGGAGGAGTCTATACGACTCTGTGCCCTTCTCATGCACAGTCGCTCGGGGCAGACCTGGTCATTGAAAATGACGATCTGGCGCCTCTTTGGAACCTCCTTTCGGTGGAACCGGAAACAGGACTGCCTTACTGGCCGGCCGGTTATACCGATACAGGAGTTCTGAAGCTTACCGAGGGATGCCCCTTCCGCTGTACATACTGTTCGGCTCCACGATTCTGGCAGGGCTTTTCCGCACGGCCGCTGCGCGAATGCATCGACGAATTCGCGCAGCTGACCGCATCAGGGGCGAAAAACGTCGCCTTCTACGACGACGCTCTGCTTTTCAAACCGGACCAAGTCCTCATTCCCTTCCTGAAGGCGTGCGAAACAGCCGGAAGGAATCCGGTTTCGTTCCACACCCCCAATGCTCTGAACGCCCGGTTCGTAACCACGGATCTGGCGGAGTTGATGGTACGGTCGGGCTTCTCCAGCTTCTTTCTGGGACTGGAGAGCAGCGTCCCCGGATGGCAGCGCGAAACGGGAGCGAAAGTTGACAATCAGCAGTTTCGAAAGGCGGTGGATGCCCTAGGAAAGGCCGGCGCAAGTGCCGTCGTGACTTACGTGATTGTCGGACATCCGGATTCGGAAGATCAGGAACCGGAACTTGCTATGAGGTTCGCACACTCATGCGGCACAAGAATACTCCTTTCTGAGTATTCACCTGTCCCGGGAACTCCCGACGCTCTGAAATGCGGGCCATGGGCCGATCTGAACGAGCCACTCAGCCACAACAAAACGGCTTTCGCGATCCGCCGTCTGGGACCCGACTACCTGAACCGGCTGAAAGACCTCTGCCGCTCCCTCAACGCAGAGCTGGTGTGAGTGAAAACTTCAGGGATGTCTGTTTCCGCTCTCGATCTTATTCACTTTTGACAGCCGTCGCAGGTGACGTTCCTCGTTCGAAAAACGGGCTTGCAGGAAGATCCCCGCAAGGTCTCGTGCAAGAGCGGCCCCGATGATTCTGGCTCCAAGAACCAGGACGTTCATATCATCGTGCTCAACTCCCTGATGGGCGGAGTAGCAGTCGTGGCACAGTCCGGCGCGGATCCCAGCGATTTTGTTTGCGGCGACTGAGGCACCGACCCCGCTTCCGCAGATCAGGATTCCCCTTTCCCCTTTTCCCTCGACAATCGCTTTGCCGACGGCTTCGGCGAAATCGGGGTAATCGGAAGGCGAGGCGTCGTGCGCGCCGACATCCACGACCTGGTGTCCCAATCCCTTTACATATTCGGAAATATCCTGCTTCATTTCAAAACCGGCATGATCGGAGCCAAGTACAACGCGCATATATTGTCATCTCCTCGCGGTCATTATAGCCCGGAAGAACGGCTGCCACGCTGATAATCAAAGAAGGTTTGACATCCGGGTATGAGGCCATCTACATTTTGCCTTTTGATCAGGTTCCTCAGACCTGACATTTTCCGGGGAGCGGGGGTAAAACAAATGAACACAGCTGCGGTTTCAGATCTTGACCTGGCGTGCATCAATTCCATCAGGTTTTTAGCAGCCGACGCAGTCCAGAAAGCCAACAGCGGACACCCGGGGATGCCCATGGGTGCGGCACCCATGGGATACGTCCTCTGGACCAGATTCCTGAAACACAACCCGGCCAATCCCGCGTGGTGGGACCGTGACCGGTTTCTTCTCTCGGCGGGACATGGTTCGATGCTGCTTTACAGCCTGTTGCACCTCACGGGATACGATCTCCCGCTCTCACAGATACAACAGTTCCGGCAATGGGGAAGCAGCACGCCCGGACATCCGGAACGCGGCTTCACTCCGGGAGTCGAAATCACGACGGGGCCGCTGGGACAGGGATTTGCCAACGGAGTCGGGATGGCCATGGCTGAGGCCTATCTGGCCGCCCGGTTCAACCGTCCCGGCCACACGATAGTCGATCACTATACGTATGCGCTTGTGAGCGATGGCGACCTGATGGAAGGCGTCGCAGCTGAAGCTGCATCGCTTGCGGGTCATCTCAGGCTGGGGAAGCTGATCTATCTTTACGATGACAACAGAATATCGCTTGCCGGCTCGACAGACATCTCCTTCAGCGAAGACAGTGCGAAACGCTTCCAGGCGTACGGCTGGCACACCGTAACTGTCCCGGACGGAAACGACATTGAGGCAATCGGGAAGGCGATCGTGGCGGCGCAGGCA
>JAAYAM010000158.1 GCA_012719355.1 Acidobacteriota bacterium
ATCAGTTGCGCTCGCTCAATGAAGAGATCGCGCGACGCGATGCCATTCAAAATGAGCTCGAGCAGAAATCGAAAGCAGCCGAAGAAGAAGCAGCGGCCCTGAAGACGGCTCTGCAGAATGCGCAGTATAGCTCCTCACAGGCTGTCGATGCGTTGAATGCCGAACTGGCACGGCACCAGCTCATCCAGAAAGAGCTCGAAGAAAAGTGCCGCATTGCAGAGGATCAGTTACGCTCGCTGGAGTCTTCCCTGCAGGAATCAGAAGCGATTCTCATCCAGAGAACCGAAGCGAGCACGGCAGAGCTCTTCCAGTGCCATGTTGCTTTGAAGGAGCTGGAACGAAGGTATCAGGCGGCCGACAGGCAGGTAACAGATTTGGTAAATACGGTTGCGTCTCACGAGGCAGAGATCGCCAGGCGAGAGGTCTACTGCCGGGAACTCGAATCGAAACGCGCAGAGCTTCAGATTTCACTCGAAGAGGCGCGCAAGAACTGCGACAACCTGAAAGCCGCTTCGGATGAGAGTGCGGCAAGGCTGGCAGGGTTGGAGACGGCCCTGAGAGAATGGGAGCAGAAATACCGGGCATCAGAGGAAGAGCGCATAGCGGCAGAAGCCCGGCTGTCCCACGCAACAGAGGAGCACAAAGTTGAGATCGCGCAATGGGATCAGCGTCGACAGGAGTGGGAATCCAGGCTCAAGGTTGCAGAGGACCAACACGCCGCCACTCTCCGAAGCGTCACTGCTGAAGCGGAATCGCGAGTATCCCGCATGGCGCAGGAATGCCGTGCGGCGGCGGAACATCTGGGATCCGCCCGACACGAACTGGAGCAGATCAAATCCGCATCATTCGACCTTCACATGAAATACCAGCGTCTGTCGCAGTTTGCGTCTGCAG
Organism: Acidobacteriota bacterium; assembly: GCA_012719355.1. GTDB lineage: Bacteria > Acidobacteriota > UBA6911 > UBA6911 > UBA6911 > UBA6911. The sequence continues at coordinate 895 of JAAYAM010000158.1, forward strand.
CCGTGGTGTTGGCCACTGTCGACGGAGACGTCGTGCAGTGCAATGACGCAGCTGCACAGTTATTCAAACGTATCGACGCAAACGACGATGCGAAATTCAGGATATATTCCTTCGAAGGGGCGCTTCGTGAAAGACTGTTGCGTGACAGGAAACTTGAAGGTGTCGAGTGGTCTGGGCTGGATGGCGATGGCAAAGTGATCCGACTTCAGGAAAACTCGACGCTCCTGGAAGCCACAATGGACGGCCAACCGCTCGTCGAGAGGATTCTGTCGGACATTTCCGCCATTTACAACCTGAGAGAGGAGTTACGCAGAACTCAGAAGAAGCAGTCGGCGGGAGACCTGGCGTACGCGACAGTGAGGAGTCTCAAGGAATTGTGCACGTCGCTGGTCCGTTCCGGAGAAATCCTGATGGAGACCCGGAATGGCGAGGACTTGCGAGATCTGGCAGAGGCCATACTGCATGACGCAAACCGCGGCATCAAGCATGCCCGCCAGTTCCTGTCCATCTCCAGGAAAACGGACCGTCTTCCCAGTCTTCTCAGTCTGAACGAGGTTCTGGCAACCAACGAAACCCTGTTACGGAATCTCATCAGCGAAGACATCGAACTGCAGATGAACCTGGCGGAACGGATTGGCCTGATTTTCGCCGAGCGGCAGGAGATCGTTCAGCTGATTTCAAACCTTGTCGCAAGTTCGCGCGAGGCGCTTCCCCTGGGCGGCACCATAGCAATCGAGACCTCAGATATCGAGATCGACTCCTCTGCCGGCGTCGACGGTTTGCAGCCGGGCATCTTCGTCTCGATGACCGTTTCCGCAGACGGTTGCACTGTCCACCCTGAAAGACGTACAGCCTCGATCAGCACCATCGTGGAGCGTATGGGCGGCTACATCGAGATAACCCAGACCCCTCAGTGCGGCAATGTCTACAGGTTCTACTGGCCGCGCATCGAGTCGTTAACCCAGACTGCAGCAAGCATTACAGTACCCGCAGAAATCTGTGAGGTTACACCGCCTCAAGAACCGTAATCAGGTACCCGCCTTTCCTATCCCTGTCGTCGCCGGTCTGTTCATATACGTCGCTCAGAACGCGAGAACGAAAATAGGCTGAAGCCCGCACCCTAAACCATACTTCCGGAATCCTCCCCGCCACCGGCTGATCCAGCGAACCTTCTTCGAACGAAACGTATTCCAGCTCAGAGGGGCTCAATTCGTGGCGCTTCTTCGAGGCGTATTCAATCCGGACACAGAGTCCTCCGTCGACCAGCAGACGGCGCAGGCTGTGCGAAATGCACCTGCCGTACTCGAGAGCACTGTAATGCTCGTCCGAGCCCGTGAGTTCGCGCGCGATGATGATGTCATCGCGGCTCAATCCACCGCAACCGGAACAATCGTCCTTTGGAAAAGGCATCATGTTCGGAAAGCAGAAAACCACCAGGTCCGCACCGGCCGGCATCACATCGACCTTGGGAAGCGGAGTCTCGATAACGGATATTCTTGACCTGCATTCGCGCGGCAATGACGAGAAACGTCGCCTGGCTGCCTCCAGCATAAATGATGAGCCGTCAAGTCCCACGAACCGCGAGTGCCTGAACCGCAGGCTGAGAAGCGACAGAATGGTTCCCGGCCCGCACGCGTAGTCAACCACCAGTCTGGGGGATCTTCGATACGACGCCTGAATGAAATCGGCGATATTCCGGTATGCACGTCTGTGCGCTCCATCCATGGAACGTCTCAACCACCACAGGCCCACTTCCCCATCATAAGCGAATGTATCTTCGTCGCGCATGCTCTTCATGATTCTCATTATCCGATGCCTGCCCGGTTTCGGAAACGGCAATTCGGAGAACTGGAGCATCAGCACCGCGCACGCTATAGTTCCCCTGGAGGGTCGTGAGATGAAAGCTATCCTGGTACACGAACACGGCGGCGCGGAAAAACTCATGTATCAAGACATGGCAGTCCCTTCTCCGGGGCCCGGTCAGGCGCTGGTGAGAATCGCTGCCATCGGCGTCAACTTCATAGATGTCTATTTTCGGAAAGGTCTGTACAAGGCTTCCACGCCTTTTGTCCCGGGAATGGAAGCAGCCGGAACAGTCGAAAGCGTCGGTTCCGGGGTCACGGCGCTTAAGCCCGGCGATCGTGTCGCATGCTGCAGCGTCAAAGGGGCCTATGCGGAGTATGCAGCAGCCGACGCGTGGCAACTTGTCCCGCTGCCGCAGAATATAAGTTTTCAGACAGCGGCGGCGGTGATGCTGCAGGGAATAACCGCACATTACCTCACCCATTCGACATTCCCGTTAAGGCAGGGAGAAACGCTGCTTCTTCATGCCGCAGCCGGCGGAGTCGGCCTCCTGCTCATCCAGATTGCAAAGAAAATCGGAGCAAAGGTAATAGGGACCGTTTCGACCGAGGAAAAGGCGGCGCTTGCCCGGGAGGCCGGAGCCGATCACGTGATTCTGTATGGAAAGGATGATTTCGAACACGAAGTAAAAAGCATAACCTCGGGAGCGGGTGTCGACGTGGTGTACGACTCGGTAGGAAAAACGACCTTTGAGAAAAGCCTTAACTGCCTGCGACGAAGGGGTATGATGGTGCTGTTCGGACAGTCGAGCGGGCCGGTCCCTCCTTTCGATCCCGGCATCCTGAATTCAAAAGGGTCGCTCTACCTGACGCGGCCCGGGCTGGCTCACTATATTTCCGATCGTGACGAGTTGCTGTGGAGAGCCAACGATGTACTCGGCCGCGTAGCAGACGGCACTCTCACGGTCAGGGTTGACCGCTCCTATCCGCTTCATCAGGCCGCTCGTGCGCACCAGGCGCTCGAAGGGAGAGAAACGGCCGGAAAAGTTCTCCTTACCCCCTGAACACCATTGCGGACGCCCTGACCGGACGTCCGCAGGGAGTATAGTCCTCCTAGAGCGCGGCCGGAGTCTTTCCGTGTTTCGCTCTCCTGGAGCGCGCCATGAAATAGAGCCCCGCCAACCCGGAACCCAAGAGCGCCAGCGAACCCGGTTCAGGTATCGGCGTGGCATCGAACGATACGTTATCGAGAAATACGACGCTCTCTCTGGCGGGATCGCCCGGGAACTCGTAACCGTAAATGTCATTCCCGGTGTTGAACAGGCCGAAACCGACGAACCAATAGCCGCCGCCCAAATTGTCGATCGTCAGTGAATACGTTGCCCACTCAGTCGTCTCGTCCAATACAACCCCACCGGAAATCGGGAATGTCAACAGGTTGACAATGGTTGATCCGACTCCGACGGCAAATGCCAAAGTATCGTCTCCAATCCCCTCTTCATAAGCCCACGTGTAGAACGAATAGTCGAACGAGATCGTGGCAGACCCATACCCGGAGGTATCCACTATCTGATACAGCCAGGCATCGTAAAACCTATCCACCCAGTCCATCGCCGCCATATATTGATTTGACTCGTCTCCTGGCGGTAATTGCCCCCATGCCCCCCCAGATCCTTCAACATTATACGAATGGGACCAATTGATGAGCTCGAGCGCTCCATCGGTATTCACCTCCTCAAAGCCGCCGTTGTACAGAAGCTCTACACCAAAGGCGCCCGCTGGAACCATCATGCAGATTGCCGCAATCAATATCAACTTCAGCATTTTCATCGTTGTCTCCTCAACTTCGCGGTGCGAAGAACTTTCATCCACATCTACTTGATGGTGGCCATTAGACATTCCGAAATAGTAAGTATCAATACGTAGAAGTACAACTTTAGTACTGCGTACTTATGCGCATTCTTGCTTTGTAAGGGCCACGCGATCTTTGTCGGGTTGGGAAAGCGGTGTATTGAGTTCCGATTACTGCAGCTGGAATTTCGAAAAGATCATCTCGTAGATCGTGATGCCCGCAAAAAGCGAGTGCGCGCCGAGCGTGAGCCATATCAGTCTCTTCCTGACTGAAGGAACAACGGTCTTCAGGCTCTCGATTCGGTTCAGAGGGTCGAGCACTGCTATTGCCGGTCCGGATACTGCAGCGGCAAGAAAACTGAAGTATATCGGGTACCCTATATACCCGTATCCCTTCTGCAAAACACAGAAAGGACAATGATGCAGAGGTGATTCATAGAAGAACAGGCAGATGACGGACATGAACGCCACTGCGGAGGCGGCCGAGGCTGCAATACTCGACAGGGCAAACGGATATCCTCTTAGGATTCGGCGGCGCAGGTGCGCGATCCCCAGCAGGACTGTCAAAGCCAGCGTGCCGAAAAACGCACCCTGCACAAGAAGGCGTGGGAGCGAAACAATACCCGCAGTAATCCCTTCATTTTCGGACGTGAACAAAGTCCCGCAGCAGGATGTGATCACATCGGGTTCGAGCCCGAAAAAATACAGGCCCTGCACCACTCCCTCTATCAGGGCAAAGGGAGCTATCAGCAACAGCAGCCCGTATTTCTTCTTTATCAGAGGATAGTCGTAACCCCGGTTGTCTACGTAATTGATGAGAAGCCACACTCCGGAAAAAACACAGGTCAGGAACTTCAGCAGAACAGTCCGATACCCCCACTCGTTCAGGTTCAGGGTTCCGGCCGCGCACATGGCCCCTGCGAAAACCGTGTGAAGCTGATCCGCCGTGTAGATGAAGACAAAGAACGACAGAAGCTGGAATACGAACACATAATTGATTATGGTAGAGATCAGATACGTACGCCGTTCCAGGCTCAACTGGTATTCGCTGCCGCTCTTTATATTCCAACCTTTTATGATCCTGATTCCATACACGCAGGAGTACAGGAGCATCGCGCTCGCCAGCGCAGAGAATATCAGCAGGGCCAAAATGGGCGGGTTCACGAGCATTGGAAGGCTCCTTGCGAAACGATCCTGCCGTCCTTCAGCGTGACTACATGATCGACTCCTGGAGATTCGTGAATAAGCGGATCATGACTGGCGATGAGGACGGTCATCCCGCCGCCGTTAAGATTCTCGATGATCTCCATGAACTCCCGGGCGAGTTTAGTATCCAGATGGGCAGTCGGTTCATCGGCAATGATCACTGCGGGGTTGTTGATCAGAGCCCGTGCGATCGCCACCCTCTGAGCTTCCCCACCTGAGAGCCATTCCGCGTTGGCCTCGGCCCTGTGGGACAGGTTCAGCATTTCAAGGAGCTTCTCCGCGCGCGCTTTGAGTTCTGCGCGCCTTTCGCCCGAGGGATAGGCCGGTATCATGACATTCTCGATTGCAGTCATCCCCTTGATGAGCTGAAACTGCTGAAAGATGAACCCGAAGGTCTTTCGCCGCACCTCGGTGAGGAACCGTTCAGGAAGGCTGGTTATTTCCCGGCCAAAAACGTGGATGCGCCCTGCCGTCGGCCTCGCCATGCATCCCAGAAGGCTCAGCAGGGTTGTCTTGCCCGATCCGCTCGGTCCTTTCAGGACGGTTACCCTGCCGGCTTCCAGGCTAAGGTCGATGCCGTCAAGAGCCACGAATTCACTCGGCTTGCCGGCATTGTAGACTTTCCGCACATCCTTCAGTTCAATCATGGCTCGTTAGCGGGCTCAGGTGCGCATCATGGTATCGGGATCAATGGTCGCAGTCCGCCACGCGGGGATGATGGTTGCGATGGTGAAAGGAACCACGGTAAGAAGGAAGAGCGTTGCCACCTGGTAGCCGTCGATAAACGGCGTGAGACGGAACTCCGGGTACAGTACCGACCATCCTTTCAGAACCGGTTCGAACAGTCCCGAAGCAAAAAAGAAGACATGTACATACGCCGCAAGAATTCCCACCAGGAACGACGTCAGCGATATCGCCACTCCTTCCCAGAACTTCATCAGGAGAATGTCTGAAGTCTCCCAGCCAAGCGCCTTCAGAATTCCCGTTTCATGCTTTTCCTCGACACTCAGACCCGCAGACCTGTCCCACGCCAGAATCAGGAAAGCCAGTATCGATCCCAGAAGGATTACGATCAGGATGCCGGCACGCCAATCAAACACGGCATCGTATGTCCGAAGGATCTCCTCCTTCAGGATAGGACGGCTGTCGGGAAGCAACTGCGAAATCTTTGTCGCGACAGTCGTGTATTCCTTCGGATTCCGCACCTGCAGCGTAATGTCAGTGACGTACTCGTCGGGAATCCCGAACATACGCCTGAAATCCTTCTCCGACATCAGGATGAGATCTGCGGAAACAAGTTCGGATTCCGCGGGGAGAATGCCGCCGACTTTCAAAAACAGGTACGATCCGTCGGAAGCCTTCAGTGGTATTGCGCCGTAGTTATCTCCCGGAAGATTCCTGGCCACCCCTTTGCCGATGACAATCGATCCTGCAGTATCGTTCAGGTCGCTATCGACCATGAGGGTGTAATTCGCGCCGTTGGTAGGATCGTAGTAATAGCCCCACAAGCGGCCGTTTACCGCATATACGCCCTTTATCTCCCGTATGGTGTCGGCGTAGCTCTTGGGGATCAGATCATGACGCCCGGCGATCAGCCTCTGGACGATCATCTCCGGAGCTCCCTCAAGGACAACAGCGGCTTCCTTCTTGATGGCGTGCGTGAAGAAAATCACAGAAGCCAGCATGAAGATGACCAGACTGTACACAATCAGCAATGCCAGGCTCTTCCCTCTCCTCCTTAACAGCGATCCCAGGGTGAAATCGAGAATGTTTCTCTGCTTCTCAATCCACCTCATCGGTCCTCTCCTTCAGGTGCGGCGGAGGCATGAACAGCGAACCGGAGGGGAAATGCTCAAACGACATCGGATTGTCCTGAAATGCTGTATTCCTGTCTGCCATGGACGGGTGACGGCAATAGCGTGCATCGGTAAACAGACAGAGGTCGGTCAAACCAAGGCTCTGAACCAGTTCAGCCCGGCGCTGAAACACCTGAGTGTTGTCTGCACGCACCATCGAGGCATGCCCGAATGCAAGCG
>JAAYAM010000159.1 GCA_012719355.1 Acidobacteriota bacterium
CGAGCATCCCTACCACGACTATGCTGAAGCCGATAAGCGAGGCAAGAATGCCTGATCTGATGGAATCGGCTCCAAGCGACGCGCCGACTGTCCGTTCTTCCAGGACGTTGAGCGAAGCCGGCAGCGCTCCCGAGCGCAGCAACAATGCCAGGTCTTCGGCTTGCCGTACTGAGAAACGTCCCTCGATTACCCCCTCGGCCTCGATCTCTCCTCTGATGACAGGGGCTGATTTCACGACGTTGTCCAGAACAATCGCCAGATTCTCGCCGATGTGTCGGCCGGTAGCTTCCGCGAACCTCCCCGCGCCATCGGCGTTCAGAAAGAAATTCACCAGTGGGGCACCGTTGGCATCCTGACCGCGCCGTGCCGTCTTGACATCCTTCCCCGTTATCACGGGGATCTTGCTGACGACGAGGTATTGAACCTGTCCCTGATCACCCGCTTCGGGAAGGACGCGATAGTCTTCCGGGATATAGCCGCCGTTGGCTTGGACCGCGGCCTCAATGCTCGGGAAAGGACCTCCTTCGGTTTTCTTGACGAGGCACAGCTCGAGCTGGGCGGTATTTTCGATCAGCGACTTGACTCTGTCCGGATCATCGATTCCGGGGAGCTCCACAATGATCTGGTCCTGAATATCCTGATCGCTTCTTCCATAGATCTGTAATGTCGGTTCGGTCACACCGAGATCATCCACACGGCGGCGGATCGTCTCCAGCGCCTGCCGCACCGTTGATTCGCGCGTCTCCCGAACATACGAACTCATGAGCGTCAGGGTGAAATCAGTCTTTCCGCCGGCACCCGTGCTCCTGATCTCGTATCTGTGCTTGAATCTCGATTCGAGAAAAGCGCGGGCTTCGTTCAGCCGGGATGCATCCACACCGGTTACTTCGACCGAGTAGCCGGCCCCCTTTTTCGAACTCTCGAAAGGAATATTCTTGGACCGCAGTTCCCGCGAAATCGCTTCGCCGTCCTGGAGCAGCTCCTGATTCAAAGCATCATCCGTCATTACCTGCAATACCAGATGTATTCCCCCCTTGAGGTCAAGGCCCAGGTTGAGCCTCGAAAGAAGAGGAGCACCTTTCTCCTTCGGACTGACGAAGTAGTAGGTACAGATCGCCAGGAACGCAAAGACGAGGATGAGCTTCCATCTCAAATTCTTCTGCATAATCCACCTAGTTTGTTTTTCTCAAATTCAGAAGGACCTGACACCGCCCGGCCGGACGACCGGATCCACGGTTTTACCGCGTCTCTTCAGGACCCTGCAGGCCTGCTACTGCATTCTTCGTAATCTCAATTTTCACCTGATCGGCTATTTTGAGGATGAATGTCTTCTCTTTGACGCCGGCGATGACGCCGTAGATCCCGGAACTGGTGATGACCTTGTCGCCGTTCTTGATCGCAGCAATCATTGCTTCAATCTTCTTTTGCCTTTTCCGCATCGGCATGAAGATCAGAAGATAGAAGATTACCCCTATTATCAGGATTGGTGCAAACTGGAATAGAGGATTGACCACAGGATCCTGCAACATCAGAGTGGGAATTTCCATTCGTCTTGCCTCTCGTCGCATTCAGGAGGAGTTGTACAGGGCTGGACACCCGGCCGGGGCCTGAAGAACCCGGAATTCATCAATCCCTTTTCTCCAGTCTCCTTAGCCAGTTACCAAAATCGTCAAGCTCGATAGCGTGTCTTATTTTCCGAATCATGTCAAGATAAAAGGTCAGGTTGTGGACCGTATTGTACACCGCCGAAAGGTGTTCTCCCGAAAGGAATAAGTGCCGGAGATACGCGCGTGTGTATCTCCGGCAGGTCGGACAGGAGCATTCCGGATCGACGGGTCCTTCATCTTCCGCGTAGGCGGCGTTCTTGATCAAAACGCGCCCCCTGCTGGTGAAGAGACATCCGTTGCGGGCGTTGCGGGTAGGCAGCACGCAATCGAACATATCAACCCCCATTGCGATGCACCGTATCAGGTCTTCCGGCGTCCCCACTCCCATCAGATAGCGTGGCTTGTCCCACGGCAGCGAGGGCACCGTACTCTCGACGATCTCGTACATCAGGCTCTTGGGTTCACCGACGCTCAACCCACCGATCGCCATCCCCGAAAACCCAAGCTCGTTCAAGGCCTCAGCCGAGCGCCTCCTCAAATCAGGGTAGACGCTTCCCTGAACAATCCCGAAAAGGGCCAGGCGCCCGTCGTCATATCTGCGCCACCGCTCGCGGCATCTTCTCTCCCAGCGGGTGGAGAGTTCCATCGAAGCCTCGGCGTCCGGATAGCCGGTGGGATAGGCAGTGCAGTCGTCGAAAACCATTGCGATATCCGAACCGAGAGCGTGCTGGATGTCAATCACCTTTTCCGGCGAAAAGAAATTCCTGCTCCCGTCGAGATGGGAGCGGAACTGAACCCCGTCCTCGCTGATACTCCGCAGCTCTCTGTGACTGAAGACCTGATATCCGCCGCTGTCGGTCAGAATCGCGCCGTTCCACGACATGAATTTGTGGAGCCCCCCCAACCGCTCGATCCGCTCATAACCGGGCCTCAGATACAGGTGATATGTGTTTCCGAGAATAATGCGGACATCGAGCGTGTCGAGCCACTCGGTCGGCATCGCCTTCACGGCTCCGGCCGTGCCCACCGGCATAAACACAGGGGTAGCGACATCGCCGTGCTTCGTGTGCAGCACGCCCCTTCGCGCGTTTGTCCCCGCATCTTTATGCAGCACCTCGAAGCTGAACTTCCCGTCCAACCGATCCTCCTTCCCCGGCAGTAAAGGTGATCTGTGATTATGCAGGAAGTGCACAACCCGAGCAAGGCCGCCGACCAGGACGATTCCATTATGTGGTACTATGCAATTCGTAATAAGTCCTTCGGGTCAGATATGAAAATTGGTGTGATCGGCGCGCGTGTGGCGGGATCATATGCAGGTTTGCTCCTCTCCCGTCTGGGTCATGAGGTCGTGCTGTTTGACGACAGCGTGGAGAAGGAAAAGCCGTGCGGCGGAGGAGTCACGTTCAAGGCTCTCCGGAAAATGAAATGGCTGAGCGACCATCCTCTGCCACATACGCGAGTCGGCTCCATACGACTGATCACCCGCGAGGGCTATGCAAGCAACCTGCCGCTGCCGCATCCGATCCACATCTTCCCGAGACTCAGCCTCGAATCGAGCCTTCGTCAGTGGGCCATTTCAGCCGGAGCGCATTTCAGACCCGAACGTGTTCTGGGCTTCTTCCGGGACAACGGCGGCTGGTCGATACGAACCGCAGGCGGCGAAACCGGCGTGGATTATCTCATCGGAGCCGACGGAACCAAGAGCCTCGTGCGCACTTCGCTGGTCGGCAACTATGCCTCGGGCGATCTGTCGCTGGCCCTCGGCTACACCATCCCCCGCTCACCCGATGAGCGCACGGTCCTGATCTCTTTTCAGGAAAGCGGATTCCAGGGCTACATCTGGTCTTTCCCGCAGGTGGGGCAGGCCTCAGTAGGCATCCTCCAGTCGCTGCCGCAGGCCAATGCTGCGGACCTGCGAAAACGCGTCGAAGAATTCATAAAGATCCATCATCCCGAAGCAGACGCAGGAAAGCGTTTTTATGCCGCAACAATACCGAGTTTGAGCAGAAAATCACTGGTCGGGCAGCGGGTCTGCGGCAAGAACTGGGCGCTGCTTGGAGACGCCGCCGGCTTTACCGATGCAATCACAGCCGAAGGGATCTACTACGCACTCCGGTCCGCCGAACTGCTCGCACAGGCGTTCGATCGGGGGGATCCCACGAGCTATGAGTCGGCATGGCGTTCGGACTTCAGATACTATCTCGAGAGTGCGGCCGCATGGAAAGACAGGTTCTATGGAGGAACCGTTTTCTTTGCCAGCTTCGTGCGCCGCGCCCTGCAGTCGCTCCGCTACAGCGGCACAGTGCAGATGCTGCTCGACAACCTGATCTCAGGACATATCACTTACAAGTCGCTCTTTGTGAACCTTGTACTCCGAAGCCCGTGGATACTTCTGCAGGTATTCCGCAACAGGTCGCTCGTCAGACGCTGACTGCGGGTCAGTTCACCTGCGAGGTCCCGGGGAGCGATGTCAGGTAGATCGAGTCGCCGGTTGCCAGATACAGGTCCTGTCCGGCAATCGCCAGGCCGACCGGTATCGGGGATGCGATGAAATGCTGAAGTGACTTGTCCTTTAGCGAGTAGCGAAAAACGCCCTTCTTCCCTTCGTATCCGGTGCAGATCAGCAGGTCGCCGTTGGGGAGGAAGGCCATTCCCTGGGGTCGGGCAAGCCCGCCGGCAAGGTGCTCGAACTCTCCCTTGCGTGAAAAGCGGACCAGCGAATCGCGGACCGAGAAGGTCGGGCCGGTGACGTACAGCCGATCCATCGAGTCTACCGCAAGGTGGTATGCCGATACGCTCGGTTCCAGCTGCGCGAACTCATCCCTGTTCCCTTCCGCATCGATGGTCAGGATCCTTCCCGTTCTGTCTCCCACATACAGAAGTCCCTTCGAATCGAAGGCGATGCCGCACGGAACTCCCAGATCTTCGGCGATCACATCCAGATGCTCGTACCCGGTGTAACGCACCACGGTACCGTCGCTGCGGCTCGAGATGTACAGCTGGCCGTCGGGCGAGAATGCCAGCCCGGTAGGATTCATGATTTCGCAGTTGAAAGGGATCTTGTCGCCCGATTTTGTCACCTTGATCAGCGGCTGAGCAATCTGCTGTCCCCGGTTTCCGCTTATCGTCGTAATTACGCTTCCGTCAGGCGCAACCACCGGATTAGCAACGGGATGCAGATCAGAGGCCAGTCTCGTCGCGAGGTTGAAAGGAAACACGGCCGACAAGGTCCGTTTTACCTTCAGAGCCAGCCCCAGGCCCTTCGGGTTCTCCGGCAGCCTCGCGATTATCCTGTTGTCGGAAGCCGAGACTATAGGCGCTTCGACGTCGCCGAGGAGCACTCTTGAAGAGAGGTCCGGATTGAAGCCGCGGCACTGTATCACCACCTCGCCACCCGGCACTCCGGAAGACGGCGTCACGGCGGTTATGTTCAACACTCTAGGCGGTTGCATGGATCAAGATTATTACATCCGTCCAGAGTATCCCGCAACCCCGATCGAGCGCGCGCTCACGGTTGACAGGGAGCGGCACGGAACAATAACATTGTGAGTTTCCCTACTCATGATCGAAAGGGGCTATGGGAGCACCGGTCGTGGAACAGCAGGACGCCATCGTCGTAAGAGGCGCTAAGGTTCATAACCTCAAAGACATCACGGTGAGAATCCCGTTGAACTCGCTCACTGTGGTGACGGGGGTTTCCGGCAGCGGCAAGAGCAGTCTCGCCTTCGACACCCTCTATGCCGAGGGACAGCGGCGCTACATCGCTTCGCTCTCGGCCTATGCGCGCCAGTTCCTGGAGCGGATCGACCGGCCCGACGTCGACGACATTGAAGGCATCTGCCCGGCCCTGGCAATCCGGCAGAAGAACTATTCCCGCAACCCGCGCTCCACTGTCGGAACCGTTACAGAAATCAACGATTATCTGCGGCTCCTCTACTCCCGTATCGGTGCAACCTACTGTCACAAGTGCGGGCGCCTCGTCGAGAGGGACACGTGCCAGAACATCGCCGATTTTATAATGTCGCTGCCCGAAGGTCAGAGGCTTTACCTGCTGATGCGCCTTCCCCTGGAGATGCCGTCCGATACTCCCCGAAGCGGATCACGCAGGTCGTCCCGAACCGCAGAACGGCTCGCACTCATGCTCCCGGGTCTGCAGCAGCAGGGATACGTACGGATTCTGATCGGCAGCGAACCCGTCGATCTGTCCGATGCTGTCGACGCTCTGAAGAAGAGCAGGAGTACCGAAGCGCACGTGATCGTAGACCGGCTGATCGTTCAGGAAGACATCCGGAAAAGGCTGGTGGACTCAATTGAAATCTGCAGCAGGGACTCGGAAGGCCGCGTCGAGGTGCTCCTGCTTTCCGACGATTCATCCGATACCGAACGGATGATCAGGGAGAAGCATCCGGACATCCGCTGGATGAGACACCCGGCCGGTACACTGCTCAAGTTCAGTGAAGCATTCGAATGCCAGCTGTGCCACATCTCGTACCAGGAACCGGAACCCAGGCTCTTCTCTTTCAACAATCCTTTCGGCGCGTGTCCGGAATGCCAGGGTTTCGGCAACACGCTGACGCTCGATCTGAATCTTGTGATTCCGGATCCGTCCAAAACGCTCGCCCAGGGGGCCGTCGATCCCTGGACTAAGCCCCGGTATCGCGGATTTCAGACCCGGATGCTTCAGTTTGCCTCCCGTGAGGGAATCCGTACCGACATTCCGTGGAACGAGCTGGATGAAAAGGACAGGGAGAAGATCGTAAACGGTCACGGGATTTTCCCGGGAATTCTCGGCTTCTTCGATTATCTCGAGCAGAAGAAATACAAGATGCACGTGCGCATCTTCATCAGCAGGTACCGCGGGCATGCCACCTGCCTGTCCTGTCAGGGAGACAGGCTGCGCCGCGAGGCGAGGGATGTGCTGATTAACGGGAAGTCGATCAGCGAAGTCACCCGGATGACGATTTCGCGTGCCGCGGAATTCTTCCGGGATCTGGAACTGTCCCCGCAGCAGCAGTCCATAGCCGAACGCATTCTGGCGGAAATCCGCCACAGGCTCGATCTGCTCATACGTGTCGGACTCGACTACATCGCGCTGGACCGGCTCTCGTCGACCCTTTCGGGAGGCGAATCACAGAGAATCCAGCTGGCGACATCGCTCGGCTCGATGCTGGTCGGAGCGCTGTACGTGCTGGACGAACCGAGTATCGGGCTTCACCCGAGAGACAGCCGCAGGCTTGTCGAAATTCTTAAAAGCCTGAAAGCGCTCGGAAACACCGTCCTGGTGGTCGAGCATGATCCGGAGATGATGCGATCGGCCGACTACATCGTGGATCTCGGACCCAGAGCCGGCGAACAGGGGGGAGAAGTGATCTTCCAGGGGAGCTATCCTGCGCTCCTCGAAGATCAGAAATCGCTCACCAGCCGTTACCTGAAGGGGGAGATGAAGATCCCGGTTCCTATCTTCCGGCGCAGGAGCAACGGCAGATTCATCGAGATAAGGAACGCATCCAGGCACAATCTGAAGCACTTGAACGTCCGGATTCCACTCGGAATGCTGGTCTGCATAACCGGCGTCAGCGGCAGCGGTAAATCCACGCTGGTGCACGATGTCCTTTATTCGGCAATCAAGAGAGCCAAGGGAGTAGCAAGGGAGACCCCTGCCGGAACCGGATCGATCAAAGGGACGGATCTGATTTCAGACGTGATTCTGGTCGATCAGTCGCCGATCGGCAGGACGCCCCGGTCAAACCCTGCTACGTATACGAAAGCATTCGATGACATCAGACAGATCTTCGCCGCAACGCGCGACGCACGGAGCCGAGGCTTCGGCCCGGGACACTTTTCCTTCAATCTTGACGCCGGGAGATGCCCCACGTGCCAGGGGAACGGCACCGTCACGGTGGAGATGCAGTTTCTGGCCGACGTGGAACTGACATGCGAAGACTGTAAAGGGAAGCGCTTCAAGAGCTCCGTGCTCGAAGTCCGGTACAAATCCAGGAACATTGCCGACGTGCTGGACATGACGGTACACGAAGCCATCGGTTTCTTCGCAGGCAGGACCAGTCTGATCCGGAAACTGAAGGTGCTCGACGAAATCGGGCTGGGATATCTGCGGCTCGGCCAGTCCGCCGTTTCCCTCTCCGGGGGAGAGGCGCAGAGGATCAAGCTGGCCGCCTTCATCTCACAATCGAGTGCAACCAATTCACTGTACGTCTTTGATGAACCGACCACAGGCCTGCACTTTGATGATATCCGCAAGCTTCTGGCCGCTTTTGACAAGCTTCTGAGCGCCGGGAATTCCCTGCTCGTGATCGAGCACAATCTCGAAGTGATCAAAACCGCCGACTGGATCATCGATCTGGGTCCTGAAGGTGGTGAAGCCGGAGGAGAGATTGTCTTCGAGGGTACGCCGGAGGAACTGCAGAAATGCGCGCGGTCTCATACCGGCAGAATGCTCGTACTTACCTGAACTGTCCTGGCGAAACCTGCAATTGAAATCTGTGCAATTTTGCGCAATCTGTGGCATCATGTCGTCAGCCCCTGCAATGTTGGTGATGGCAACAGTTATTTGAGCCAACAGTCTATTTGACGGGAGTTCTTCTTGCTTTGCGGTGTGCGAGCTTTTCCCGAGGGAACTTGATTGCCTGAAGCGGAGCAGAGGACACCCCCTTGGTAACAAGGTTCAAATAGATCTGCCACACGGCGGCGCGGGGGCATTTTTTTCTCTGTTGCTTGCGAGAACCTGATAAATGCGAACACTCTTCCTGGGCGACATCTTCGGCAAACCCGGCCGGAGGCTCGTACACGAAAAACTTCGCGGACTGATCCACGATTACAGGGTGGACTACACTATAGCGAACATCGAGAACGCAGCCGCCGGATTCGGCATCACCCCGCAGATCGCCGATGAATTCCTGCGATCCGGAATCGACCTGCTCACGTCGGGAAACCACATCTGGGACAAGCGGGCAATCGTTTCATCCCTTTCAGAACAACCGAGGCTCCTCCGGCCTCACAACTATCCGCACGGCGCACCCGGAACGGGCATTTACGTCGGCGACACCAGCTGCGGGATCAGGATAGGAGTGTTGAATCTGCAGGGACGGGTCTTCATGGCAACCATAGATTGCCCGTTTCTGACAGGGCTCTCGGCGATAGAGCAGATCAGGAAGCAGACGCCGGTAATCATCGTCGATTTTCATGCGGAAGCAACTTCGGAGAAACAGGCTTTCGGATGGTACGTCGACGGAAAAGTCAGCGCGGTCATTGGAACCCACACCCATGTGCAGACTGCGGACGAGAGGATTCTTCCGCGCGGAACCGCCTACATCACCGATGCCGGGATGACAGGCCCTCACGACTCGGTAATCGGCTCAGTGCCTGATCTCGCACTGGAACGATTCCTGACCCAGATTCCCGTGAGGCTCGAGCCCGCCTCGGGGAACCTGAGAATCTGCGGCGTACTCATCGACATAGATCCTTCGACGGGCCGCGGATTGAACATCGAGCGGTTCAATCTTCCGTTTACACTGTAGAGCAGAAATACGCCTGTTACGAAAGCAACCGCTCTATGAGAGAAATGCAGGACAGCGACTTGCGACCAACCGCATTGTCAAGCCTGCGGAGTTCTTCCCTGACTCTCTGCAGATCATCGCCAAGACTCAGAGCGGTCAATACCGCGACCTTCAGCGTGTCGACCGCACCGGTCGAATCGGCGATCTCCCGCATCCGCTTGTCCAGACCGGCGCATAATTGCCTCAGGCGTTCGGGATCGCCGGTGGTGACCAGGGCGTATTCACGATCATAGATCTTAACTCGCACTGAGCGGGGTTCCGGCTGTTCATTCATTGGCTTGGTCCTGGGATTATGCACGAAACAACCAGAAACAGCTTCAAGTTCACTTCCGGCCGGCCCGCGCCGGAAGTGAACTTCTACTCATGTGCAGCTATTAAGCCGTTTCCCGCGCTTCCAGCGTGGCAAGAAGGCCGAGCGCCTTTTCCACGCGTTCGCGCAGCTCCTCCCGCTCCTTCTGGAACTGCGCCAGATTTTCCCGAAGGCTGGCTTCCTCCTCCCGCATGAGCTCGAGTTCATCCTTAAGATCAGTGTTCTCGGCCCGCAGCTTCTCATTGTCTTTTCGGACTGCCTTGAACTCCTCTACCATATGAAAGATCTTGTCTTCCAGGTGGCTGAAGCGCTCGAGGCCTGTCGGCTCGGATTGAGTTCTGGTTTCAGTCATATGGATCTCAGTCCCGCATTGTGGTTATTGATTAGATATGAAGTGACAGTATCGATGAAACCCTGCACGCGGTCAACCGTAAGGGTCCTTTCGCGATCAAGAAATTTCAGCCGCAGGCTCAGACTCACTTTTCCGGGCGGTATCTTATCCCCTTCGTACACGTCGACGAGCTCGAGTTCGAGCAGTTCAGATATGCCGAGCCCCCTGATTCCTTCGCAGATCTTCTTATACGGCAGTTCCCGGCTTACGACAATTGATATGTCGCGTTCCACGGCAGGGTATTTCGGCAGGGACCGATACTGCACGGGAGGAAACGCGTGGTGCGAAATACGCTCGAAATCGATTTCCGCCACATACACAGGCTGCTTCAGCTTGTATTTCTCCTCGATAGCCGGCGCCAGCGAACCGCAGACCCCGACCGCCTCTTCTCCAATCGTGATCAAGGTTGCATCTGCCGGGTTCAGCCAGGCGACTCTGTCGGTCGGCTCGAAGCCGAATGAATCGATCCGGAGCCCCTGAAAAAGCGCCGAGAGCGTTCCCTTCAGATGAAAGTACGTATAACTCTCCGCGGGACTGATCCAGTTTCGTTCGGCAACACTCCCGGTCCCAAGAACTCCGAGGGTGGTGTGCTCCACCGGAATTGCATCCGGCCCGGCAGCGTACACTTTGCCGATTTCGAAGAGCCACACCCTTCGTTGACCGTAGTTGAAGTTTCGTCTGGCGGACCTGAGCAGGCCGGGGGTCACGGTCGTGCGCATAAAGCGCGTGTCTTCAGTCAGCGGATTGCTGACGGCGACCCGCTCACCCTCAAGAGGTGTAAACTCGGTGTGATCAGCATCCGACGCGAAGCTCAGGTTTACCGCCTCGCTATACCCCTGTCCGGCAAGGATGTCTCTGACCCTGTTTTCGATCACATAGACCGGCGAGTGCACGCCTGGAGTCTTGCTCGGAGGAAGGGTGACGGGAATGTTCTGATACCCGTAAAAGCGCGCCACTTCTTCGATCAGGTCAGCCTCCAGTTCCATGTCGGCGCGGTAGGTCGGGCAGGTGACCTGCCATGCGTCTTCGCCCTTCTTCTCAAGCCTGAAATCGAGCCTCTGCAAAGTCGACTCAATGAACTCCGCCGCAACTTCGACTCCGAGAAGTGCCGACACATTCCTGCGGTGCAGGAGAATCCGGACCGGATCTTTTCTGCCGGGGTAGACGTCCTTGATACTCCCCGCAATGCGGCCGCCTGCGAGTTCTTCAATCAGGCGGCATGCACGGGCAGCCGCCCGAATCGTGTTGTCCCAGTCCGCGCCGCGCTCGAACCTGTAGCTGGCTTCAGTCGAAAGGCCGAGCTTCTTCGACGTCCGCCGTATGGACGCCGGCTGGAAATACGCCGACTCGATCAGCACCCGGCTGGTAGAAGTGGAGATTTCAGAATGCAGCCCACCCATGACACCCGCTATTGCAACCGGCCCTTCGCCGTCGTTGATCATCAGCATTTCGCCGTCCAGGGTGCGGTCCACGCCGTCGAGCGTGCGCATCACGTCTCCCTGGAGTGCCCGTGCAACCACGATCTTCCCTCTTCGCAGCACGTCGAAGTCAAACGCGTGCAGCGGATGCCCCATCTCGATCAGCACGTAATTCGTGATGTCGACGACATTGTTCAGCGGACGCATCCCGGCCGCCTCCAGTCGGCGCTGCATCCACTGGGGCGAAGGCCCGACCGTAATGCCGTCGATCACAACAGCCACGTACCGTGGACACAGATCCGGATCGTTTATCTCAACATCGTATGGAACTCTCTCCTGTGAGATCCAGAGTTGCTCCTGAACAGGGGGGAGGCGCAGCGGACGGCGGTAGAGCGCCGCCACCTCGCGCGCGACTCCGATCTGGCTCAAGCAATCGGGACGGTTGGAGGTCACCTCGACTTCGAGGACTGCGTTCCCATGGATTTCGGTGAGACCCTCGACCAGGAGTCCTGCCATGGAAAGATCTTCTTTCAGCTTTTCCGGGCTTTCGTTGATGTCGACATAATCCCTGAGCCACTCGATGCTGATTTTCATTGGGATACACTCCTGCTGCCAAAAAAAATTGAGAACCCGACCGCCTAAAACTGGCGCAAGAATCTGAGATCGTTGTCGAAGAACAGCCTGATATCGTCGACGCCGTATTTCAGGATCGCGACCCGGTCGATTCCCATGCCCCACGCGAAACCGGAGTAGCGCGAATCATCAATATTGGACATCCGAAGCACTTTCGGGTGAACCATTCCCGCGCCGAGAATCTCGATCCAGCCGCTCTGCTTGCATTTAGCACACCCTCGGCCGGAGCAGAAAATGCAGCTGATATCGACTTCAGCACCCGGTTCCACGAACGGGAAAAACCCCGGCCTCAGCCGCATCAGAGTACCGGGGCCGAATAAGCGCTTGAGGAACGCGTCCAGCATTCCCTTCAGGTCTCCCATCGTAATTCCCTCTTCCACGACGATGACATCGACCTGGTAGAACATCGGCGAATGCGTTGCATCGAACGGGTCCCGCCGGTACACCTTGCCCGTGCTGATTGCCCGGATAGGCGGTTTCATCGCCTCCATCGAATGCACCTGGACCGCTGAACAGTGCGTGCGCAGCAGATTGGTCTGATCAAAGTAGAATGTGTCCTGCGCATCCCGCGCCGGATGATTCCGGGGCATGTTCAGGGCTTCGAAATTGTAATAATCCTTTTCGATTTCCGGCAGATCGAAAACCTGAAATCCCATGCTGACGAAGATCTGTTCAATCTCCTTCTGCAACTGTTTTATGGGATGAACGGCTCCAAGTGAGATCGGAAAGCCGGGCCTGGTTACGTCCGTTTTCTGGAGCTTTGAAGCGAGATCAGCGTCCCTGACGGCCGCAAATTTCTCCTGAAGCCGCTCCTCAACGAAAGTGCGCAGCCGGTTCATAGCCTGGCCGAATGCGGGACGATCCTCTTTGGGTATGTCACGCAGCTTCTTCAACGCGGTGGTAATCACACCGCTGTCTCTGGCCAGGTATCTGTCTCTGACCGATTTCCAGGTCTCCATATCGCTGATGGCGGCAAAATCCTGTTCGAACTCCTGCCGCAGCGTGTCTATCGACTCATTCATCCTCACCACCTCATATCCGGAAACCGGGGTTCGGGGAACCCCAAAAACAGCAACGCCCGGCGTGGCGGGCACCCGGGCGCTCTCCTCTTCAGATCCAGAATACGGAAATTCTCAGGCAACCGCCAGCGCCGCTTTGGCGCTTTCGGCGAGCCGGCTGAAGGTCTCGGGGTCCTTGATTGCGATCTCGGCCAGGACTCTGCGGTCCAGCGAGATGTTCGCTTTCCTGAGGCCGTTGATAAATCGGCTGTAGGAAATATTATTGCTGCGGGCGGCGGCTCCGAGCCGGATGATAAAGAGGCTGCGGAATTCGCGTTTCTTGGTACGCCTGTCACGGTAGGAAAACTGGAGCGCACGGTCGACGGATTCCTTTGCGGAGCGGTGCAGCTTGCTCTTGGTCAGGCGGTACCCCTTTGCCAGTCCAAGGATCTTCTTACGGCGCTGGACTCGTTTGTTCCCTCTTTTTACTCTTGGCATTTCTTTACTCCAAAGTGCATTCGGAAATTCAGATGTTCAGCATTTTCTTCACGCGTTTACTGTCGGGTTTGCTGACCAGCGCGGTGTCCACCAGCTTCCGCACGCGCTTGCGGGGCTTTTTGGTCAGGATGTGACGGGCATGGCTGTGCCGGCGCATGATTTTTCCCGTTCCGGTTACCTTGAATCGCTTTGCCGCACTCTTGGATGTCTTCAGCTTCACTGTGTTTCTCCCACCTAGTTTTTAATCCAATCACAGATTCCCGCTTGTTCAGCAGGCTATTTCTTCTTGGGGTTGAATATCGTCACCAGCGCATACCCCTCCATTTTGGGAGGGCGTTCGACATCAGCGAACTCCGCAAGCTCTTCAACCAACCGGGCCATCAGTTTGCGCCCCAGCTCCTGGTGCGACATTTCCCGCCCCCGGAAGATCACAGCAGCCTTGGCCTTATTCCCTTCCGACAGGAAGCGCACGATGTGATTCTTCTTGAACTGGAAGTCGTGCTCTTCCGTTTTCGGCCGGAACTTGACTTCTTTCAGCGTTATCTGCTTCTGGTGCTTCTTTGCCTCATGGGACCGCTTGCTCTTCTGGTACTGAAACTTCCCGTAGTTCATGATCCGGCAGACCGGAGGATTCGCTCCGGGAGCGACCTCCACGAGATCAAGCTCGCGCGACCGGGCAATCTCAAGGGCCTCTTCGGGCGTCATGATGCCCAACTGCCCTGCCTCTTCATCGACCACGCGAATCTCTTTCGCCCTGATCATTTCGTTGACTCGAACCCGTACCGGCTTGGATGGTGCGATTGGTAACCTCCTGTTGTCTGTGAGGAAAAAGCCGGGACCCGGCCCCCTATGGCCGGACCGACCTGGTCTTTACCGTCTCCTCGATTATTCTCAAGAATTCCTCCAGGGGCCGGCTTCCTTCATCCCCCTGAAAGCGGTTCCGCACCGACACCGTACCAGACTCCACTTCCTTGTCCCCGACAACCAGCATGTAGGGGATCTTCTGTGTCTGTGCCGAGCGGATCTTGTAGCCCATTTTCTCATTCCTGTCGTCAATTTCCACCCTCAGATCAGCCTCGGTCAGTCGAGACGCAACTTTGCGGGCGTACTCATGATGACGCTCAGCGATCGGGATCACGACCACCTGAACGGGGGCCAGCCAGACTGGAAAGGCGCCCGCATAGTGCTCGATCAGGACGCCCAGAAAGCGTTCCACAGATCCGAGAAGCGCGCGGTGCAGCATTACGGGCTGGTGCACCTGTCCATCAGATCCCGTATAGCCAAGATTGAACCGTTTCGGCAGTGTAAAATCAAACTGCACGGTGGAAAGCTGCCAGGGGCGTCCGATAGCATCGATCAGCTTCACATCGATTTTCGGACCATAGAACACCGCTTCCCCTTCCATCCTGGTCCACTCTATGCCCCGTGCGCGAAGCGACGCCGTCAGCGCCTCTTCCGCCATATGCCAGTCTTCTTCAGTACCGGCATAGTCTTCCTTCTTCGACTCGTCCCTCACCGAGAGCTCAACCTTGTACTGGTCAAATCCGAAGCTCTTCATTACGAAAAGCACCAGGTCAATCAGCGCCGAGATCTCGTCACCCACCTGCTCGCGCGTGGAAAAGATATGGGCATCATCCTGAGTGAAACCGCGCACCCTGAGGAGGCCGTGCAGCACGCCGCTCTTCTCGTAACGGTATACCGTTCCGAATTCGGCGAAGCGCAGCGGCAGATCACGGTAGCTGCGCATCTGCGACTTGTATATCTGGATGTGTCCCGGGCAATTCATCGGTTTGAGAACAAATTCATCCTCATCGATGTTGAAGACGTACATGTTCTGGCGATAGTAGTCGTAATGCCCGGAGGTCTTCCACAAGGCATCCCGCGCCACGTGCGGGGTCGTCACAAATTCATAGCCCCTGCGATACAGTTCTTTCCGCAGAAATTCCTCGACAAGCAGCCGCACACGGGTCCCTTTCGGATGCCAGAACGCGAGCCCGGGTCCGGCCTCTTCCGAAATGCTGAACAGATCGAGATCGCGCCCGAGCTTCCGGTGATCCCGCTTCTTGGCTTCTTCCAGCTGCGTCAGATACGCTTTCAGTTCTTCAGAAGTCAGGAAAGCCGTCCCGTAGATGCGCTGCAGCTGCTGGTTGTGCTCGTCCCCTTTCCAGTAGGAGCCGGCCATATTGAGAACGCGGAAGCTCTCCGGATCAATCTGGGAAGTCGACACCAGGTGCGGTCCCGTGCAGAAATCGACGAAATCGCCCAGCCGGTAGCATGAGAGCCTTTCACCCGCCTTCTCCTGAATGAGCTCGACCTTCAGGTGCTCACCCTGTCCGGTGAAATACTCTATCGCCTCTTCCTTCGCTATTATGGAAGGTTCGTACTTGAGGTCCATGGATGCCAGTTCCCGCATCCGTTTCTCTATCTTCTGCAGGTCCTCTGCGACAAACCCTTGGGGACGTGCAAAGTCGTAGTAGAAGCCGTCGCTTATAGCCGGCCCGATCCCCAGGTGAGTGTCCGGGAAAAGGCTGGTGACAGCCGCTGCCATCAGGTGCGAGGTGCTGTGACGGTAGATTTCCAGCGCGGCGTTCGCATCAGCCACTTCGCCTACCGTTCCGTCTGCATATACAATTTTTACTGACATGTTCTATATAGCAACTCTTGCCTCTGGGCGCCGCCAGGACAAGAAAAGGCACACCTTCCTGGTCATTAATCTGTAAATTGGGCAGGATTGAAAGCTCTAGTCCAACGTGTAGTGTTCATCATCAGACTCAATCTCACCGGAGGCTTCTAAATGGTAGGCGCGAGCGGATTTGAACCGCTGACCCCTTCCGCGTCAAGGAAGTGCTCTCCCCCTGAGCTACGCGCCTAAAAAATAAGGACTTAAAGTAACAGAAAGGCCAAAATACTGTCAATAACAATCCGTTCTACGCCACCTTTTTCGCCGGCGCACTTACGCCTGCCAGTATTTCGAGCGCTTTGTCCAGCTGGATCTTTTCAATCTTTTCCTGGATCTCGCGGTACCTGACAGGATCATTCCTGTCGTCTTTTGCTCCCTCGGGGCCAACAGTATCGCGGTCGCCGTAATACGACTCGACCGCCAGTACCTGTCGCTGGTCATCATTCGGAGCTTCGACATCGGGGCTGATACCGGTCTTGGTTGCCGATTCGTCATCCTGGATGACCTTGCCGCCCGGCGTGTAGTATTTTGCAATGGAAAGGATCAGCAGCGCCCCGCTTTTCATCGGGATCGTCTTCTGAGCCGAACCGACTCCAAAAGACTTCTCACCCACGACGGTCGCCCGTTTGCTGTCTTTCAGGGCGCCGGCCGCAATTTCGGCCGCGGCCGCCGTGGAACTGTCGATCAAAACGACCAGAGGCATATCCGTCACGTGCTTTGACGGCACCGCATCCACTACCTCAACCTTCTCTCCCTGCCTGTTCTGGCTATAATAAATGGTTCCAGACTTGAGGAAGAGATTAGCCAGATCGGCCCCCTCCGAGGGGTTTCCGTCAGCGCAATCCCGCAGATCGAGGATAAGCTTTGCTGCACCCTTGGAAATCAGGTTCTTGAGTTTGATTCTCGCCTGCTCGGCCGAGCTGTCCGCAAGAGAAGAGATGTCGAGGAGACCGACCTGACCTTCGAGCATCCTGGAGACCACAGGCGTCGAGGTCGGGTTCTTGAAGATCATTTCGAAATCCAGCGGCTTGGGGCTGGAACTCCGGAACACCGTGAGTTTCACCTTTGTTCCGGGAACACCGTGCAGAAGGCTGTCCACCTCCATGATGCTTTTGTTTTCCACGCCCTTGTCGTTGATCGCCACAAGGTAGTCGCCCGGTCTTATTCCCGCCTCGGCTGCAGCGCCATCCTTGTCGGTCGAGACTACATAGACGACATTCGACCGCTTCGAAAGAACCACTCCCGCTCCGGCTTTGCCGTTCTCCTTGCGCTTCTGCAGCTCTTCATACTGCTGCCGCGTCAGGAAAGTGCTGTACGGATCGAGGGCATCGATCAGTCCGCGCATTGCTCCATCCTGAACGGCATTCATGTTTGGGACTTCGACATAGTCGTCGTTGATGCGGTCGAGCACCTCCATAAACACCCGGAGTTCCCTGTATGCATCGTCCTGCGCCACGACCTTGCCATAGAACGCAGCCGTCAGGCCGTACACCGCTATCAGAAACGATCCGAGAAAGACCAGTACTTTTCCCTTGTGAGACATCAGACCTCCCAGCCGGTCGGGGTAAAAACCATTAGATATTATAGCAATCGCGTCCCCCTTTCAAATGGGAAAGTCCCGGCCGGGTTGTGATCAATGACGCATACATCCGCGACGACCGAATGTAGAATTCCTGTTGTTGACGCGTTTTAAGCGGCGTGTTCCAATGACGTTATGGAAAAACAGGGCCGCCTGCTCGCGATAGACTACGGCGCAAGGAACATAGGGCTCGCCTGCAGCGACGAGTTGAGGCTTCTGGCACAGCCGTTGCCTTCCATTCCTAATGCCGGGAGGAAGGAGCTGGTGAGAAAACTCAAGGCCGTCATAGTCGAACTCGACATACGGGAAGCGCTTCTGGGAATGCCGCTCAACATGGACGGGACTCGGGGCGAGTCCGTCCTCAAAATGGAGCAGGTTCTCGAAGACCTGAAGAAGGATTTGAAAATCCCGTTGACAGGAGTAGATGAAAGGCTTTCCACTATAGAGGCTCTCGAAATCTGGCAGACGATGAATCCCCGGCAGAAGAAGAGGTACCGGTCGGTAGATTCGCTTGCTGCCGCATTGATACTGGAACGATATCTGAAGGAACGTTAGCGTGCGACGCATATTTCTCTCTATTGCTCTGGCACTTGCAATTGTTTTCGTCATCTCCCTTGCCGGCACGGCATTGTGGCTGCGCTCGGAACTGGTGAGCTCTTATTACGGGTCTTCAGAAAGCGAAATGATTGTCGAGGTTCCCCGCCACGTTTCCACCAGCAGGATCGCGGACATGCTCGTCGATTCCGGCATTCTGCGCCGTAAGCTTCCGTTCCTGATCTACCTGCGGCTCACGGATAAAGGACACGCGGTCAAGGCGGGCGAATACAAATTCGCCGGCCCGGTGTCGCCGGTCGAAGTGGCCAGGAGGCTGACCAGTGGAGATGTTTTCTTCCGATCCATTACTGTCCCTGAAGGACTGACCGCCCAGGAGACGATTGAACTGCTGGCGAGAAACGGCATGGGGGATCTCGCCGAAATGGAACAGCTCCTGCTGAAGACGGAGCTGGTCGCGGACATCGATCCCGCAGCGAAGAACCTTGAAGGATACCTCTTCCCGGAGACCTATCGCTTCGGCAGCAAAGCGGATTCCGAACTCATCATCAGAACAATGGTGAATCAGTTCCGCACGAGAATAGCCAGAGCGACACAAACATATCCCTTGCCTGACGGATGGGATATACGAAGCATCGTCATCCTGGCGTCGATGATCGAGAAGGAAGTCAAGAAAGCGGAAGAGGGGCCGATCGTGGCATCCGTCTTCACCAACCGTCTCGGCAAAAGAATGCCGCTCGCCTGCGACGCCACGATCATCTACGCGATGAAGCTCGCCGGCACGTACGAAGGGCGCCTGGGACGGGCGGACCTTATCATGGAGTCGCCATACAACTCCTACATACATCCCGGCCTGCCGCCCGGCCCCATTGCCAATCCCGGGGATACTTCACTTTGCGCCGCTCTGAATCCGGCACAAACCGACTACTACTACTATGTCTCCCGGAATGACGGGACGCACCAGTTCTCGAAGAACTTCGCTCATCACCAGGTAGCGGTAGACAGATATCAGAGATCGTTACGATAAGCCGGAGGATCGGCGACGCGACGGCCGCTATGCACCCTTCGCGTCGTCGAGGTTCACTCTCCCGAGCCCGGTTCCTCTTCGCCGACCGGCTCCTGGCGTTTCTTCAATTCGTCCGGCAGAATCTGGTTGATTCTGCGGGTAAGCTTCAGAAAAGAGGCCAGGGTGCTGGTGGTTCCCCACTGTTCGGCCGCTTCAGCGTCAAGAGGCTCGTCCTCATTCATGTCGAGCATGTGAAGGAGGTGCTCTTCTTCCGAACGGTTGTGAGGGCAGTCAAGGGCGAGGCAGTGAGAGGCCGTCTGGCATGACTCGTCGTCGACATAAATCTCGTGAATGAATGCGCGCCGGACCGGATCGTGGCCGATATACATATGGCGCACCTTCCCGGCGTATCCGCAGACTGCCACCGCAAAAGTCTGCCCTGAGGGCAGACTATAATCTATCCAGTTGGTGGGATATTTTGGCATAGCTGATTTACCTGTTCCTTAGACCTGAGTCAGGATATAGGGAGGCGCGGATTTATGCAACCACGCCCCGCGCTTGCTCAGAATCGCACCGACACCCCACCCGTGTAAGTCAGACCGGAATCCCACCCCTCCCGACCGGGGACGATATCGGCACCGGGAAACAGATTAGGCAGGCTCATCGTGATATGAGAGACGTCAAGAGTAATGCCAAAATTCCTGTGCATCCAGACCTGTGCTCCGCCGCCGTACCCGACGCTGAACTTCGTACTGCCGAAATTGCCGTTGGGGGAGTTGAAGCCGAAGTTTGAGAAACCCAGCCCGGCTTTTCCATAGAACCGCAGCGGACCATACTCCTGGGTCTGATACCTGACCCCATAAAGGTTATTTATAATGCGGACGTTCAAGAGACTTTCACCCAATGGGGTGGTAGGGCCTTCGGCAGAACCGTAAATCGACACCTGTGTCCACACTGCGAACCAGGGAGCCAGGGTCTGGGCCAGGGTGAAGCCTCCGCCGGTAAGCTTGGTATCGTCAAACGCAACCCCTCCACCGGCATTGAAGCTGAAGTTGCGGTATTGCTGATAATAGCCGGTAATCTCCGTACTGGTCTCATCCTGGGCTACGGCCGGTCCCGCGATGCACAGAACTAACGCGGCAAGGGCAAGGCTTTTGAACGTGCTCTGAAAATCTTTCATTCCGCCTCCATCAATAATGTATTTCATCTGCAACTGATTACTAGCAGTCTAGTCTCTATCGACTGAGTTTGCGAGCCGTTTTATTGTTCATTTTTTCGTGCGGCCGCGGGAGTGGCGCGCCGTATTGACTTAATCCGGCAGCCGGTGATAGGATCACGCCGTGCGTCCCAAACTGCCAGTAACACGTTACGTAAGAAACCATTTGATGCGCATCGCTCTGCTGACAGGCCTCGCGCTGACCTGCGCCATGCCGGCCGGCGCCCAGTCGGGAAAAGCCAGCCTCCCCGATCCCGTCAAGTTCCTGTTCAAGTATGATATCGTTGGAAATGTGGTCTATTCGGTGCTGAACGATATGGGGTTCAGGATAGAGCTCGACGACAGAAAGGGCGGAAGGATCGTTACCCGGCCTTACGAATTCATCAGCGGTTCACTCACCGCGAGTGAAGTCGACAAGGTGGCGATAAAGAAAGACACCCTCACCGGCAGCTGGCTCAAGGCAAGATATTCAGTGGAAGCCGTGCTCGAGATAGTGTCGCCTGCCGAAACCATGGTGACGATACGAACAGATATGGAAGCTCTGCAGCGGGAAATTGACGGGACCGAGAAATGGGTACCCATCAATTCCAGGGGCATTATTGAAAGACGCATTCTGGGGAGAATAAGCAACGGGCTGCTGCACAATGATTCACCTGTAGAGGAAAGAAAGGGCTTCTGGGGACAGCGCCCTCAGCCCGTAGACCCGCGTCAACCCAGGTTCCCCAGACCCCCGTCCAGGTAGTCATCCGAACCGACCGGTCGTTCAATCCGCCAGCATGGCACGTATCCGGCGAGATCTCTCCCCACGTACGGAAAGGGGAAATGACATGAAAAAACCAAAGGGGCCGATAATGCTTTTGAACCTGGACAAGCAGGGCAATCCGGAAGAACCCGGGATCCCGAAACCGGCTGACTCAGAAGAAGGGCCGGTGGAGGCAGTGCCGGCTCCCGGCTTTGCCACCGTGCAAAAACGTCCGTGGATCTTCAACAATCTGGTTCAGGCGCTACTGATCATTCTGAGCCTGGTCGTCGCGCTGGGACTTGTCTTGATTCTCCTTCCCCAGCCGACCGTCGACAGAATCGCCGGCAATATCGAGGAAAGAAGCGGAGCGGCCCGCCAGGAGAAGATTGCGTTTCTGTACGTGGGCGAGCAGGTGACCGACAACGAGTTCCGTGTCAGAGGCGCGGTGAGGAACATCACCTCCGAACCTGTGGAGCGACTGGATGCCGCAATACGGTTCTACTCTCATGATGGGAGCATGCTGGAAACGGCCATCGTACGTATGGATAAGGAGACGATTGCTCCTGACGAGGTTGCCCATTTTGAAGTGGTCTACCCGGATTACAGGATGCAGTTTGCCAGCTATTCAGTAGAGTTCAAATTACGTCAGGGCGGAATCGTGCACTACAAGGACATGCGGACGAACCGTCAGTAACACGGCTCGAGTTCGCCGGCCCCCCTTGCCATCCGCATTACCTATGAGCGAAAGAAAGTACCCGCTTACTTACCTTCTGCCCTATCTCGGCAGGTACCGCTTCCGGATGATCCTCGGCTTCTGCATGGTCATCCTCACGGTCGTCGCCTCAATGTTCTCGCCATGGGTCCTCAAATATGTGATCGACGGACTCAACGAGGGTTTCGACAGGGCCCGACTCCTTCAGTTCGCGGCCATCATACTCGGGATCTCGCTGGTAGAGGGTTTCTTCCGTTTCTGGATGCGCCGAATCCTGATCGGGGTAAGCCGCCTGGTCGAATACGATCTTCGCAACGACTTTCTCGCCCACATTCAGAAGATGTCGCTGTCCTTTCTGCAGTCGCGCAGCACAGGTGACATCATGTCGCGCGCCACCAACGATCTTAATGCGGTCCGGTCCGTTCTGGGTCCCGCCATCATGTATTCCATGAATACCGTGACCCTAATCATCATCGCCACATATATACTGTTCAGACTGAACTGGCAGCTGACGCTCCTCGCCTACATTCCGCTCGTTCTGGTTTCCATCACTGTGAAGAAATTCGGCGGCGAGATTCATGACAGGTTCGAGAGCATCCAGGAACAGTTCTCCAGCCTGACAACCAAGGCACAGGAAAACATCTCCGGAATCCGGGTGGTGAAGGCTTTCGCGCGCGAGCAGTCCGAAATTGAGGACTTCCGTCTTCTCAATTTCGAATACCTGCGGCGCAATATCTCGCTGATACGTCTCTGGGGAGTCTTTTATCCGCTGATGACCGCACTGCTCGGCATGTCTTCCGTCGCCCTGCTGTGGTTCGGCGGCCGCCAGGTTATAGACCAGCGCCTGACGCTCGGCGAGTTCGTCGCATTCATGGGTTACCTGGCAATGCTCACCTGGCCGACAATCGCGGTGGGATGGGTCATCAATCTCTTTCAACGCGGCTCGGCATCGATGGGAAGAATTCTGGAGATCATGGATGTGCCGCCGGACATTCAAGACGAGCCGGGATCGTCTGCGCCGATGCCGGTCCATGGCAGCATTGAGTTCAGGAATTTGACCTTCAGCTATCCACGCTCCTCCGGTCCGGTGCTCCGGAACATCAGCCTGTTCGTCCCGGCAGGAACTTCGCTGGCAATCGTAGGTCACACCGGGAGCGGCAAATCGACACTCGTCAACCTCATCCCGAGGCTCTTTGATCCGCCTCCGGGAACGGTTTTTGTAGACGGCAAAGACGTGCGCGACTGGCCCCTGGCCCAGCTGCGCAAAACAATCGGAAGCGTGCCGCAGGAGACGTTCCTGTTCTCCGATACGATACGCGAAAACATCGCATTCGGCAGCGATTCCGACATCTCTGACGAGAAACTCGACTGGGCGGCCCAGGTGTCTCAGATCGCGGACGACATCAGCTCATTCTCGAAGAAGATGCAGACCTATGTCGGGGAGCGGGGCATTACGCTTTCCGGAGGGCAGAAACAGCGCGTCGCAATCAGCAGAGCCGTCGCGATCCTCCCGAAAATCCTGATTTTCGACGATTCATTGTCGAGCGTCGATACATATACCGAAGAACGCATTCTGGGTGAGTTGGCCAAAATCATGAACGAGCGCACATCGATTCTGGTCTCGCACAGGATCTCGACCATAAAGGGCGCCGACCAGATCGTGGTGCTCAAGGACGGCGAAATCGTCGAGCGCGGCACGCACGATTCGCTGACGGCTTTCGACGGCGTGTATGCTGATCTCTACCGCAAGCAGCTTCTTGAAGAGGAACTTGCAACCACATAAAAAGGAAAGTTGGAATTCTGAACTCCTATGTCTGATTTCACCGAAGAACAGGTACTGGGAAAGGCGTACGACGCGCGGCTCATGCGCAGGCTGCTCACCTATATCAAGCCTTACCGCAAGTCCGCACTGCTGGCCATCCTGTGCCTGATCGCGGGTTCGGCTCTCTCGATCGTCCAGCCTTATCTGACCAAGGTCGCAATCGACCGCTACATCGGGACCGGTGATTTCACGGGCCTGAATCAGATCGCGTTTCTGTACATTCTCACCCTGATTTTTGTATTTGCCTTCAGCTATGGCCAGACGTGGCTGATAAACCTCATGGGGCAGAAAACGATGCTCGATCTGAGAATGGAAATATTCCAGCACCTGCAGAAGCTGGATGTCTCGTTCTTTGACCGCAACCCTGTCGGACGCCTCATGACCCGCGTCACGACCGATGTCGACGCCCTGAACGAATTGTTCACATCGGGAGTCATTTCGGTCTTCGACGACATCTTCACCCTCTCGGGAATTATCATTGCGCTGTTTCTGCTCGACTACAGGCTCGCATTCGCCATCCTCTGCATTCTTCCTATCCTTCTTCTTGTCACGCTTCTCTTCAAGATCAAGGTGCGTGATTCATACCGGCGCGTGCGCACCGCCATCGCCCGCATCAATGCCTTCCTGCAGGAGAACATAACCGGCGCAGCCGTGGTCCAGCTCTTCGGCCGCGAGAAGCGGCAGCACCGTCAGTTCAGCCGTATTAACAAAGAGCATCTCGATGCCAACATGCAGTCAATCTTCTATTACGCGATTTTCTTTCCGCTGCTCGAGGTCGTGTCGGCTCTCGCGATCGCAACCATTATCTGGATCGGCGGGCATGAGGTCCTCGCGGGAACCCTGACGCTGGGGAAGCTCGTGGCCTTCATCCAGTATTCCGACCGGTTCTTCAGGCCGATCTCTGATCTGAGTGAGAAATACACGATTCTGCAGGCGGCAATGGCTTCCTCGGAACGTATCTTCAAACTCCTGGACACGCAGCCGACCATCAGCACGACCGCAAACCCCGTCGCCCGGAAGGTGGAAAAGGGGAGCATCGAATTCAGGAATGTCAGCTTCTGCTACAATCCGGGCGAGCCCGTCCTCAACGACATCTCTTTCAAGGTGGGACCGGGCGAGAGAGTGGCTGTCGTCGGCCATACCGGTGCCGGGAAATCGACACTCATCTCGCTTCTCAGCCGCTTCTATGACGTGCAACAGGGAGAGATCCTGATAGACGGCGCCAATGTAAAGGATTTCGATCTGCAGGAATTGAGAAGATCGATCGGGATTGTGTTGCAGGACGTCTTCCTCTTCTCCGGCAGCGTCTCAGAAAATATCCGCCTCGGAAACAAAGCCATCAATGACGAACAGATCATTCATGCAGCAGACACCGTCCACGCCTCCAGCTTCATCCGGAAACTCGATGCCCAGTTCAATACCAGGGTCGGCGAACGCGGGTCATCTCTTTCGGTCGGACAGAGGCAGCTGCTGGCGTTTGCAAGGGCGCTGGCGTACGATCCCAGGATCCTGATTCTCGATGAGGCAACGTCGAGCATCGACACCGAAACCGAACTCCTCATCCGCGATGCCCTTGCAAAGCTGATGGCCAACCGGACGTCCATCATAATCGCTCACCGGCTCTCGACCATCCAGAACGCCGACCGCATTGTCGTGCTTCATCGCGGCCGCATCAGGGAAACCGGAACGCATCAGGAACTGCTGAGGCTCAAGGGGATCTACTGGCGGCTCTACCAGCTGCAATACCGGGATCAGCCGGATCCCGCGCTCGTAACTTCTCCTAAATCACTAGATTCATGAGTGTTATGACCCGGTGCCGGGGGTAAATCACCCGAAACTGCCGGCCTCATAGCGCTCATGCTTCAGCACAATCCATCTAATTGCTGCAATAGCTTAACTTGCGCCCTCATGGACGGTTTGTACCCAAGATTGCATGAGTGTTACTACGCAATCTGAGAGTTGAAGTGGTTAGATTTTGATGTACATAAAACTCCCCAAATTTTTTCATCTCTACCTGGTTATACCGGTGATCGCGCTGTTGCCCTTAGCCGGCATGTGTGAGCAGGCCGAAAGCCGCAGGACGGCCATGGGAAGGACGACAGTGCCGGAACCG
This sequence comes from Acidobacteriota bacterium, assembly GCA_012719355.1. GTDB lineage: Bacteria > Acidobacteriota > UBA6911 > UBA6911 > UBA6911 > UBA6911. The sequence goes on from JAAYAM010000159.1 coordinate 25,852, forward strand.
GCACCATCGTTGCTCCGGCCCCCGCTCCGTTCACCGCATGTCTCGGGCAGAGCTGCACTGGCACTGATCAAGTTCCCCTGGCAGCAGCTGGGATACAAGGTGCAGTTCCATCCACGTCGCCCGGGCTACAGGGCGCTGACCTTCGTCGACGAGTACAGGATCGAAGTGTACGTCAAGGCCGGGGAGTCGCCCGAGGCGCTCGCATTCGACCTTGCCCATGAATTCGGGCATATCATCGATCTCAAGTTCAACAACAGGGAACGTCGCGAACGGTGGATGAAACTGCGCGGTATAGATCCCTCGATGCCATGGTACGGTCCGAGCGGGTGCTCCGATTACGCTACTCCGGCAGGAGACTTTGCCGAGACCTTCGCCTACCTCCTGCTTGGCCCGGGGAGTTTTCACAGCCGGATGGCTCCTCCTCCGCGCACTGAGCAGATCAGGGAACTGGCCGAACTGTGCCAAATCGAGCACATCAGCGCAGCGGTCGCCCAAAACAACGAATGAGCGGCGCTTCGCGTCACCTTGCTCCTTTGCCGAAAAGAACGACGGGAAATGTCCGAAGCAGTATCTTGAAGTCGAGCAGCAGGGACCAGTTGTCGATGTAGTGCAGATCCAGCTTCATCCATTCATGGAAGTCGATTTCGTTGCGGCCTGATATCTGCCACAGGCACGTGATGCCCGGCTTGACCGACAACCTTCGTCGCTGCCACCGGGTGTACTCCTTCACTTCGTCCGGCAGCGGAGCGCGCGGTCCGACCAGGCTCATATCCCCTTTGAGAACGTTCCAGAACTGCGGCCACTCGTCTATGGAGCTCTTGCGCAGGAAACGGCCCACCGGCGTGACCCTCGGATCATTGCGCATTTTGAACACCGGGCCATCCATCTCGTTGAGGTGTCTGATCTCCCAGAGTGCATCCTCGGCTCCGACGCGCATGCTCCGGATCTTGTACAGGACGAACTTCCGTCCGTAGAGTCCGCATCGGACCTGCCGGTAAATGACCGGCCCCTTTGACGTCAATTTCACCACCAGCCCGATGATAAGCATGAATGGAGACAGGATAACGAGCATTATAGAAGAGACGATGATGTCCACTGTCCTCTTGATCAGAAGCGACCAGGCATGTTCCGGCGAGGAGCTGAAGGTAAGAATCGGGATGTTTTCAAGGAACTCCATCGAGAGCTTGGTCACACGCGCGGGGAAGAAATCGGCGGCCACGCGGAACCGTATCCCCTGTTCCTTGCAGATTTCGAGCACAGTGTCGATGAGATCAAAGCCGTTACGGTCGCCCACGAAGATGATCTCGTCCACAATGTTGTTATCAATTATGCCGTAAAGGTCCGAAACAGACCCGAGCACGTCACTGCCGTTTTCAGAATCTCCGTTGCCGTCGACCGTTATGTACCCGAGCACATGAAGACCCCACTCCGAGTACCTGGAAATCAGATCTCCCATGCTTCTGGCTTTCTCCGACGTCCCGATAATCAGAATGTTCCGGACATCCTGCAGGGCGGACGGGCGATTCTTTCTCAGCTTCAGCCTCAGATGCAACAGCAACCTGACCGCCCCGAGCGCGATTGCCTGGTAGGCTGCGAATGCTGTGATCAGGAGCCGGCTGAGATCGAGTTTCAGCACAAAGGAAAGGAAGCCCAAAAAGAGCCACAACAGGATAGAACTTTCTACGACGATTCTTACCTTCTTCCCTCCCGAGCGCCGCATCGAAATTCGATACAGCCCGAGAGAAGAGGCCGCCATCGCCCAGAAACAGATCGAAAGGCCTATGATCCAGAAGTATTCATGCAGCGGAAGCAGCTCGGGGTTCAGGAAACGATTCAAATCCCACGGGAGCATCGCGGCAACGTAGCTGCGGCTCCAGGCGGCAAGCGGGAAAACGGCCAGTGAAACCGCGACATCGATGGCAAACTGAAGTCGGTTTTGAAGCTTCGCGTGTTCTCGAAACATCGATCATCTCTCTCAGGAACGCGCGCCGATTATACAACAGCAATCTTCACAGATCACTCAGTCAGTGTCTCTGACGGTAAACTGGCTGACGAGATCGTGCACTTCCATAATTCCTTTCAAATGGAATGCCTCGCCGGCCCGTTTCCCTATAAGCGTGCCGTAGTAAGAATGAACGGTTTCGACGTTCGCCAGAAACTCCGGATGACTGAGCCTTGTCATCGGCTCAGTGCTGGAAGGGTTGTACAGCTGCGAGCGGTACGCCTGGATGGCTGCATTGCGCCGCTCAACGAAGTCGGAGACGTCGACTATGAAAGTGGGGACTATATAAGATGGAACTTTGAAATAAAGAATCGTTGGAGGACGGTAGCGGTGCTGCCCGGTGTCGATCTTCGCCAGCCCGGAGTGATGCACCGCCTCGGTCACCAGCCGGGACGTGTTGACGTGGTCCGGATGCCTGTCATCCCAATAGTGCGTCAGCACAATCGGAGGACGATACTTGCGGAGTATCTTTATGATTTTAAGCCTCGCCTCAGGTGTCACGGTCATTTCGCCGTCCGAAAAGCCGAGGTTTTCGCGCACCTGCACCTTCAATATCTCTGCTGCTCTCCCGGCTTCTTCCCTGCGAGTTTCAGGATTTCCCCGTGTTCCCAGTTCCCCGCGCGACATATCGACAATTCCCGTCGAATAACCGAGGCTCGCCATTTTCGCAAGCGTTCCGCCGGCAAACAGTTCGACGTCGTCAGGGTGCGCACCGAAAGCAATAATATCCAGACGCATGTCTCAATCCAGATAGATCAGTTGATGTTCAAGGCCAAAAACATCCAGTTCATCATACACAAGACGGTATGCGGCGGTTGAGTACTTCAGCGGAAGCTGAATCCCGGCCAGCTCGCGTTCCTGCAGATTCCCGTTCGGCGCAAGGAAGTTGCAGGCTTTGCGAATGCGTCTGACCGCCGTCTCCATTCTGGCGGTCACCGACGCCTCAACCCGCTTCTCCATCTTAGACAACTGATACGCGATTCTCTCTTGGCAGGAATCTGCCGCCTTCAACACCCTTGTCTCGCCGGCCATACGCGCCTTCAGTTCGTCCATGGTCTTTTCCGTCTGCGCTCTCAGGCGTGCAAACCTTTCGGGGATTCCGGGCGGCAGCGACTCCCTGACATTTCCGACCGCCTCGCCCTCGCCTGCATAAAGCTGAATGAGATCAAGATTGTACTTCTCGAGAGTCTGGCGGCTCCGGGAATCGATGATGGTGGCGCCCGCCTGCGGCCAGAGGAGCGGCCCGGATGCCGCAGCAAAGTCGTACACGTCCACAATCGACACCAGAACAGGCAGCAGGGCATCGCGGACTGGCCCGGAGCCGGACGCATTGCCGATGGCGCGCTGAAGTTCAGGATCGGACGGGTTCAGTACTATCAGCCCCCATTCGCCCAGAAACGCTTCGAGGAGTCTCCCCGATGCTTCGGCCAGTGAAGCGCCGCAGAATTCTCTCTCCAGCAGCGCCAGGGTATCCGGGTCGAACTTCCCCTCGCCGATTCCTTCTATTTCGCTGATAAGCGCGGCGGTCCCGTCCTGAGGCACTTCAAGCCTGCGGAGTTCACCTGCGCCGTCCGCCAGTGTCACCGACCAGGCCGGAAATCCCGGGCGTTCCGGGACCATCCATCCGACTGGAATAGTCGTCACCGACCGTGCGGCAAGTTCTTCACAGACCTTTGCAGCCGTCAGACACTTCAGGAACTGAAAGAGAGGGCCGCCAAACAGGCCGGCCCGGATGTCTGCCGCTACGACCACCGTTCCTGGGCGGCCGAAGCGCTCGATATTTTCTCCGGTCTTCGCCGACGGAACGCCCCTTTTTTCATACAGATCGACCAGATAGCCGCGCAGTTCCTCGCTCCCCGCCGCCGTTTTTATGTCCCGGACGGCAGAGAAGAAGAAACCGGCGGCATCGGGAGAACGCCTTGACTCGAGGAACTCGACCCACTTCTGCGGCATACCGGGGAGTCTGTCGATGCTCACGTTTGCGCTCTTATCTGTCATCTTGTTTCCCCGGGAGGGATGATGTTCAGTTCCCGACGGTCTCCTCCCGCATCTACGATCCGGATTACCGTCGCACCTGCAAACCCGCCGGCCAGACGCTCGCTCCACTCAATAACCGTAACGCCCTCTCTTCCGACGAAGTCGTCAATCCCTGTCGAGTATAGATCACGCTCTCCTTCGAGACGGTACAGGTCGACATGATAGATGGGACAACGGGCCTGATAGACATTCACCAGGGTGTAGGACGGACTGCTGACAAGGCTGAGATCCTCGAGCCCCAGACCTTCTGCGATCCCACGGGTCAGGGTCGTCTTGCCGCTGCCGAGGTCGCCATAGAGGAGAACGACTGCCGGAATGAAAAGGGACTGAGCGACTTCAACGCCGATTTTCCGGGTCTCCTCCGGAGAGCTGCTTATGTACCGCTTTCCGCCGATCCGGGCCTGCCTCTTCTTCGTCTTCATTCCTGTGAGACTCTTCTGAAGGCTTCAGGAAGGAAGGTCAGGATATCGGTCGCAATCAGGGAATCCACCCCCTCTTTTTCGGCCGCCACGTCTCCTGCAAGACCGTGCAGATGGACGGCAGAAGAAAGGAAATGCAGCAGGCTTCTCGAATCCTGCTTCTTCCATGCGGCGACAAAACGGCCTACCATCCCGGACAGAATGTCCCCCGTTCCGCCGCTCGCCATCCCGGGATTTCCGGTGTTGTTTATGAAAACGTCGCCCTCCGGTCCCGCAACGACGGTCTGGAATCCTTTGAAAACAACGAAGCAGCCGAACCGGGCGGCGCATTCTCTGGCATTATCGATCCTGCTTTCCTGAACCTGGGAAGTATTCTTCCCTGTAAGCCGTGCCATTTCCCCCGGATGAGGAGTGATAACGACGGGCTGTCCCAACTCATTCACCAGCGGCTCAGCTGGAGGGACGAATGCGTTGATGCCGTCGGCGTCGAGAACTACCGGAACTGGAGAACGATGCACGAGTTCCCATACGAGGCGCTTCGTTGACTCGTTTGTGGTCAGGCCGGGACCCAAAACCAGGGCATCTGCCTGCCGGAGTTGTTCCAGGAGTCTCTCGGCGCCCGCCCTTGTCGAAGTCCCTTCATCTGTCTCGGGGAGGGGTTCTGTCATGAGTTCAGGGAACCGGCCCGAGACGTTCTGCTGAAGGCTTTGGGGCAGCCACAGGGTCACAAGGCCCGCACCGGCTCGCAGTGCCGCAAGCCCGGTCATCAGCGCCGCCCCGCCTTTACCCCGTGATCCTGCAACGACATAGACATGCCCGAAGGAACCCTTGTGGCTGTCCCTGTCACGTACAGGAACGGTAGACCGCACCAGTGCAGAATCAATCAGGTTCAGCCGGTACTCCGGATTGTCAAGCAGCTCTGAAGGCGACCCGATTTGCGCCAAAACCACTCTCCCGGCCAGATCGGCTGCCGGCGGCATGATCTGGGCAAGCTTCAGAGCAGTGAAAGTCACCGTCAATTGTGCCTTTACGGCCGGGCCGGGAATCAGGGGAGAATCGGCCACGAGGCCTGAAGGAATATCGACGGCGACCACATAAGAGCGTCGTGAGCACTTGTTGATCCAATTGACAACCTGACCGAACCCCGGTCCGATCGGCTTTGACAGACCCGTCCCGAACAAAGCGTCAACGATGATGTCAGGAGGAATCCCTTCCGCGAGGAACGACTTGGAAGACGCAGGAACCGGCAGTATCGATATCGGGATTTTCATTGCGGAAGCGATCTTGAAATTGGTCAGGGCGTCTCCCTTAAGCCTCTCCGGTTCAGCAAAAAGGACAACGGAAGGACGGGCATTCCGCAGCGCGAGATGCCGAGCCACGACAAATCCGTCTCCGCCGTTATTCCCCGGGCCGCACAGGATCGAGATGCTCTTGTTCTGCAATCCGGGGCAGGACCTTTCTATCTCGTCGGCCACAGATCGACCTGCGTTCTCCATCAAGAGGATGGAAGGCACGAGGTACCTCTCGGTTGTAAGGCTGTCGACTTCCGCCATCTGTCTTGCGTTCAGTATCTTCATCTCGGCCTCGCTATGGTTGACACCCTTCTTCGGAGAAGCCTAATATCATGAAAGTGAAACATCCGGAGGTCAGATACATCTAAGCCTTTGGGAAAAAACGTCGGCCGGCTTCGATTTTCATATCAAAATCGTAAGCATAGCGAGGCTCGCCGAAGAATACAATCACTCCCGTTTTGGAGGATCTATGAAGGGACTGTCTGCGAAATTACTCATCATGGCGCTGGCAACGACTCTTGCTGCGTTACCGGTGTATGCCGACAGGAAACATGGGGATGTCGAGAACATCGGCAATCGCAGCGTCTCGGGGCGGGTCTTCGGTATCTTCCCCAACTTTGTCTCTCTCGAAAAAGAGGTGGAGCTCGGGGCTCAGATAGCGTCGGAGTTCGAGCAGACGGCCAAGCTGGTGGAAGATCCGGTCGTCACCGAGTACGTAGACCGTGTCGGCCAGAACATCGTAAAGCACTCCGATGCCAAAGTTCCCTTTCACATCAAGGTCGTCGATTCGGATGAAGTGAATGCGTTTGCGTTTCCTGGCGGCTATTTCTATGTAAACAAAGGCCTCATTCTGGCTGCCGACAATGAAGCCGAGCTGGCCGGAGTGATGGCGCACGAAATCTCCCACGTCACCGCACGACATGCCACGATGCGCATGTCCAAAGCGCAGTACCTGCAGATTGCAGCCATCCCCGCCCTGTTTGTCGGTGGTTATCTGGCCCAGATGGGGATTCAGAACGCGCTCGGGTTGGGAATCAATCTGGAACTGATGGGCATCACGCGGGAATCCGAGAGGGAGGCGGATCAGCTGGGCATTCAGTATCTGTGGAATACAGGGTACGACCCGAACGCTTTTGTTTCCTTCTTTGAAAAATTGCAGGAACAGGAAAAGAGCAAGCCCGGCCGTCTGGCCGGATGGTTCCGCACCCATCCGTCGACAGACGACCGTATCGTCGCTTCGATGAACGAGCAGAGATACCTGTCTGAAAAGGAGTACTACATAGTCAATACCTCCGAGTTCGAGAGCGTGAAGGCGCGACTGCAGTCGATCGACAACGCCCAGAAGTCGGAAGATGCGGATCTGGCGAAACAGCAGAAGCGGCCCACACTTAAGCGCAGAACTGAAGGGGGCGGGGGTCAGGATCCGGGCGACACCGGCGATGTCGATGTCGAAGAAGATGAACCGAAGAAGCGTCCGACGCTTAAACGCCCCGGCGATCCGGATTCGGAACCATAGCCTGCTGTTCAGCTTCGGAATCAACCAGGGCTGTGGGGGCGCGAAAGACGCGTCCCCACAGCCCTGGGCTGACGTCCGGCAGCCCCACCAATCGATCCGCCGTGATTTTCCACACGCCCTGAATTCCGCTCTATAGTACAATCCTCAGCTTCTTGAAACAGTTTACAACCGTTCTTCGTATTGAATAGTGTTTCACGCAGCTCGCTGTTTCTCACATCAAGGAGTAGGGTATGAATTCACGTTCTTCTCTGCCTCGTTGGACCATGTTGGTCCTCGGCACATTGAGTCTGGTTTTCCTGTCCATCGGGGTCTCCTCCCCACTTGCCGCGCAAGAAGGCGCCTCTCTCACAGACGACGGCTTGCCACCTCTCCCGCAAAGCCCGATTGAACGAGCTCAGAAGGACGGAACGGCTCTTCCGCTTTCGCTGAAGGAACTCACCAAGATGGCCCTGCAGAATAACCTCGACATCGCCATCCAGGACACAAACGAGGAGCTCTCCCAGCTCAAGATTTTGCAGAGCTATGGCAGCTACGATCCCACCCTGAGGATTTCGCTCGGTACGACCTCAACAAAGAGCGCCAACATCAGATCGACCGAAACAGGCGAGGACGAATATCAAAAGAACAACACGGCGCAGTGGAACTTTACCTTCACCAAACCTGTACAAACGGGTGGACAGATTCAGGCGCAATGGAACTCGAATCGTTCAGACAGCAACCTTACCCAGAATCTGTTCAATCCGCGCTATAACAGCAGAGGCAGCATCTCGTTCACTCAGCCGCTGTTGCGCAATCTTAGAATCGACAGCACACGTACGCAGATCAAGATCGCCAATCTCGATCTGAAGACTTCCGACAGCCAGTTCAAGCAGAGGGTCACCGACACCATTTCGAACATCCAGACGCAGTACTGGAACCTGGTACTGGCCATCCAGGACTACAACATCAGACGGAATTCAGTGAGACTGGCGCAGATCACACTGCGCGACAACAAGAAGAAAGTCGAGGTCGGCACCATGGCCCCCATAGAAATCACGGACGCCGAGGCGAACATGGCGCAGCGTGAAGTCGACCTGATTACGGCGGAAGAGAACATTCTCAGCCAGCAGAACGCGCTCCGGGCTCTCATCTCCAACGATAGGAATTCGGAAATCTGGAGCCAGGTGATCGTCCCCACGGACATGCCGGACTTTCAGGAATACAGTATTGATCTGAGCACTGCCATCGACACGGCATTGGCCAACCGCCCCGAACTCGAGCAGTCGGACATAAGCCTGACAAAAATTGATGTGAACCGCAGGCTGCTGGAAAACAACCGGAAATGGACGCTGGACTTCACCGTCAGCTATGGAAGCACCGGCGATGCCAGAGAGTTTCTGAAAGTCTACGACAGCCTGTTCGGTGACGGTTTCACCAACTGGAACGTAGGCTTCGATCTCCAGATTCCGCTGCGCAACCGGAGTATGGATGCGCAGATTGCCCAGCAGAAGATACAGCGGCAGCAGGAGCTGATGAGGCGGAAACAGACAGAGCAGAGCATTCAGGTGGACGTCCGCAATGCGGTCCAGCAGCTCGAAACGCGCCGCAAGCAAGTGGCGACAGCAGGGGCTTCCAAGAGGCTTTCGAAGGAAAGGCTGGAAGGCGAACAGAAACGCGTCGAGGCCGGACTCAGCCAGAACTACCTCGTCCTGGAACGGCAGCAGCAGCTGGCACAGGCCGAGCTGGCCGAGATGCAGGCCATCATCAACTACAAGAGGGCCGTCATCAACCTGCAGAAGGCGATGTACACCCTGCTTGAAGCAAACGACTTCGAGATCGCCAAGGAGAGTTCCAGCAACATCCCCGACCTGAAGTGAATTCCGGACGACCGACGTCGAACTGTCCGTAGTCTTCGGGACGACGTAGGAAAACCAACGGAGGACGCGTCCCTAAACATCGGGACGCGTTCGCACACCGGTTCCAGACGGAATGGTCGACCGTCCGTGATACCGATCCGAAACGTTCTTTCGCGCCGCGATAACGTGAACCACTGCCCCGGGCTGCAATTATTTTTGACCCCGCAAAATCAAATACTCTAGAATAGCCCGATGCAGATAGAATCGTTTCTCTACGGGCTTTTCGGACTCATAATCGGCAGTTTTCTTAATGTTTGCATCTACCGCATCCCCCGGCGGAAATCAATCGCCTTCCCCGGCTCCAGCTGCCCCGGGTGCGGCAAACCGATTCGCTTTTATGACAACATCCCGGTGCTTTCCTACCTGCTCCTGCGCGGCAAGTGCCGCGCTTGCGGCACAAGCATTTCCGTCCGGTATCCGCTGGTAGAACTCCTCACCGGACTGGTTTTCTTTGTCTGCTGGCAAAGCTGGGGTCTTTCGTCTGCGACATTCGTCAATTCACTTTTCCTGGCAATTGTCATTACCCTGTCATTCATCGACTCCCATCACCAGATCCTGCCTAACGTGATCACACTGCCGGGACTGGCGGCAGGCATCCTGCTGAGCCCGCTTCAGCTGTTTTCGTTCTACTCCGACGGCGTTACCGCCAGGATCGCGTCTGCGCTGTCGCCCGGCAATCCGTTTGCCGCCCTTCCATGGACGGGTTCTCTCCTGGGCGCCCTTATCGGAGGCGGAAGTCTTCTCCTGGTGGGAGTGGGTTACCTCAGGCTGCGAAAGAGACAGGGGCTTGGGATGGGAGACGTGAAAATGATGGCTATGGTCGGCGCATTCCTTGGCTGGCCGCTTGCACTCCTGACGATTTTTGCCGGATCTGTCCTGGGAACAATCGTCGGAATCTTCATGATCGTTTTCCGTCAGAGCAACCTTCAGACAAAGCTGCCTTTCGGAGTCTTCCTGGGAATAGCCTCTGCACTTATGCTCTTCTACGGCCTACCGTTCCTTTCCTGGTACCTCGGATCGTTCCGGATCTGATTGCCTTGTCTTCCGGCATTTCCTTGGCTCAAAAACGGGGAGGGGCAATTACATATGCATGAGCAGAACACAGGCAGGCTTCAGCCTTACGGAACTTGTCATCGTGACGGCCTGCACAGCTACGCTGCTTTGCGCCGCCGTCCCGAATATCCACCATCTGAACAAGGCATGGCTGCTCTGGGGAGAGGTGAGGTCGCTCGAACAATCATTGCAGTGGGGGAAAATGCACGCGATCTCGGCCAACACTCCGATGCTCTTCGAGGTCGATACCGAGCAGCAACGCTATTGCTGGACTGATCCCGTAACCGGTCGCTCCTACCTGGAGTCGGAGCGACGGCTTGCCCGCGGCGTCGAAATCACCTCCTGCCCGAAGCGTCCGCTCCGCTTTTACCAGCATGGGAACGCGGCGCCCGCCGGCACCTACAGGATAGAAGGGATGGCAGGTTCGTACTCCGTGATCGTCAGCCCGGGAGGCAGAATCCGGATCCAGAAGAACTCCTGACGTTATCGTGTCAGCTCGATCAGTCTCTCGAGGCAGGACAGAGCTCTTCCGGAGGCGATTGATTCCCTTGCGAGCTGGATCCCCTCGCGAAGCCCGGAAGCTTTGCCGCCCACTACGAGTCCGGCGGCCGCATTCAGAAGAACGACATTCTGCCGGGGTCCGCCGCGATTGGAGAGAATTTCGTGAATAATGACCGCGTTCTCTTTGGCGTCGCCTCCCTGAATCGCGCTGATCGGAGCGCGGGCGATACCGAAATCCTCCGGGGTCACGTAGTAGGTCCTGACTTCTCCGTCGCGCACTTCGGAAATCTTGCTCTCTCCCGTAATCGTGATCTCGTCGAGTCCGTCGGAGCCGTGAACTACAAACGCGCGCTCAGTTCCGAGTTCGCACAGGACCTGCGCCATCACTTCCGTCAGATCTTCGTTGTACACGCCGAGAACCTGGGCGGTCGCCCGGGCGGGATTACAGATAGGGCCGAGCAGATTGAATACGGTCCGGATCTTCATTTCACGACGGGCGAGAACCACAAAACGCATCGCGTCATGCAGCAGGGGGGCGTAAAGAAAACCGATCCCGACCTCGTCTATGCATCGGGCGACGGCATCCGCCGGAATGTCGATCCTGATTCCGAGGGCCTCCACTACGTCGGCGCTTCCGCAGAGGCTGGAGACGCTCCGGTTTCCGTGTTTTGCAACCCTTACTCCGGCGCCCGCCACCACGAAAGCGGTCGCGGTAGAAATGTTGAAGGTGCCGGTTGCATCCCCGCCGGTTCCGCAGGTGTCCACCAGCATCTCCCTGTCCGTGCCCGAGAACGATGCATTAACCGCGGACCTGGGACGCACGGGCGACGCTTTCTCGCGAATCACCTTCGCAAAACCGATCAGTTCATCGACCGTCTCGGCCTTCATCCGCAGTGCCGTCAAAAAGGAAGCGATCTGCGCATCCGTCGCCTTGCCGGTCATGATTTCGTTCATGATCGATTCGGCTTCGGAAAGGCTGAGATGCTGCCCCTCAACGACTCTCTTGATTCCGTCAACGATATGCATTTCGCGAGTATATCCGGATCGGGAACAAGAAACCAGTTTCATTGCGCAACTCGCGTCTCAAGAATCCGGCGTTAATGCCGATGAGATAAAGGGGTGTTATGGCTATGCAGTGCAGGGACTGTTTCAACGAATCGGAGGGATTCGGCCTTATCGAAATCAGCGTCGCTCTCTTTCTGCTGGCTTTCGGGCTCCTGGCCGCCGGACAGATGCTGTTCGTTGCGACAGCATCGAATTCCCTCGCCCGCTCCATTGGGACCGCAGCCCTTGAGGGGCAGTCCAGAATGGAGTCCCTTGCTGCGTCTTACCGGCACGATCCGGCTGTGGCGGATCTTTCGCCCGGGAACCACGGCCCGTTTTATACGCAGGTGGAGAATCCGAACAACCGAACCGTGCTCAACCGATACGAAACAGTCTGGAGCGTCAGCGTCATCCCGGACCCGAGGCCGGGCAAGCTGATGGACACGAAGCTCGTGACGGTCACAGTCACTCCGGCACTGGCTGACGGTGTGCACAACCGAAAGCCTCTGTTGAACAAATCTTTCAGTCTTACAACCGTTCTCAGTCCGGCGGCAGAATGAAGAACTCACTGGATGCTTCAGACGAAGCGGGATTCACCCTTGCGGAACTGATGATATCGATGCTGATATTTCTTGTCCTGTCCTCCGGCGTGTTTGCTCTCATCATCGAGATGGAACGTGCCGCGGGCTATCAGGCCGAGGTACAGGCAGTGCTCAACAATTCCCGACTCGCAATTCAGACAGTCGGCCGCCTTTTGCGGCAGGCCGGGAACGATCCGGGGAACAGCGGCCTGGCGGGCATCACGATAGTCAGCCCATCCGAATTGCGCGTCCGCGCGGACATTACCGGGTCGGCAGGAGCAGGCAATCCGGACAAAGGAGATCCGGATGGAGACACCGTCGATTCGGGAGAAGATGTCACGATCAGGTACAACAGCGCCGGCAGGTCTCTGGAACTTGTCCCCGATGGAGGCCCCGCCCAGATAGTGGCCCTGGATATCTCGGATGTGAGATTCGACTACTACGACTCCAGTGGAAGCACGACGTCCAACAGTGCCGACGTGCGCAGGATCGGGGTTTCCGTTTCGGGTTCGGCAACGACTCCTGATCCCCGCTCGCGCCAGGTCTTTGCCGTCACCCTCTCGAGCGAGTTCCATGTCCAGAACCAGTGGGCTGGTTTATGATCTATGTACTTATGCACTAAAGAAAAGCAACGAGGTGGCAAAATGCGAAAGTGCGCTGCAGTATTGGTGATGATGTTGCTGCCGGCGATCGCCGTATATTCGCAATCGCTGGCGGATCTTGCAAACAAGGAGAGGGAGAGGCGGCAGGCAATCAGCAACGACAAGGTGATTACACCCGACGAGGTGGCGAAGTTCAGTACCGGTCCATCGAAATCGGAGCCTGACGCGGAACCTGAAGAGCCGGCATCGAAGGAAGAATCCGGTGTGACCGCCGTCGAGCCCGTCGACTTTCAGGGGAGAACGGAAAGCTACTGGCGCAAAACGATGGCCGACGCCCGGAAGAAAGTGGAGGATCTCGAAAGGGAGGCGAATGTCATCACCCTGCGGATTTCCGACCTGCAGAACAAGTTCTACAGTGAAGACAATGGATTCGCCCGCGAGGGAATACAGAGGGAACTACAGAAGAGCTACTACGAACAGGACAAGAACAAGGAAGAGCTGGCAAAAGCAAAAGAAGCGCTCCGGGACCTCCAGAACGAAGCGCGCAAGAGCGGGGCGCTTCCCGGATGGATCGAGTGAGCGTCGGAACTATGCTGCATTGGCCGTCAGGAGCACCGCCACTCCCCCGGTCAGCAGGAGGCATTCCACATCAGTGAAACCGGCGCTTTCGACCCGTTTCTTCAATTGATCCGCGGCAGGAAAGGTCTGGACGCTCGAGGGGAGATACCGGTACGGGCCGTTGACTCCCGATATCAACTTTCCTATTCCTGGAAGCAGGTGCAGGAAATATCCCCTGTAAAGGCGGGAGACAAGCGGTCCGCCGGGCATCCCGAATTCCAGAAATCCCATCACACCACGGGGACGGAGCACGCGACGCATCTCCCTGAGACCGCCGTCGATATCAGCCAGGTTTCTCAACACAAACGCGGAGACGACTATATCGAACGTCCCGTCTGCAAACGGAAGGGCAAGGGCATCGCCCTCGAGCAGCAGAACAGACCTGCGGCTCTTCTCTCTCACCTTCCGCATGGCCAGCTGGAGCATGGGATGGCAGAAGTCGCATCCGACCACCGGACCCAGTCTCGAAAATGAAAGCGACAGGTCGCCGGTACCGCATCCTACATCAAGGATGCGTGGAACAGGCGACGGAATCCTTCTTTCGATTTCCCGCACGCAGGCTTCTCTCCACCTGCGGTCAAGATTCGCCGACAGAAAATGGTTCAGGAAGTCGTACCGTTTTGCTATCGAGCCAAACATATCGCGCACTCTGCGCGACTTCTCGTTCTCGTCCATGCTATGTACGTCCGGCCGTGTTGGCAGAGAGAAAACTCTTCAGGAAGCGTTTGAGAGAAACGGGATCGATCCGGCTTTGGATTTCGGCCTCGCCGGGATTGCGCAGAAGCACCATCCGGATGTCTCCCGCAAGAAATTTCTTATCGCGGGCAAGAGCACTCCACAGATCGCGTAATGAGATTCCCTGCAGCGAGGGAAGGCGGCCTGTACGATGCACAAGCTGCGCCAGCCTGTCGGCTTCTCCCGAATCCATCGTGCCCAGTTCCTTTCCATACTCGAGGGCGGCGATCATTCCCCATGCGACAGCTTCTCCGTGTTTGAACCGCCTGTAGTCGGTTGCTGTTTCGAAGGCGTGGCCGATCGTATGGCCGAAATTCAGGATCGTGCGCAATCCGCCTTCTTTCTCGTCGAGCGAAACCACCTCAGCCTTGATCTTCGCTGCTTCCCCGACAATGTGCTCCATCTGCTGCGATTCACACGCCAGGATTGCGGGGAGATTCCGCTCCAGGTAGCGCAATAGCGATTTGGAACGAATGGCTGCGCTCTTGATGATTTCCTGGAGCCCTGAGACCAGTTCGCGTTTCGGCAAAGTCTTCAGGACTTCGGGATCGGTCAGCACCGCGGCGGGCTGGTGGAACGCGCCGATAAGGTTCTTCCCTTCCGCCACATTGATCCCGACCTTGCCGCCGATGGAGCTGTCCACCTGAGAAAGAAGGGTCGTCGGTGCCATGACACATGGAATTCCCCGCATGAAGGTGGCGGCGGCAAACCCCGCGATATCTCCGACAACGCCGCCGCCGAATGCGAGGACCCACGATCCGCGGTCCGCGTGCGCCCGGAACATCCCCCGGTAAATCTTCATCAGGGTTGAATGGTTTTTGTATCTCTCGCCGTCGCCTATGTGTATGACCGGCACCCGGCCGTACTCCTGCTGCAATGATCTCATCAGGGTCGAGCCGTGAAGACGCCACACTCGGGCGTTTGAGACGACAATGGGGGCCTGCGTAAACTCGAGGCTTTTCAACAGAGGGCCGGCCGTGGCAACTACCCCCTGCCCTATCATGATGGGGTATTTTCGTTCAGCGAGATCGACGTAAACCTTTTTCAAGAGATCAACTCCTCCAACAGCCGCTCCGCCAGGATCCGCGGGGCGAGGCCGCCAAAGCCCAGTTCGCGGCACAATTCGTCAGCTCCATAGAGCTGGCCTGTCTCCCAGATCTCCTTGAGAAACCCTGAAGCCTGACGGCTGCTGATCCATCCTTTTCCATACCGGGTCCTGAGATACTCCCTCAGGACGGCTTCGAGCGCCCAACCGCGCAGATAGTCGGCGGACTCGAAGGCATCCATAAAATCTCCCAGCCACGCCTGCGGATTATGGCGCAGCCCGGTTGCGGATGTCATCAGCTCTGAATAAATGTGCGGTGCATCGCCGGGCCCGTCCTCAAACAGCTTCAGCGCGAACCGAGTCTTTCCGACGCTACGGCGGACCAGGTAGATCCGGTGCAGTACCTGAAACTGAAGGAACTGCTTCGGCTCCGCAAAACGCAGCCGTGCAAGGATCTGCGGTTCGAAGACGATGTTCTCGAGGAGAAAAGCGTATCCTTCCGAAAGGGCCTTGTCTCCCCACACTCGCGTCTCCACCGGGAGAGAAGGGCTCGTCCAGGCAAAATGACAGGCGTGGCCGTACTCATGGAGCAAGGCAGCGTAGTGCCTCGAGCCTTCGCCCGACGGCATTACGATCCTGATCTCGTCCGGAATCCTTACCGGAATACAGCAGGGCCGGCTGTCTCTTCCCTTCTGTTCCAGGTCGACGGAAATGACCTCCGGTTTCTCCGGCCGGATGTTCAGTTCGGACAAGATCGTGTCGACAAACGGAAGAAGGTTTCGCGCGGGGAAGAACTCCGGACGGTCGTTCCTGGTCTGCCAGAACGCCGTATCCCAGACGCCCGCCTCCGCGCATGATATTCCGAGTGAAGTCTCCAGCGAAACACGGAAGCGCCCGGCGAATTCCTCCTCAACCAGCGAGAGCACCTCTTCGAAGCTATTCAGCAGCGTGGCATAGTCGATACCACTTATTCCTTCCCTCGCCCTTGCGTAGTTTGCAAAGCCCAGCCTCGCAGCCACAGACTGCAGCCGTTCGAAATACCTGAGCCTGATTTCTTCGGTTTCTGCCAGTGCGTCTGCCTGCAGCCCGGCGAGTTTCCGTCTCTCGTCCGCATCCGGTTCACTTCTCAACCGCGAAACAGACCGGATCGACTCGAGAGCGGCTAGTTCCTCGTTCAGGCGAGCAAGCTGCAGTTCAAAGTGCTGGTCTGTGAGAAACGCTATGATCCGTCCCCAGCTCTTACGCCGGCTTTCAAATGATTCTGCGGTGCTCTTGAGTTCGGACTCGGCTTCGCGGATGGTGTCGAGGGAGAAAAGATCGGAGTACTCGGAATATACGGGTGTCAGTTCAAGCCGATCTTTCCGGCCGGAGAAGTAGTGGTACAACTCCCGGTCCAGCTTCTGCTCGAATTCTTCCAGGCGTTTTCTGACGGTTTCTATCTGCATGCCGGGTTCCCGTTGGGAATCCCACCTCTTCTCAACGGGAGATTCCCTGGAGTGGGCTGCTGGCCGCGGCGTACATCTGCCTGGGGATACGTCCGGCCTTACTTGCTATTCTGCCGGCCTGGACCGCCAGCTTCATGGCTTCCGCCATAGCCACCGGATCCTGCGCTCCGGCGATCCCGGTGTTCATCAGCACGGCGTCGCAACCCAGTTCCATCGCGATCGCCGCATCTGAGGCCGTTCCCACTCCCGCATCCACGATGACGGGAACCGAAACACTTTCCAGAATTATCCTGATATTGGACGGATTCTGGATCCCCATCCCGGAGCCGATCGGAGCACCCAGAGGCATCACGGCTGCTGCACCCGCATCCTCCAGCTTCCTGGCCATAATGGGGTCGTCATTCGTGTACGGGAGGACCGTGAATCCCTCCTTCACAAGAGTCCTGGTGGCGGAGAGCAGAGCCTCCGTATCGGGGAAAAGAGTCTTCGGATCTCCGATGACTTCCAGTTTCACCCAGTCAGACAGCCCCGCTTCGCGGCCCATGAGCGCAGTCCTGACGGCGTCTTCCGCCGTATAGCACCCGGCAGTGTTCGGCAGCAGAGTGAACCGTTTCGTATCGACGTAGTCGAGAAGCGATTCGCTCGAGCGGTCCAGATTCACGCGCCGCACCGCGACCGTCACTATCTCGGCACCTGATTTTTCGAGCGCCTCTTTCATCAGTGGAAAGCTCAGGTATTTCCCTGTTCCCACGAGAAGACGTGAGCTGAACGAGCGCCCTCCCAGGATGAATCTGTCGTCTGATAGTGAATATGTCATTTGGAAGCTCCGAAGAGTCGAGGGCTATCCCCCTCCCACGAATTGTACGATTTCCACCCGGTCCCGATCCGATACAGGGGTGTGGTCCCAGTCTGCACGGCGGATAATCCTACGGTTAATCTCTACGGCAACGTGAGTCTCAACGATTCCGAGGAGCTTAAGCAGCTCGCTCACGTTCGAGACCGGGAGGATGGTCCGGGTTTCACCATTTATTTCAAGCGTCATGCTATTCATTCGAAGCATCATCATACGCACCGTGTTTCATGCAAATCAAGGTTTGACCCCTAAAATCTGTTGAATCCATTTTGCTTTTGTTATCCTGATACGTGATGAACGAGGAAACTGAGATCTTGCTGGGAAAGCTGCGGAACATATACTCCGAGACGACCGTCAGTCACATCCTGCGGCCGCGCAATACGGAGAGCATTCCGGATCCCGATGGTTTCGCTGCCTGTAAGAGCGGCTGTGGCGAAAGCATGAAGATCTGGCTGAGGGTCAGGAATGATACTGTCGCGCAGGCCGGCTACTGGACCGACGGCTGTGCGGCAACGATCGCCTGCGGCAGCATGGCAACCGACCTTGTTCTAGGCAGGTCGGTTAACCAGGCACTGAGCATCACGGCCGAGCATATCGCGAATGCGCTGGAGGACCTCCCCGCGGGGAATCTGCATTGCGCCGAACTGGCGGCAGAGACACTCAGGGTGGCCCTCAGGGATTGCCTTCTGACTCAGCAACAACCATGGAAAAAACTGTACCGAAGGTGAAAGGCCCCCCGATGACCTACGAACGAGAGCTCGAAAACGCTATCCGGATCGCGCGAAAAGCAGGAGAACTGGCGCTTCGCTACTACAATCTCGACACCCCGGCGGAAGAAAAAGCCGATCTATCCCCCGTAACGGCAGCGGACCGCGAAAGCGAGAAGTTGATCTGCGGCATGTTGCAGGAGGAGTTCCCCGATGACGGAATCCTGGGGGAAGAAGGAGCCGACATACCTTCCCGCTCCGGGCGCCGCTGGCTGATCGATCCGATAGACGGGACGAGGGACTTCGTCCGGCGCATCCCGTTCTGGTCCGTCCAGCTGGCGCTGCAGATCGGCGACCGGGTAGTGCTCGGGATAATCTACTGCCCGGGGACAAATGAAATGCTGCACGCAGTAGACGGTCAGGGTTGCTATCTGAACGACGCGCGCGTGTCGGCATCGGCAATATCCCGGTTGGACAAGTCAGTTCTTATGGTCAGCGGATTCAAGGCGGCATGGACATCGTGGCCGGCCGAAGGGGTCAGGCACCTGACGGAAACGTGCTGGACGGTGCGTTGTTACGGCGGATGCTATGACGTCATAATGCTCGCCCGGGGAAAAGGAGAAATCTGGCTGAGTGGAAGCGGAATGGAGTGGGATTACGCCCCGGTCCAGGTGATCGCACGCGAATGCGGCGGGCGCTTCCTCACCAGAGATGGCAACGATCGTATAGATGCAAGACACTGCATGGTGTGCGCTCCCGGAATCGAAAGCGAACTCCGCCGGGTTCTGGGAATTTGCAGGACGCCGGAAGCAGATCCTGAACCTTAAATAACCGGAGTCGAGAAGATGAGTACTATACAGCTTTACAAAGAAGATCCGAATACCTACGAACGCACAATGATTGGAACCATAACCGAAGAGCAGCTCGAATTTCTGACGGACAATCTCGAGGAAGAGTTCGAGGAAGACGAAGACTATTTTCTCAATGCCGACACCATCGACTATCTTCGGGAACAGGGGGCTGATAAGGAACTGCTGGCGCTGCTCGAGAAGGCGCTCGCGGGGAACGATGACGGAATCGACATCGCCTACGTAATAGACTGATCAACAGGCCGGGCTGTACGGGTGGGCGGTAATCTGGTGATGGAAAGCTTCCGCCCACCTACCCGGAATCGCCGTGGAACATGAGGGGCAGGTTCCCTCCCTGGTCAGCCGGTAGTCGAGAATCCGGTATCCGTAGCGTTCGACGAGCAGCTCCCGGCAGATCGGACAGTAAGTGTTTTCCCACTCCCCTACCTTGCCGGGCAGGTTTCCAGCATACACATAATTGAGCCCCTTCTGTCTTCCGGTCTCGGCCGCCTTCAGCAGATCGTCTACGGTCGTATCTTCAGGATCGACCATTTTGTAGTCCTTGTGAAATGCCGTGACATGCCACGGGATGTCCGGCGATATGCCCGCAATAAAAGAAGTCAGATCCGAAAGCTCCTCGGGCGAATCGTTGAATCCCGGCACCAGGAGGGTGACAATTTCCAGCCAGATTCCCATCCGGTGGAGGCTCCGGATCGTATCGAGGATAGGCTGCAGGCGTCCGCCCAGTTTCCGGTAATGGCGGTCATTAAAGCTTTTCAGATCGACCTTGTACAGGTCCACCCACGGACACAGGTACTCGAGGACTTCGGGAGTCCCATTGCCGTTGGAGACATAGCCGGTGATCAGACCCGTTTTCCTCGCCTCCTTGAAGACGGTTACTACCCACTCACTGGTAATCAGCGGCTCATTGTAGGTGCTGACGACGATCTCGGCACCCTGGGATCTTGCGATCGCAATCAACTCCTCGGCCGTTGCCTTCAAAGGTGAAGACACGGATCCGGGATCGCGCAGTGCCTGCGAGGTAACCCAGTTCTGGCAGTAGCTGCAATGCAGATCGCACCCGAGCATGCCGAAACTGAATGCGAGCGCTCCGGGCCGCGCGTGAAAGAAGGGTTTCTTTTCCACCGGATCGCACTGGGCACCGGCTACGTATCCGAACGGGACACGCAGGACCCCGCCTCGATTGAATCGGACCTTGCAGACACCAAGCGCGCCGTCAGGGATAGGACAGCGATGCCCGCAGGCCAGACAGCGTACCCGATTGTTGTCAAGCTTCTCGTAGAGCTCTCCGGGCACGGTATATCGTTCAAGTATTTCCGACAATCGAGCCATGGCAGTACAACGAATGTTAACGCATCGTCTCCCGCGATAAAAGGCCGGTTCCGTTTGGACCATTACCCGAAATTGAATCTCAATCCTGAGATTGCTCACTTTTTCCCTGAAAATGACGATAAATCCAGGTGAATGGTATCGGACCCGTCCGAGTGCATTTCTCCCGAGGAAGCGTCGCATGACAGGAAAACAGGAAACTGAAAAGAGACTACTGGACTTGCTCAACGTACGGGTTGAACTGCCGCGCCTGACGGGAGTCGGCAGCGAGCTCCTCTCCCTCATGCACTTGCCCGCGGACCAGATTGAAATGCACCGCGTGGTCTCGCTCGTCGAAAGCGACCCGTCATTAACGGTGGAGGTCCTGCGAACGGCAAATTCCATCTACTTCGGCGCGCTGCGTGAGGTAAAGACGGTTTCTCAGGCGATCACCCGGATGGGCTTCGACAACACGATTCACATACTCAGCTATCATTGCCTGAGCGGGCTCATGCCTGTCTCGAAGAGCCTGCCCAGTTTCTCCGCGAAGCAATTCTGGCTGCACTCTCTGGCGACAGCTACCGCGGCCCGTATGCTCGGCAAGCCGCAATACCTTCTGCATTCCCTGCCCGGTGAGTTGTACACGGCCGGACTGCTCCATGACATCGGCAAGATCGTGCTGGCCAGCTACGCAGCGAGGGAATTCAACCAGGCATGCACCATGGCACGCGAGCAGGAAATACCGTTACACGAGGCCGAAATGCGGGTGATGGGGCTGGATCATGCGAAAGTAGGGTGCCAGGTACTGGATGCCTGGAATCTTCCCATCCCAATTCTCAACGCAGTGCGAGGGCATCACGAACAGATCGAGGATGGAGGGGAGGCTCAGGAGGGCGGCGAAATCGTCAACCTGATCGAAATGGCGGATGCCGTTGCATACCATTGCGGATTTGCGGACGGAACCGGCCAACCCCCGCACGATCTGATGAAGACGGCCATCATCAGAGACGGACAGAGCTCGATTGCCGAGCCGAGAACCCTGCAGCGCCTGCTGGACGACGCCAAAGCCATGCTTGCCGACAAAGCAAAGCTGTACAGGAAGAATGAAGACAAGCATGTGCAGGCAAAGCCTGCGGCCACAAGCGTTAGGAGGATGCGGCCGCCGCGGCCGGTTCAAAGCCCCGGCCTTCTTGAATGGCTGACCGGCTGGGTTCGACGGATCTTCAACGCAACGTGATCTGACGACTTTCTGACTCTCCTTTCCCAATCCCATTCCCAGTGGCGGGTTTGTGTGCAATCCATAATGGGTTAGGCTACACTCAGGACGAACAGGAGACGGTGTAGATGGAGAAGATTACTGACTGGAACGCCCTGTGGCGGGAACTTGTCGAAATCAAGGCACAGAGCCGCAGAAAAAAATGGGGTGGCGATCCGCCCGAGGACCTGTGGGCGGACAGGGCCCGCAAGTTCAAGGAAGGGGTCAGGCGCCGCTGGGCGCGGCCGGATTCGAGTCGGGAATTCATTCTCTCGCGCATCAGACCGGGCTCGACCGTACTCGACATCGGGGCCGGGACGGGCGCGTGGTCCATCCTGATTTCGCCGCTCGCGAACCGAGTGACGGCGGTGGAACCCTCGGCTTCCATGATTGAGGTGATGCGGGAATCACTCGCCGGCGACAACATCAGGAATGTCTCAATCGTTCAGGGCCAGTGGCCGGATGTGTCAGTGGAGCCTCACGATTTCTCACTCTGCTCTCATGCAATGTATGCCGCCCCGGACCTGAAGGCGTTCATTCTGAAGATGACCGCGTGCACTACCGACACATGTTTTCTGCTGCTGCGCGCCCCCAGCATCGACGGAGTCCGGGCCGAGGCCGCCGCGCACATCTGGGGCCAGCCGCTGGACAGTCCGAACTTCACGATAGCGTACAACGTTTTGCTTCAGGCGGGAATCTACGCCAATGTATTGATGGAGAATACCGGACTTTGGAAGCCTCGCACCAGTCCGAGTCTCGAGCAGGCGCTCAAAGACATGCAGCGCTTCCTGGCGCTAGACGATCCGAGCGCGTATGACGACTACCTGACGGACCTCCTTCGCCGGAGACTCTCCTGGGACGGCACGCAATACGTGTGGCCCCCCGAGGTAAGGTCGGCCCTGGTTTACTGGCGAGTGTAACCATTAACGCCTAACGCCGCTTCGCCTGAGGTATCTGCAGTTCCGAAGCGAGAATTCCGACGACGATGAAGGCGCCGCCGATCCATTCTCTTGCCGTGAGCCCGTGCCCCATTATCCAGAAAGCGAAAAGGGCAGCAAAGAACGGTTCGAGACTGAAGATGAGGGCGGCATGGTTCGCCGTCGTCAGCCTCTGGGCGCGGACCTGCACGTAATATGTGAATGCGGTAGCGAGAACTCCGGTGAGGATAATCGCAAGCACCAGCCCGGGAGTCGGGTCGATTCGCGGGCGCTCGATCAGAGGAATGGCGACGGTCGAGAACACTGCCGTCCCTCCCATCTGCAGCACCATCAGCTGCCGGTAGTCTGATGTAGAGACAAAGCGTCCTACGAACAGAATCTGGAATCCGTACAGGACCGCCGCGGCGAGAGTGAGCAGTTCTCCCGTGTGAATCCTGAACTCCGACATGCGCGATGCAAGCAGCAGGAAAAGTCCGGGGACCGCGAGCATCACTCCCGCGATTGTCTGAGGCCGTGGACGATGCTTGTAGATAACGACTCCAAGTAATGGGACGAGAAGCACGCTCAGGCTGGTGATGAAAGCCGAGTACGACGGCTCGGTGCTCACCAGTCCAATCGTCTGAAAAATCAGCCCGCCCGTCAGCACCAGAGAAAGTGCCGTCCCTTGCAGTAAGGTCGTACGCGGAATGTTGCGCAGGCCGGCGGGAATCAGAATCACGATTACCAGTGTCGCCAGCCAGAACCTCAGAGCGACGAGAAGAACCGGTGATACCAGAGCGAGGCTCTGTTTAACCACCACAAATGTGCCCCCCCAGACGAAAGTGGCGACTATGAGTGCGATGTCGGCCCGCACCGGCTTGGATAGCTTCATGGACTTCCCATAGTACCAGACGCCGGGACTCGCGAGGCTTGCGCCGGCAGGGGAAAATCCGTATAAGCTGTCGGCCTGAGAACGGCCAGCTGCATGGCCGGCGGTCCGACGGCCATGCAGCCTGCTTCCGGGCAAACGCTCTTCACGGAGTCCTGCCGCCGGGCGATATCAGTTGACATTTCCTTGCGGTTTGCTTCACAGTGTAGCTTACCAGAGCCAGAAAACCGGAGTCTTAGTATTGGTATCGTTCATGACACGGGTCCAGGAATCCTGGGATCC
>JAAYAM010000160.1 GCA_012719355.1 Acidobacteriota bacterium
ACCTCCAGATCATCTCTCAGCCACGCCTCGACTATCGCGGCATACGGACCCATTACCGGAGCATCAGGCTCTTTCTTCCGGCGATATTTCGGTTCAAGCCCGGCAAGCGCTTTCCGAACAGTCTTGCCATCAGGTCCGCGGAGTTCGCCGGCAGCATGCTCACGCCCGTCCCCGGCGCTAATTACGTGCGCGGCGCCAGGTTGGCAAAGGCAGCCTTGCGGGGCGCAATGGCCGGAGCGATGGAGCCGGTCGAAGATCCGGAGGAAGGGTACTGGGGAGGCAAAGCCGCCCAGGCGGCCGTCGGCGCCGTGGCGGCGCCGGCAATGGAAGGTGTAGTCAGGGCTGGAGCCAGGATGGCCGGCAAGGCCATCAATGCCGCGCGCGGGAAGCTTCCCGAGGAAGCCGCGGAGCTTATTGATGCGGCCGAGCAGCACGGCATCCGGGATCTCACCTATGGTGATATCACAGGCAAGCCCACCGTGCAGAAAGCTGAAGTCCAGACCGAGTACATACCGGTAGTGGGGATGAGCCGTGTCCGTGAGAGGCAGCAGGCGGACATCAAAGCCGCCGCCGAAAGGCTGCGCAGTCAAGCAGAGCAGCAATTCGCCGGGACTAAGCCGAGTGGATTCGACGATGTCATGCGGGCGGCTGAGGCCGGTGACCAGTCCGCGCAGGATCTGGTTCTCCGTCTACAGGCTGCCGGTGATGATCCGGCGCGTGTACTGCAGGCAAGCATAGGACTGTCGAATTGGCGGACGCGCGAAGTCGCACGTCAACTGTACGACAACGTACAGAAGCTGGTCGAGACACACAAGCTGGGCAATGTGCCATTGACCAATACCGAGGCCGTCGTGGCAGAGGCTCTCGCCGAGGCGCAGAAATCGAAGCTGCCCAACGACCATCTGATACGCATCCTGTCCAGAATCCATAAGAACATTCGCCCCGCACCAAAGGGCGGACCGATAGATATGGGAATGTTGGACGTTCATGGCCGACCCATCATGCGCGAAGCACCGGTCAAAGAAGTGGACAATAGCTACGGCGCGATCCGGCAGCTCCGTTCCGATCTGGACGATGAGATCCGGCTCTACATGTCCGGTGACAACGCCCTGATCGGACAAAAAGGAGTGCGTCAGCTGGAGCGGGTGCGGAATGCGCTTGAAAAGGATCTGTATGACGTAGCGGCAAAGAGCAAGGTGCCGGAGATTGAAGTGGCCGCGCGGGCGGCGGATTCGTACTACAAGAGCAACCGGGTGCGGTTTAAAGATGCGATGCTCGCAGAGGCAGCAACCACCACGGAGCCGGATCAGATCTTTCAGCGATTCATCAAAGCCGGAAAAGGAGACAGGGCTCAGAAGTTTTATGACGCTCTCGATGCGAGAGGCCGGGCGGCGATACGGTACGAGATGATCGCCAAAGCTGTGACTGACGCAACGGACCCGAAGAGCGGCGTTCTCAGTCCGCAGAAGTTCTTCACTTCGATGAACAAGTTGGACGACGCCTACGGAGTCTTCTTCAAAGGAGCCGAAAAGGCGGAAATCGACGGGTTCAAGAAATTGATGGGTCATGTAACACGTGCAGGGCAATATGCCGAGAACCCGCCGACCGGACAGCGGGCCATCCACGCCATAGTGGGTGGGGGTGCGATTGCGGCTCTGGCCAATCCCGCATCAGCGAAGATCGCGGCCAGTACAGCTCTGGTGACGGGACTTTTCCGACTCGCCATGACCAAGCCGTGGGCCCGGAACTTCCTCCTGGCTGCAAGCGATTTGAAGCCGGGATCCCCGGCGATGGATATTGTTCTATCGAGGGCCTCGGCCAGAATAGCGAATGAAGCGCTGTCGGCCGGCCAAATTGTTCCAGATGTGGCTACCGAACAAACCGAGCCGCGAGAATTGCCGCCGCCTTACCGATTAGCCAGGGAATAGACGCGAGCAAGCGTTTCAGTGTGCGTTTCAGGGCAAGTTTCTTCATGCAGGTATCATAGCATAGGAAATCTGCAATTCCGATTCAGGCGCCTATGGGCGCCTTTTTTGTTGGGAGCCCCCCGATGGAAGAAACCCTGATCGACGTCCTCAAGTGGACGTTCGCGAAGTCTGATCCGATGCTGGCGGCATGCATCCTGATACTCGCGTATCTGATCTACCTCGTGAACCGGCGGCAGAACCGCCTGTACGGAGCCGTGTCGCGACGCATCGACGAACATCTCAGCCCCCATAACCGCTATCCGCATGTGCGGTGCGAATGGGGAGAAAACTCCTATCAGGAGCTCAGCAAGCAATTGGCCTTGCAGCGCCAGGAGAACCGCGAGGACCACCAGGAAATCTTCGCGCTGCTGAGAGGTACCAAATGAAGCCGACGCACATCATCATCCATCACAGCGCTACCAATGATGGCAGGACTGTCTCCTGGGAGGCGATCCGCTGGTATCACACCCGCACGAATGGTTGGCACGACATCGGATATCACTTCGGGGTTGAGCTGCTGGACATGGGCTACGAAATCCTGGTGGGTCGCATGCCCACTGAAACAGGAGCCCACACCGTCGGCATGAACGACAAAGCAATAGGCATTTGCCTGGTCGGCAATTTCGACGTGGCGCCGCCGCCGGCGAAGCAACTCGATCTCACAATCAGGCTGACCCGATCCCTGATGACTCTGCTGTCGATTCCCGTCGATCACGTCCACCGTCATGCTGATTTCTCTCAAAAGACCTGCCCGGGCAAGCTGTTCCCCTGGGACGACTTCATCGACCGGATAGCCGGATAGGAGATGGCAATGACCGTAAAAGACATCAGAAATCTCAATTGGGATGAATGGCTGTACAACCTCGCCAAGGCCGCCATTTCGGGCGGAGCGAGCGCGGTTGCAGCGGGCTTTGTTGCTATGGAATTCGCCCCGGAGACGTTTAACACGGGCGAGCTGGTAACGATCCTGAAGTTCATGGGGACCGTGTTTTTCCTCAATGCAGTCGTAAATGCAATCGCGTATCTCAAAACGAAACCGCTCCCGGAAGTACAAGGCGGCGAACAACCGAAAGGAACACTCTCATGAAACCTCGTTTTCTGCAGTATAGCTTCGCGTTCATGGTGTTGGCGGTCGCCATCTGCTTTCTATCTGCTGGATCTGCTGTGGCGCAGGATGCGCCAGAGAAGGAGAAATTCGGGGCATTCGGGCTCGGATACTCAGAGGTAGCGAAACCGAATCTGCAGGGCTGGGCAGCACTCGGAATCCCTGTCTCTGATCGCGTCATGTCGTATACAGCCTACGACATCGCACCGGTGAAGGAAGGCGGCCAGGCCTCGCTCGCCGGCATCCGGATCCAGTACAACATCAGGACCGGCTTTGCCTGTCGCGTCTATGACATCACCCGGAGCTGGTCCCTGTGGGGCCTCGGTAACGCAGGCATGGCGGCCGATGGCAATGTCGTCACCGGGTCCTTTGAGTATGGAGGCTTCCTCTACAAGGGCCTCGGGAAGGGCTGGGGCGCGATCCTTATACTGGGCGCTCAGAAGGACGCCATCAGCGGGACGGTTTTCGCTCCCCGACTGGGCGTTGCAAAGAGGCTCTGATCCGCCATGGCTGACCTGGTGGGAATGCAGAAAGCGGTAGATAAGCTCACCAACGAGACTGTACCAGCCCTCACGACAGCCGTTGAGGCGCTCGTGGAGCAGATCGACCGCAAGCTCGACGAGAACGCGGCCGAGCTGGTCAAGGAAGCACACGCACTTCTTGATCGGCTCAACGGAACGACCATCACCATTCACATTCCGGAAAGGAAAACATGAAACGGATCCTGATTGGATTATTGCTGCTTGCCAGTACGGGGGCAGCTCAGGCAGCCGATATCACCTTCGCCTGGGATCCGGCGCCGCCCGGCCAGAACTGGGAGAAGGTCAGGTTGTATGAGCGCACGGGCAACCCCGGAGCGTACGTTTACACCCTGAAAGGAGAAGTGGCCGGCACTCTCACCACGATGACCATTACCGGAGTGACGCCGGGAGCTCATACGTACGTAGCCCGGTCGTATGCGGGAGGCTGGGAATCCGTGGATTCGAACGAGGTCAACACTGGGCCCGTGCCTTCTTCGCCGAGCGGCATCAAGATCACCGTCATCGTGGATGTACGGCAGCAGTGATTGCCGGCAATC
>JAAYAM010000161.1 GCA_012719355.1 Acidobacteriota bacterium
GGATGAGATATCTCTCCGGCATGTTGCCCTCCTTCAGTCAATTCGTCATACCTTGAAACGACCGGCAGCGGTGCGCGGTTAACAGAGTCCTTGGCGAATTTGCGTTTTGGGGATGGAACAAATGGTTAATCCATACTAAGATCAGGATGCCGCTCCCCCTTCGAGTCGGCGATGTAAGCCGTGCTGACGTACAATCTTGCAGGCACGTTTTCATCTATAACTGATTACGTTGATGTTCTCACTAACATTCGGGAGGAGAAAGAATGAAAGGCGATCCTGGAGTAATTCAGACACTCAATGATCTGCTTGCAGACGAACTGACTGCCATTAACCAGTACATGGTCCAATCAGAGATGTGCGCCAACTGGGGATATGAAAAACTGCACAAAGCCATCGAAAAAAGGGCCATCGACGAAATGAAGCACGCCGAGAAACTCATTGCGCGCATCATCTTTCTGGACGGGAGCCCTACAGTCAACAAACTGAACGCCATCAACATCGGCCAGGATGTCGAGACCATGCACAGGAACGATCAGAGCTCCGAGACGACGGCGATCAAAGATTACAACGCCGCCATCCAGAAGTGTGTCCAGGCCGGCGACAACGGCAGCCGCGAACTGCTCAAAGCCATCCTCAAAGATGAAGAGGATCACCTAGACTGGCTCGAAGCCCAGCTGGACCAGATTCAGCAGATGGGAATCCAAAACTATCTGGTGGACCAGACGACGTAATCGACAACTTCCGCGTCACTCCCTTGGTAATCCATCTTTTAAACGGTTGAGCCGATACCGTCACCTTACCCGGAGACCGGCGGGCCCGCCGGTCTCCCCTGGCTCCATTCCATGATCGAGATTCCGCAACGCGAACTGGAAATGGGGCCGCCATGATTTATAATCCGTATAAATCAGGAGTGCTCCCATGTCCTACTTTCGGTTCAGCAATTCGTGGTCAGCCGTTCTTATCGTCCTTGCAATCGCATCCGGGGCAGTCGCACAGGAAAGCCTTCCCGCAGCAGAGTTCTCGCACCTCGTCCAGACCCTGTCCGAGGAGGGAGGATTCTTCTTCTCGGACAACTTCACTTCGAACGAAGATTCCTATCTCACCGTCGTCGACAGGATGAAACAGCTCGGCGCGACAGGAGGGGCCTATATCGGCGTCGGACCGGAGCAGAATTTCACCTATATCGCCAGGGTCCGGCCACGAATCGCGTTCATCGTCGACATACGGCGCCAGGCGATAATCCAGCACCTGATGTACAAGGCCGTCTTCCATCATGCGCCGACACGCGCTGAGTTCATCTCCCTGCTCCTGAGCAGACCCATGAACGGAAAAGCGCTTCGACCGGACCAGCCTATCGAAGACATCGTCGCGCACTTCGCCAGGATGCCCGTCAACAGCGCAGCCTGCACTAAGAACCTGGCCCTTATCAGCAGGACTATCGAACGGGATTTCAAATTCCCCCTTTCCAGGGAGGATAAGGAGAGCCTCGAATTCGTCTATCGGAGCTTTTCCAACCAGGGATTCGACATCGGCTTTGATGTCAACAGCCGCTGGAGCCGCCGCTTCGGTCATTTGCCGAATCTGCGGGAACTGATTCTGCAGAAAGACCCGAACGGGAAGACAGGCAACTTCCTTGCAAACGTGGACGACTACGACTTCGTCCGCACCCTGCACCGCAGGAATCTCATCATTCCCGTGGTCGGGGATTTCGGCGGCAAGAAGGCCCTGGCAGCCATAGGAGAGTACCTGCGCAAGAAGCGATACGTCGTCACTGTCTTTTACGCCTCGAATGTGGAAATCGTCCTGTTCGGCTACGGATATAACGCCGGCAACTCGTTTGCCGCATTCGTCGACAATATCAGGAAGCTTCCGATCAACGACCGCAGCATTCTGATCCGCTCCACGTTCTACTACTACGGACATCCGGCACAGCTGCCCGGATACAAGCTCTGCACGCTGCTGCAGTACATTTCGGTCTTTCTCAAGGACTTCGATGCCGGACGCTATCAGGACTACCGCGACCTGATCCAGACCAACTACATAAAATGAATTTCCCGAGGATTACCCAGACTGTATAATGGGCGGCTGATATCGAACCCGCATTCGCAGCTCCCCATGCCAGGCAGTAATCTGTCTAGACCGGAAGCATAGGAAGGAACGGTTGACCGATGTTGAAAGAAGAGATTATCCGGCAGTTGGAGGAAATTGTCGGCAAAGGATCAATCCTGACCAAGAAAGAGGATCTGGCGACATATGCCTATGACGGCACCACCACCTGGGCGCATCCCCCCGACGTGGTCGTAATGCCGACAACTGCCGCGCAGGTTTCACAGATTCTGAAGCTTGCCAATGAGAACCTGATCCCGGTCACGCCCCGCGGTTCCGGAACCAACATTTCAGGAGGCTCGGTTCCTGTCAGAGGCGGAATCGTCGTCTGCACGACCAGAATGAATCGCGTGCTGGAGATCAACAAAGCCAACCTGACCGCTACAGTGGAACCGGGAGTGGTGCTGCAGGACTTCAATAATCTCCTGGCAAAGGAAAACCTGTTCTATCCTCCGGATCCCCAAAGCTTTCTGAGCTGCACCGTCGGCGGTACCGTCGCTGAAAACTCCGGAGGCCCGCTCTGCATCAAATACGGCGTCACCAAGCAGTATGTCCTCGGACTGGAAGTCGTGCTTCCGGACGGATACGTGCTCAACATCGGGGGATCGACGGTAAAGAACCGCACCGGATACGACCTCGTTCCGCTCTTCACCGGCTCGGAAGGAACCCTCGGCATCATCACCAAAGTGACTCTCAGGCTCATACCCAAGCCTGCCGCCCGCAGAACTATCATGGCGATATTCGACGACATAACCCTCGCCAGCTCGGTCGTGTCCACAATCCTGGCCAACGGGATCGTTCCGGCGAAAATAGAGTTTGTCGACAATTTCGTCATCAGGCGCATCGAAGAGAAGATGAAGATAGGACTTCCGGTGGATGCCAAGACAATGCTCCTGATTGACGCTGACGGCTCGGTTGCGGCCGTGGAGAGCGAAGCGGCCCACATTCTCGAGTTTCTCCAAAGCGGCGGGGCGGAGGTGGCGCGGCTTGCCAAGGACGAAGACGAAGCAAATATGTACTGGAAAGCGCGCAGCGCCGGGTTCGCCGCAGTTTATGGAGCAGCACGTACCGTGATTGCCGAAGACGTCACTGTTCCCAGGGACAAGCTTGCAGAGTTCGTAAAGAAGCTCGAAGGGATTTCCCGCAAGTTCGGCTTCCAGATCGTTCTCATCGGGCATGCCGGCGACGGAAACATTCATCCCAGCGTTTTCACCAACAGCCGCGAGAAGGAGGAACTCGATCGCCTGCAGGATACCCTGACGGCAATTTTCGAAGCGGCGCTCGAACTCGGCGGAACTCTTTCCGGAGAACACGGGATCGGACTGGAAAAGAAGAGACTGCTGTCCAGGGCGCTTGATCCGATGGCAATCACTCTGATGCAGCGGATCAAAGCTCTGTTTGATCCCAACAACATCATGAACCCGGACAAGATTTGGGAAAGCTAATGAGCAAGGCTTTGTTGACTGAAATCAGGAAGTACGAGAGCGATACCGAGCAGTGCATGAAATGCGGTTTCTGCAGTTTCGTCTGCCCGGTATACCAGGAAGAAAAGATTGAAGCCGGCGTGGCGCGCGGCAAGAACGAACTTGTGAAGGCCGTTCTGGCGGGCGAGCTTGAACTCACGCGCGATCTCGCCGACCGGCTCTACAAGTGCACGGCGTGCATGGCCTGCACCGAGACCTGCCCCGCAAAGGCGGTTGTGCCAAGGCTGGTGGTCGCCGCCCGTGCCGACCTGGTAAGTCAGATCGGACTTCGATTCCCTTACGGACTTGTCTACCGCCATATACTGTCCAATCGAAAAATGATGGGCAGACTTGTCTCGGCCGCCTCCCTGTTTCAGTCACTCATAATGCCCGCAACCAACGGCCGCGTGCGCCATATGCCCGACTTCCTGTCCGGCCTCACCAAAGGGAGACAGATTCCATCACTGGCGAAGAAGCCGCTGCGCAGGCTCACTCCTGAAATCATCAGGCCTTCGAGCGGGACGCCCGTCACGAGGATCGGGTACTTCTCCGGGTGCGTGAACGAATTCGTGTCGCCCCATATCGGCCTGAAGACCATAGACTTCCTGGTGCGCAACAGAGTCGAGGTGGTGATGCCCCGCGCACAGGGCTGCTGTGGAGCCGCCGTCTTCCTGGGAGGCGGCGATTTCGTTACCGGCAGACTCGTCGCCGACTCCAACGTCGCGGCATTCAATGATGTCGATTACGTCGTGACCGACTGCGCCACATGCGCGTGCGCTCTCGAGGAGTATCCCCGCTTTCTGGCTGATACACCGGAAAGAAAAGAAGCCTACGTCCGATTCGCGGGCAAGGTCAGACACACAACCCAGTTTCTCATCGATGTGCTCGACCTCCCCGCCTCGGCGTTCCGGACGTCGCCGCTGGTCGAGGGTAAAAGACTGACGTGGCACGATCCATGCCATCTCAACCGTCATCTGGGAGCAAAACAGCAGCCGCGGCAGATACTCAACTCACTGGAAAACACCAGGTTTATCGAGATGCCCAATTCGGACCGGTGCTGTGGCATGGGAGGGCAGTTCAGCCTGCTGAACCCGGAACTGTCGATAAAAATCGGAGATAAGAAGGTGGAGAGCATCGCTTCCACCGAAGCCGATATCGTTGTCACCGCCTGCCCCGGATGCCAGTTCCAGCTGATCGACGGGCTGGGCCGGGCGGAAAAGCCGCAGACGGTGATGAACCTTATGGAATTGCTGGGGTGACGGCTGCCGGCGACTGTTGTTTCACATTTGATCGCCGGTGCGACTCTTATTCTCGTACAGGCCGCCGCGGGATCTGATCCGGTTAAGGGCGCTATTCACTTCCGGAGAAAGTCTACCGGGCTCTCTGTCTGCAAATGCCGTCTGGGGAAGAGGCGCAAAGATGTGAGGATGAATGCGGGCGCCCCGGCCGACCACCTCGTCCATCAGCGAGAACGTTTCCTTCAGATCCGCTTCGGTCTCATCCGGCAGGCCGAAAATGAAATCGACGATGATCTTGTATCCGTAGCGGCGCGCTGTCACGACCGCGTTCAAAACACTCTTGACGTCATGGGAACGCCGGCAGGCGTCAAGCATGCGCCGACTTCCCGATTGCGCGCCGATCACGATTTCGTCATTGTCCGCAAATTCCTTCAACAGATCGAGCGTGTCCGGTGTGACATGTTCCGGCCTGACTTCCGACGGAAAATGCGCGAAGATGATCCGCGCCGAAGGTCCGAGGCGCGTCCGCAGTCCATGGAGGAGTTCGCGCACCGCATCCAGGTTCAACACGCGGCCGTCGGACGATCCATAGGAAAATGCATTGGGAGAAAGAAGGCGCACGACTTTGCGATTTATCGAACGGAGTGTTTCGGCCTGCCGCACGATAGTGTCGACGCTGCGGTGCCGAAGCCGTGTGCCGAAGATGTGCGAAGTCTGGCAGTAGCTGCACGCAAAGGCGCAGCCGCGTGTAATCTCGATCGGCCCGAACATCCCCCTTCCCGGAGAGAATGAAGCGAAAGCCTCGATGTCGACCGGCTCTCCCGTTATCGATCCGCGGATCCAGTCTCCTTGCATGATGCTTCCAAGCAGTTTCGGGAAGGCCAGCTCGGCCTCGCCCCGGATGACGCAATCGGCACCCATCTCGAGCAGATCTTCGGGACATGCCGTCGCATGCGCACCACCCGCAATGATCACCACGTTTGATCCAAGGTCGGAACGTAGCTCCTGAATGATGCTGCCGGTTCTTTTCAGCTGGCATGTGAGTACTGAAAACGCAACAACGGCGCGCCCATGCCGTCGCACACGTTCGGAAGCGCACGCACGCAGCCGTGCGGCATTCAGCGCGATGTCGATCTTCAATCCGGAGAGCTCCGGGGAAGCGTCGATTGCGCCCGCCAGCGCGTTGAAGCTGTAACAGTTCAGGCGGTGATAATAGAAGATTACCGGGAGAAGCATTTACCTCTAAACCCAGCCGCGAAGCTTGCAGGCTTCCGCAACACGGGCTACCGCGACCAGCATGGCCCCCGTCCGCATGGTCACCGAGCGCTCTCGTGATGCACCAAGGACACTGTGATAGGCCTTCGTCATCGTGGCATCGAGCATATCGTCAAACTCTGATTCCTTCCAGTAGAAGGAGCTGCGATTCTGAACCATTTCCAGATATGAACCGGCAACGCCCCCGGCATTTGCCAGGATGTCGGGGATGACGTGCACCCCTTTTTCGAACAGCATCCTGTCAGCTTGCGGCGTCGTCGGCCCGTTTGCCAGCTCGCATACGATGCGCGCCCGGACACGGTCCGCGTTTCCGACATTGATTGCGTTCTCGAGGGCCGCCGGATACAGTACCGCGACCTCCAGCTCCAGGATGGATTTCGGATCGATCGGCTCACTGCCGGGAAACCCTTCGACGGCTCCGGTCCTCAATTTGTGGCTCACCAGTTCTCGCGGATTTATCCCGTTCTTGTTGAAGACGGCTCCGGTGGAGTCTGACACGGCAATCAGGGTTCCGCCGCCGAGCAGATTCTGATGAAACATGGCAAGCCTCTGCCC
Source organism: Acidobacteriota bacterium (assembly GCA_012719355.1). Classification (GTDB taxonomy): domain Bacteria; phylum Acidobacteriota; class UBA6911; order UBA6911; family UBA6911; genus UBA6911. The sequence goes on from JAAYAM010000161.1 coordinate 6,638, forward strand.
GGTGCTGCCGAATCCCTGGATCGCATATGCGCCGGTCGGATCGACCCCGAAAGTCTTGCAGGCTTCTCTGACCACGATGACACCGCCGCGCGCTGTGGCGTCACGGCGCCCCTGGCTCCCTCCCAGCGACAGCGGCTTGTTCGACATGACGCCTGGCTGGTGCTGGTTCGTGATTGTCTCGTATTCGTCCATCATCCAAGCCATGGTCTGCGGGTTCGTGTATACGTCAGGCGCGGGCACATCCCTGTCGACTCCGATGTGCTGCCAGAGGGCACGCACATAGGCCCTGGCGGTGTTCTCGAGTTCCCTCACCGACATCTTTCTGGGATCGCATACAACTCCGCCCTTTCCTCCTCCCAGCGGCACATCCACTACGGCGGTCTTCCACGTCATCCACCCGGCATGCGCGCGCATTGTGTCGATAGTCTCATCCGGGTGAAACCGTATTCCCCCCTTGGCAGGTCCGCGCGCAAAATTGTGCTGGATGCGGTAGCCGTGAAAGACGTTTGTTGCCCCATTGTCCATTTTAACCGGGAGCGTGAACTTGAATTCCCGCTGCGGCCACAGCAGAAGCTCAAGAGTCGCCCTGTCGAGGTTCAGCAACTCCGCGACCGATCTGAGCTGTTTCTGGGCAACTTCGAAAGAGTTGTATGATTGCATATTTATTCCTCCTCTGCGGGAGGCTCCGGAGGCGTCCGCGGGCGGTCCTCCTCTTCTCGCTCCGACGAGTTGAGAATAATCCGGTACCAGCAATTCTTGCAGACCAGCGCTCTGTCGATTGAAAGCAGCACCTGCTGCCAGGGGCTCAGCTCATGCCCGCAGTGCGGGCATGCATCATAGATCCTGCGGGGCTTGTCTGGTTTTTCTTCGCTCATTCGGCCGTAGTCCTAGTCCGGTTTTAAGATGATGCCTTTGTTTCTGTGTCCGTCGACTTTCGCCACCACGGGCCTGTCAAGCCGTATATGACGCACGAAACGCTTCTCTTCTTTCGCAGGCCGGGTGCGGAGCCACTCCCAGTCGACGAACCCGTCCTGAGTCATCGAATTCACCGTGAAGTAACTTACGCGAAACGAGGTGATGTTGTGGAAGAAGTGAGAACCCTGCGAGGGATCGACTTCCATGTCTTTGAATCCCGCTTCGACGATGACTTTTGCACCGGAAATCTGGTCCCATCTGACCGGAATTCCCAGCCAGGGATCGAGGGAGCCCCAGCGGCCCACACCAATCAGCAGATACGGGCGGCGTTCGGAGACCAGCCGCTCGTTAAACTTCATCACTTCATATGCGGCCTCATGACTCTTGGCCCGGTCGAATTTGTCCACATCGACCACTACGACATCGTAGATGTCGTCCGAGATGCCATGTCCCAGCACCTGGGTGCTCTTGCAGATGAGCCTGCCGGCGGGGACTTCCTCCACTTCCAGCGGATCCGATTCCTTGTTCAGGCCCATGGGGCGCAGCTGGAGCAGGGCAAATTCCGCGGGTTCTCCAGGAGGGACCGACATGTTGACTGCGAACTCCATCTCCACCGGGGCGCCCATCCCCCAGCTCCCCATATCCATCAGGAGTTCGAGTATCTGAGGAAGCGGAAAAATCTTCTGCCTGAGTATCGGAGCGAACGTGACGATCCGGACACCTGAACGCGAAATCCCGTCATAGAGCGCATCGTTTTCCGCGGAGTAGGTCGATGCCACGTGTCTGAGGGTCCCATCCTCTTCCGCTTCACCCAGTCCGAAGCTTCTGACCATCATGTCGCTCGTCTCACCGGAACCGGCCGGTGGCGCCGTCAGATCGAGGGCAAAGAACTGGTTCTGGTTGTTCTGCAGCGTTTCAGCGGTGGAGAAGAACTGCAGGAGATGGTTCGGATATTTAGGGCAGAACCGCACCGTCACTCCCCCGTCGACTATGGTTTTCCCAAGCCCCAGGGCAACCGAAACAATGCCGTCGCGAGGCTTCTGCGGCGGGATAGGGTAGAAGTTGTATGATTTCGCGACGCCCGAGAAATCGGGATAGAACCGCGTGCCATGCTGTGCTCCGCATATCCTCTGTACGATCACCGACATCTTCTCTTCCTCGAGACGATAGTCGGTGATCCTGAAGTAGTGCTTCGCCGGCTGATAAAAGGTCGATGCGTACACCCTCTTGATCGTGGTCACGAGCTGACCGAGCCGCACGAACGGATCGGGATGATTGTTGGGAATCATGTAAGTCTCGTAGACACCGGCGAAGGGATGATATTGCGAATCCTCCAGCATGCTCGAGGAACGGACCGCCAGCGGCTGCCTTATCAGGTGTACGAACGAAGCAAGATCGCCTAGAAACTCCTCCGGAAACAGGCCGGTTTCCAGAAATCTTCTGGTGATTTCAACGTCGTCGTCGCATTCGAGCGCGAACTTGCGCAGGTTGTTGCGGTCGAGGAACAGGTCAAACAGGTCGGTTCCAAGTACGACTGCGGGCGGGACCGAAATCTGGACGCCTTCGAACTGACGACGGACGTCGTAGTCGTTGATCAGTGTATTGACGAAGCCGAGTCCGCGCGCCTTGCCGCCAAGCGAACCGCCGCCGATGCGCGCAAAGCTGGTCTCCGGATTGAAGGTGTCCTTGCTGAACTCCGTGATGAGGCCTTGCTGCTGCAGACGCGTGTACGCGCCCAGCGCCGCAATCAGATCCTTCCGGAGTCCTTCGACCGATCCAAAATCCGACACCTTGCGCGGCCTGACCTTATGGGCCAGCCAGAACTCGGTTCGCGCCTTCAGCCAGTTCGAGAAGTGGTTGCGCTCCGAATGGAAGAGAATGCTTTCGTCGGGAACGTACGCCAGCTGCTCACGAAGAGTCTTCAAGTCTGAAGCCCGGGCCACTTCATGGCCGTCGGGGGTGCGGAAGATGAAGTCGCCGAAACTGAAGTATTCGGTCATGAACTGTCGCAACTGCAGTGCGGGATTGGGCGTATCTTTCGTCATGAACGAAACGTTCAGGGCTCGCGCCTTCTGCTCGTAGTCGGACGTCAGGGATTGCAGCAGAACCGGCATTTCCGGGTGCCTGCTCCGGACAGCCTTGGCGAACTTGATGCCGGCACCGTGATCGGGCCTGCCATCGACCGGGAAATCAATATCGGAGATGACCCCGAGTATGTTCTCCTCGTACATCTTGAAATAATCCCATGCCTCTTCGTACGTCTGGCACAGCAGGATCTTCGGCCGGGCGACCGTCCTGAGGAGTTTATGCGAAAGATTCAGCCCCTCGGAAAGGAGCCGCTGCGACTGATTGAGAAGCTCCGTATAAAGGACCGGCAGGAGTGAGGAATAGTAATGAATATTGTCTTCGATGAAAAGGATCGACTGGACACCCACGAGCCGCGTGTCATGGTCGACGTTCATACGGTCTTCGAGGTGCTTGATGATGCTGACTATGAGCCTGTAATCGCCCTGCCAGACAAACACGCGGTCGAATGCCGGCGTGTAGTTGTGGGCCCTGAGATCCTTCAGTTCCCTGCTGTCGTAGGCGAGAAGGACGATCGGGATCTGCACACCCGCTTCTCTCGCCTTCTCCGCGAGCCGCGTGGCGGTCATATCTTCGACATGGAGCGTTGTCAAGATCAGGTCGAAGCGCCTTTCCTCCTTTGCGAGTACAATGGCCTCCTTGCCGCTCGAGACGCGTGTAAGGTCCGGCGAATGACTCAGGTTCAGATGCTGGTATTCGTTGCTGATCAGTTCATCGAAACGTCCATCCTCTTCGAAGAGGTAGAGATCGTACAGGCTGGAGACAAGAAGGACATCCCGGATTCTGTGGCGCATCAGGTTCTGGAAGCCCTGAAAGCGCTTTCCATATCCGTGCTCGATCCAGAGGGGATCCAGGCGTTTTTCAGTCATGGCATCCAAGTATAAAACAAAAGCCACGAATTGCACGAGCGGCACCTTCGTGGCCTTTGTCTGATCAGATCGCGGAGGTGACCCTTATACGAGCCCCTGGTCGAGCATGGCATCGGCCACTTTGAGGAAGCCGCCGATGTTGGCGCCGTTGACGTAATTGCCCGGCGTTCCGAACCGCTCGGCGCATTCCACGCAGGTTTTGTGAATGCTGCGCATGATGATGCCAAGGCGGTTGTCGACTTCTTCCCGTGTCCACGGAAGGCGCATGCTGTTCTGGGACATTTCCAGTCCGGAAACCGCCACGCCGCCGGCATTGGCCGCTTTTCCAGGCGCGTAGAAAATCCTGGAATCCAAAAAGAGCCGTACCCCTTCAATATGAGTAGGCATGTTGGCTCCCTCGGCGACTACCGATACGCCGTTCTTAAGCAGATTGCGCGCATCCTTGCCGTTGATTTCATTCTGTGTGGCACTGGGGAAAGCACAGTCCGCCTTGTGGTCCCACAGCGGATTGTAATCCCCGGAACGGTCTACCGGCGTATAGACGGCGTTCTTGTATTTTTCGGCATAGTTCTTGATTCGCCCGCGCTTGATGTTCTTCAGCTCCATGATGAACTTCAGTTTGTTGAGGTCGATCCCTTCTTCATCATAGATATAGCCGTCGGAATCGGAGACCGTGACGACCTTGCCGCCCAGCTGCAGGATTTTCTCGATCGTGTACTGCGATACGTTGCCGCTGCCCGAAACGAGGCAGGTCTTTCCTTTGAGCGTCTGGCCGCGCGTTGCCAGCATCTCGGCGGCAAAGTAGACGCATCCGTAACCCGTCGCCTCCGGTCTGATGAGCGAGCCGCCCCAGTTCAGGCCCTTGCCGGTCAGGACGCCGGTAAACTCATTGCGCATCCTCTTGTACTGGCCGAAGAGGTAGCCGATCTCTCTGCCACCCACTCCGATGTCTCCGGCAGGAACATCCGTGTCGGGGCCGATGTGCCTGCACAGTTCGGTCATGAAGCTCTGGCAGAAGCGCATGACTTCATTATCGCTTTTTCCCTTTGGATCGAAATCCGAGCCGCCCTTTCCGCCGCCCATCGGCAGAGTGGTCAGACTGTTCTTGAAGACCTGTTCGAATGCCAGGAATTTAAGAATCCCCAGATTGACCGAAGGATGGAAGCGCAGGCCGCCCTTGTAGGGGCCGATAGCGCTGTTCATTTCTATTCTGAAGCCGCGGTTCACCTGGACTTCACCTTGATCATCCATCCAGGGGACACGGAACATGATGACCCGTTCCGGTTCAACCATGCGTTCCAGGATTTTTGCTGAGCGGTACTCCGGATGCCTGTCCAGCACCAGGGAGAGTGATTCGACAACTTCCTGAACAGCCTGATGGAACTCAGTCTCTCCAGGATTTTTCGCCTGCAGGCGGGCCATAAATATGTTGACGTAATCCACCATAGATTAACTCCTTTTGCTCACTCAGTAGATAGCTGCTCAACCGCTTATGCGCACAGTTCTGCTGCCGCAGTTTAAAACAGCGCTATGCAAGAATCCCCGAATTTGAACGGAGTCTGCTGCGTCAAGTCGAGGCTACTGCTGCCGGTGCCGCCTGTCCATCTCGGTTCCGGCGGAAATGGAGAATAACACACGACGGCGAAAATTACTTTCAGAAAGAAGGAAAATTCTGCGTAAAACTTATGCCTTCGGAGTCATCTATTGCTCAGACGTTACCGCCTGGACCGGCTGCTCGTCGCTCCACAAATCGGTGACGCGGCGCGCGCCCAGGTAGCGCACTGCGTACCAGAGCTTGTTCAGGTCGCTGACGATCACGCGCTTGGCTTTGAGGGCTGCGTGGAGAAACTTGTTGTCGCCGACGTAAATGCCTACGTGCGTGGGCTGAGTCCCTCCCGAGGAAAAGAAGACCAGATCGCCAGCTTCGAGCGCGTGACGGTCCACCTTCTCTCCATGCCGGAACTGCTCCCGAGAGGACCGCGGGACATCGATGTTGAACTTGGAAAAGAGCGTTTTCACCAGGCCGGAACAGTCGAAGCCGCTCTTGGACGAAGTACCGCTGAGCCGGTAGCGCACGCCCAGGAACTGGAATCCGGCCTCCACCAGCTGGTAGCGCATCGGATGCGTGTTGGACGCCTTGACATTCTTTTCCGGGGACGAGGCTTGCGGGAGCGCCGCCAGCGGCAGCGGAATCGACAACACCTGCCCTATGGTGATTCTGTCGCTCCCAGGACGATTGAAGGAAAGAAGGAGCTCAGGAGTCGTGTTGTAAGCACGGGCTATCCTGCTGAGATTGTCGCCCCCCCGTTGGACGACGTACGTACTCGAGGATGAGCCGGTCGAAATCTGCGAATCACCTGAAACGCAAAAAGAAGTTATGATGAGTGCTGAGCAGAGGAGTACAGCGTAGGATTTTCCCTTCATAATCGGTCCTGGTTCCTGTTTTCTGCTTGACGCGTTTGAGCTGCTCAATGCACCTGCCTGCGCTATTCAGTCATTGAGCATGGTCAGTCATGATATAGATTTTCGCCTGAAAGACAACTGAATTCTGGGGGAATGACCAATCGGTTCGGTCGTCCCTATCGGGACCTGATTCATAGGTTGATGCGTGATCCCGGCACTTCCGTGCCGGGCTATTCTCATCTCGTCCCGCCGCCGTGGTCTGCGAGACGCACCGGATATCACGGGCCCACGCGTCCCGTCATAGGCACGGAAGCGGAAGTGCCGGGATCAATAGGAACGAAGAAATAGTCAAGTCCCATCGGGACGACCGATCAATTGGACGGGTTGGGCTTCCTCGGTCGTCCTCCGGGCACGGCACACGCTAAACGAGCGGGAGAGACATGAAAACCGTGGCCATCGGTTCGCCGAGCACATTAAACGAAACCTGTCCTCTTTCATGGAACCCGCACGCCCGGTAAAACCCCACGGCTCGAGGTGAGGAGTAGACAAACATATCGCGGAAAAGAATGTCCGGGACCATCGTCCGGAGATGCTCCACAAGCGCCCTGCCTGTTCCCCTGCGCTGGTGCCGAGGCCGCACGCACAGGAGACGGATCTCGTTCAGGTCAAGACCTGCGACTCCTTCAATCTCTTCTTCCGATTCAAAAACCGTCACATAAAACAGACGCGCACGCTCGTGCATACTCTCGGGACTCTCGCTACCGCAGAGCTTTTGCCGCAGGCCGTGGGAGATCGACGAGTCCTTCGCCACGCATTCGCGGATCAGCTCGCAACACGACGATGCGTCCTGGGACCGGAACTGTCGTATCATATGACAAGTCTATCGCAGCTCTTTCGCCCCTTCGAGTCTCCATCTCTTCGGGTTATAATCCCGTTTCGCGGCTTGCGACCTGAGGAGGTTCCTTTTAATGAAGGCACGAACAGTTCTGGCGGCATTCCTTTCCCTTACGGCGCTGCTGCTTACCAGCTGCACGCGTCCGGACCAGCGCAGGGAAATGGAAATTCTGGAAATCGGACGTCCGGCTCCATCTTTCAAGCTACCGGACTTGAACGGTAAGCAGATCTCCCTCAACGATTACAAGGGCAAGCTCGTGATGCTCGACTTCTGGGCCACATGGTGCGGGCCTTGCCGTATGACCATGCCCGTAATGGAGAACCTTCAAAAGGAATACCCAAACGACATGGTCCTCCTCGCGATCAACCTGCAGGAGAAGGATGGCGTAGTCCGCGAATACGTGCAGCAGCAGAACATCAATTCCATGGTTCTTCTGGATAGAGATGGATCGACAGGGCAGGCTTACGGTACCAGTTCGATCCCGATGCATGTGCTGATCGACAAATCCGGTATCGTCCGCCACGTCCAGCTCGGATACAATCCCAGAATGGCCGCGCAACTCCGTTCGGAGATCGAGAAGCTGAAGTAGCGGCGCCTGGGTCCTCAGTCACCGTAGCGTCTGATCATGGCTGCGCAGAAATCAGCGTACTGCTCGATGTTCCTTGGAGGGCTCGTGTGGTGCGGGAGGATGCCGGACGTTTCAGGGGTAAAACAGAACGTCAGGGTGACGGTGAAATCGTCGAGGAGCCGCATCTGCCGATCGAACCAGGCCATTGCATTCGGACGCCGGCTGTCTGCCCAGCTCAGGCCGGTGCGCAGGTATTTAACACCAAGCTTCTTCAGCCACGACACAGCCTGTTCGATTCGGTGATCTTCAAAATGGAACCACTGGCAGATTCCTAGAGCGGGAGCATACTCGGCAAAACGCCGCAGAGCGATCTTGGGCTCATTCTCTTCCCGCACGAGTCCCATATAGAAATGCCGGTAGTACGACGATCCTTCGGCTTCCCGGTGCCTGGTTGTTGCGGGCCAGGTGCGGGGAAGATCGAAGAGGCTGTACCAGTGAATCCGTCGGGATCGACCTATGAGCAGTTCCGCGCTCCTGCGCAGTCCGAAATCCTGCACCTCTTCGGCGCCAAAGCTCGAGGCGCCGACTTCAGAGATCCACACCGGGAGCGCGGTTACTGCTTGTATTTCCTGGAGCTTGCGTGGCCACTCGTGGATCGACCAATGGTTCCAGTCGAGCGGAAAACCGTGAACGGCGACCACCTGAACGTGCTCCAGAACGCCCTTGCCGCTCATATTGGCGATGAAGTCCGGATCTATGGGAGAAATCCCTCCAAGTACGCGCACAACCCGGCTGTTTTCTGCCGCCACGGCATCCGCCGCACATTTGACCATGCCGGCATAGATGCTCCAATCCGAATCGATCTGGAAGTCCCAGTGTGACATGTTATTAGGTTCGTTCCAGAACATCACCGCTTCGATCATTCCGCGCTCCTGAAGGGATATGGCAACACTGGTTTGCTTCCGGGGGCCTTCCGGCAGACATAAATGTCCTTTTCCACGTGGGCGAGAATCTCGAATGATGCAGAGCGAAGGAGGGCTTCGACGCACGACCTGTTTGGAATCCACCAGTTTGTCGGGTCGTGCGAATAGGACTTCTCGACAAAAAACATCCGCGGGAACCCGGCACGTTCGAAAACCGCTTCCTCAGCGAAAGGATAGTCATCGTGGAGCACCTCAATTTGGATGCTGCCGCGCTGCAGCGACTGGAATACCAGCATGTCTTTCACGACGTGCTCACGTAGGAGGTCCAGTGCAAGCAGGGGATACCGGAGGTGATAGAACACGCCAAGAAACAGAATCAGGTCGAATTTCTCCTTCAGCCTCTGTACTTCGTAGACTGAAAGACGGCGGAAATCGATCGAGACGCCGCACACCTCGGATGCGAAGCGTGCCTGTGCCAGGTAGGCCGGATCAGGATCGATCCCGACCACGCGGTCGGCACCACGCCGCTTCATCTCGATCGAGTAGAATCCGGCGTTGCATCCCACGTCGAGCACCGATTTGCCGCTCAGATCCTTGGGAATGACGTGCGAGAACGCCTTCCATTTCACAGCCGGATAGTCTCCCAGAAAATGGTCGGGGGCCGTCTCGACTCCTTCCAGGTTCATGTTGTGGAACCAGTCACCGAGTTCCCTGACCCTTGCACGAATCATCTCCTGCGTGAATCCATGGCTGGACATGAAAAACCTCGTTCGACTGTACTGGCGAAGACAATCTCTTGATTTCGCTTCCCACAAATTGTGGTGTTCGGACGGGGAAGCCGGGGGACAGGTAATTCGACCTGAAAAATAGCAGAATGGAGAATGACGGTCAATGAGAGGCTCCCATGAGGTGGGGCTCCGCAAATTGGATGGTGTATAATGCGCAATTCGAGTCTAACCGGGGAGTAACTTGATTCACGTCGCACTGGTCAAACCGGAAATCCCTCCGAACACGGGAAACATCGCGCGGCTGTGCGCTGCAAACGGAATTCCACTGCACCTCGTCGGAAGGCTTGGATTCCGCATCGACGACCGTTCCGTGCGACGGGCCGGGCTCGACTATTGGCCCTATGTCGACCTGCATCAGGAACGGGATCTCGAAGAACTGAGGGCCAGGCTCCCGAACTCCAGATTCCTCTACTTTAGTGTGCATGCTGAGCTGCTGTACACGGGCGTGGCGTACAGACCCGGCGACTGCCTGGTATTCGGCTCCGAATCCAGGGGGCTTGATCCGGATCTTCTGCAGCGCAACCGGGACCAGACGGTTAGAATCCCGATAAGTTCCGTTCATGTCCGAAGTCTCAACCTTTCGTCGGCGGCGGCAATAGCGATATATGAAGCATTGCGACAGCTGAGATATAATTGCCCTGATACTCCCCGCATCACGGATGCAGTCTTCGCCCCCGGAAGTCTGGACGACAAAAGGTAGTCTCGGGATGCTTTACCTTCAAATCACATCTGTAAGCCTCTCATGGCTGAGGCGTTGGGGAGGAGGGGCTCTTGTCCTCCTCGGCCTGATGGACGGAACGCTCATCCCTCTCCCTGGCGGCACCGACATGTGCACTGCACTGCTGGCCGCAACGCATAAGAATCTTTGGTTTTATTACGCCCTGATGGCAACCGCTGGATCCGTTTCGGGGGGATACTTCATCTACAGGGTGGCGCGCAAGGGAGGCAAAGAAACGCTCGAACAACGCTTCCCGAAGGAGCGGCTGGATAAGGTCTACGGACTTTTCGGAAAATGGGGCTTCGGTACTGTGCTCGTTTCCGCACTGCTGCCGCCTCCTTTCCCTACGCTTCCGTTTCTCGCCGGTGCGGGAGCACTTAATTACCCAGCCAGGAAATTCGTGATTGCTCTCGCGGCAGCCAGATTCATCCGCTTTGTCGCTGTCGCCTACCTCGCATCGGTCTATGGACGGCAGATCCGCACCCTGCTCCAGAATGTGCAGGGAGGGTTCACCGTTCTGATCACAGTTGCAGTGTTCACCCTGATCGCCGCTGCCGCGATTTATCTCTTCTATCGAAGCAAATCAAGAAACGCCGTTTAGTCCGGGGGATTTTGGGCGACCCGGAGTGCAAATTGGTGTCTCGGAAAAATTGTCAGGGAAAATGTGCCTGCACAACTCCGGTCGAGCATGCGCGAAAACTTCAACGGACTTTCGACTCATCGGTTTAAGCATCCTCTCCGCACATGGGCATACGAGTTGCTAACGAATACAGTAATACCCGTGACGCACGGGAGGGAGATGGGGACAATGCCTGAAAAAAAGCTTCTTTTACGAATGAGTCTGATTATATTCGCCGTGACACTGTCATCGGCTTACGCCGGTCTGCAAGACCGGGATCGGTCGCAAAGACCCACCCGCCAGCAGCCGCGCGCGGATATCCCGAAAGATGTCGAGAACCAGTATGAACGTGCCCTCGACGCCGCGGAGGTCCTACGGGATCTGACACAGACGCCCGATGAAGGGATTCCCAGCCATCTGCTGGATCGCGCCCATGGAGTTGCGGTCTTCCCTCACGTGATTAAAGCCGCGTTCGGAATCGGCGGAAGATGGGGCAAAGGCCTTCTGTCGGTACGTCAGGGTGGTCAATGGGGGACGCCGGTTTTTGTCGATATCACCGGCGGCAGTTTCGGATTCCAGATCGGAGGGGAAGCAACCGACCTCGTCCTGGTATTCATGAACCGCCGCGGTGTGGATTCTCTGCTCAGGTCCAAACTCAAGCTCGGCGCCGACGCCACGGTGGCCGCGGGACCTGTAGGCCGGAGTGCTGAAGCAGGAATCGACGTTGCCCTGAACGCGGAAATCTACTCCTATTCCCGTTCGAAAGGTCTCTTTGCCGGAGTAGCCCTGGACGGTGCGGTAGTCGATTTCGACAACAGCGCAAACCGTGACGTGTATGGCGTCGAAGGCAGACAGCTGCTGTCAGCCCGAAGGCAAGCCTCTCCTGTCACGGCTCCTTTCCACAGTGCTCTTGCCCGGAACACCCCGCGATCTCCGAAGTAGTCACAGTGCAACAACCACAGACCGGCGCCGCGTCGTTCTGTGGTTGTTCACACGTACGACCGGAGGGTCATGCGGCTTTGCGGCTGACCAGCTTGCTGAAACGGCTCGTTTTGCCTTCAATGTCTTCCTGGTAGAGAAATGCGAGTCCGTTCTCTTCGAACTTCTGAAAGAATTCTTCCCAAGTGATATGCTCCAACTTGTCCCCGCCACTGTAACCGGGAAAATCGATGCGCAGGAGTCCTGTCCCTTTGACCTTGGCCGGGGAGCCTCCTCGCTCTTCCACCCATCGTCTTACGACATCATGGTCGGTCGTCTTCTTTGCTTCTGCCATAATTTGACCATTCCCCCCTATGGGTTCTATCGGAATGGCGTCGCCGGCGCCAATTGATCTTTAGATCTTCCGCGGATGCTTTGGAGCAATTCACGTGCCATGGAATGGTGGCAGGTTCTCCGCTCGCCTGCCGGGGCACGAAAATTGCTCGATGTAGTCACAGGAGAAATCATGGTTCGCAAAAGAGTTTTTATCAGAAAAAAGGACAAAAAGATCATTGATGCGGGAAGAGCCGAGTCATCTCGGATTCCTCCCGATCCCGAAGTTGCGAAGGAGTTCTCCGATGCCAGCCGCCTCGCCGGCTCGGGCTCTGGCGTGCTGCAGGAAAAACTGAGGCAGCACACGTCCAGCACTCCCGACCTCGCCGCGCAGGATGTTGATGCGGATTGGGAACGGGATGATGTCGGTGACGAAATGGTGGGAGGCGACAATATGACTCCCGACCAGAGTGTCGTGCAGGACATCGGGGATGCCGTCGGTATCAGGAACGACGATGAACGGCCTCTGCGGGCTTCAGTGGAAACGAAGTCGCCCGGAACGACCGGCATTTCCGGCGCTGGTTCAATTCACCGCAACCAGAGGGAAAAACCGGAGGAGCGAGGCGCGCCCGACGATTCGGAGTAGTGGCGCGAGGGGCAGGCAGCGGCTCCGGGCCCAGGGTAAAAAGGTCAAGCCCCGGACCCGCGACGATCATTGGATCTGATTATGCGCCCGTGCTGCCTTCTCGGTAAGCAAGGTCAGCCATGACGGCGAGAGGTTCGACTGGCTCTCCCTTCCGTAGGCCCGCTCTGTCCCGATTCCGCCCGGTCCGGGCAGCAGGAAATTCATCAATTCCATAAGCTCCTGCGTCAGGGCCGGGAAAACGCCATGGATTCCTGTCGCGATTTTCGCCGGCAGGCCAAGGACCAGTTCCGCATCTCCATTGATGGATGCCTCGACAATGAGACGTGCGGCTCTCCCGGCATTCATCGATATCCCGGGGATCGAATCAAATATCGAGAACCAGGCGTATTCCTGCCTGTGTTTTCCTTTGAAGAACGCATTCCTGGGACTGCCGGTGCGCATCAATCCCGGGCAAACAGTCGTGACCGCGATATTGTATTTGCGCAGTTCGGCGCGCAGCCCTCCGGACAGCCCGGTGAGGGCAAATTTGCCCGCTGAATACGGGAGCAGGTGCGGCACTGCGATCTTCCCGCCGATCGAGCTGATATTGACAATACGGCCCGATCTTCGCTGCATCATCTCGGGAAGAACCCCGAGGATCGTGTACAGCGGCGCCCAGAAGTGAATGTCTATCGCGTCACGGTAGTCGTTGAGATCCATCACCTCGAACGGGCCGACCTGGATTATGCTGGCGTTGTTTACCAGCACGTCGATGGAACCGAGATTCGTGCGAACTTCCTGCAACATGCGGTCGACCTCCTCTTTGCGCGTGAGATCGCACACCGATGTCACGACGCTCACCCCACGGCAACGGAGTTCTTCGGCGGCATGAAACAGCTCTTTCTCACTGCGGGCGCAGATGGCCGGAAAAGCTCCGTGGCGCGCGAACTCCTGCGCCAGCAGCAATCCCAGCCCTCGCGATCCTCCCGCGATAAGAACCGACTTCCCTCTGAGGTCATAAGCGCGGTTGAGCCGGATCGCGACACGCATCGCGTACAGCAGGCCGAGTCCCGCAGCCACTACCCAGGGGTTGATATCGGCCTTCCTCCTGATCATATGCACCTCCATTCAAAGTGAGAGGTGATGCCCGGCACCGGGCATCACCTCTCGATTACTATTCTCCGATCGTTATCTCGCGGGCCTTTTCCTTCTGCGGCGCCTTGAGGGTTATTTCGAGCACGCCGTCACGGAACACCGCTTTTGCATCTTCTGCACGTGTCCCTTCCGGGAGTGGAACCCGTCGGAAGAATTTTCCGTAGAACCGCTCGCTGTGGAACTCGCCTTCGCGTTCCTCGGACCGTTCATGCTTCCTTTCACCCTGGATCGTGATTGCATCGTCGGTACATTCGACCTTGATGTCATCTTTTGACAACCCGGGCAGGTCGGCTTTCACTATAAGATTCTCCCCTTTGGTCGAGACTTCAATCGGAGGGCGCCAGATTCCGCGGCCGAATTCCCTTGGAGAGATTTCTCCCCCGGTGGAACGTGACAGCGTCCCGAAACCGAAATCTTCGAAAAGCCGGTCCATTTCCTCGGAGAATCTCCGCATAAAGGAAAAGGGACTGGCAATCCAGCTGCCGTAGTGGGTAATGGACTTCGAAGGGCTCTCCGTCCGCTGACTTTTCTGGACGTCTTGCTGTTCAGGGTTTGCCATAGCTACTCTCCTTTTGAATGCTTTTGTGAGACTGAGAATGTGTGTCCTCAGCGGGGGGATTTAGAGGGACCTGCCGCAAAAAGTGCCGGTCCCTGTTGAAGTTTGCCATCGACAGAAACCGCAATTTCTGATCCACCGGGTGCAGCACGGCACCAACATTTGAATTCGTCCGAAACTTGCATCAGAACGTCGGCATCAGAAGACAATATGAGGAGTTCCCGCCCCGGAAGGATCGCGAAACCAAGAGTGCAAGCCATCAGAGTCCACCAGGAGGTACCTCGCCGCATCCGGCTCTCTCCGTGTTTCAGCTTCCGGATAGGAGACAGGATAGGGGAAGACTTAGTCGTAATCGGGCACCTGAGTGCGGGAAAAATTTCCGAGCTCTACCAGGTCTGGAGCGATTCAGCCATCTGCGCGCTGACGTGCAAAATCGTGCGTGCCGGCTTTTCCGCAGAGTCACTCGAGATGCGCGGCTTCCGGCAGGAATCGCACCTGCTCCGCCGCATGAAACACCCGCGGGTGGTGCGTCTGTTCGGCGAAGGAGTGCATGAACAGAGGCCTTACCTGATTCAGGAGTACCTTCAGGGACCATCCCTGTTTGAACTAATCGACGGCGCCCCCGGGCGCAGGCTGCCTCTGGTGGAAGCCGTAAAATCGATGATCCACGTCTGCGCCGCAGTCGATCACTTGCATTCGCTGGGATTCGTACACCGCGATATCAAACCGGCAAACATGATTCTGCATGGGGGCGCGCCGGTGCTTATCGATTTCGAGGTTGCGTACAAGCTCAGGACGGGACACAAACCTCGACGGGCAATGGGGACCGATCCGTACATGTCGCCTGAACAGTGCCTTAAGCAGGAGCTTTCGTTCGCTTCCGATGTTTACGGGCTGGGAGCCGTCCTTTACGAGATGGTAACCGGCCGCTGGCCTTTTGAAGACGAACTGGTCAACAGGACAGAGCGGCGCTTTCCGCAGGTTGGGGTGCGCCGCCCGCCAAGTCCGGGAGAATTCGCCGACATTCCGGGGAATCTCAGCAAGACCATAATGCGGTGCCTCAGTCGCGATCCTGCAGAACGGTTTGCTTCGGCGCGCGAGCTGGCTCAGCAGCTGGAGCAACATCTCGCAGGGAGCGACCGCATGTGGCCCGAATCGCTCGATGTCATGAGCTCGAGGCGCAAGGCGGTGTGATGCGGTCCGGGATGGAATGGGATTTGCAAGTTTTCAGTAGAGGAGGGTTTGAATTATGAGAGCTGACATGCCTGATTTACCGGATGTCCGGTATTCGCCGGGACGAAAGGCAAGTATGATCAACTTTTTCGTCGGGCTCTGGGTCCTTTTGTCCCCCTTTGTCCTGGGCTTTGCGATGTTCGAGAGCCTCGTGTGGAACAACGTCATCGTCGGGATCGCGATCATGGCGATAGCGGCCTCACGAGCGTGGGGGCGACGGAACCCCGGACTCGCCTGGATTAACTTTATCCTAGGGCTCTGGCTGATTATCTCGGCGTTTGTCTTTGACACTCAGATGAACGCCACAGTGGTCTGGAATCAGGTGATTTCCGGAGCCGTGGTCTCGATTGTGGCGGCGATGAGCGCCCTGGCAAGACGGCCGTATACGAGAACCGGCGATACCGATATCCTGAGGTAAGGAATGCCTTCAAAAAGCACCCTCCAGAAAGCAAAAAAGGCCAAACGTGAGGGTAAAGCGGCCACCACTCAGGCCGGTGAGTTTGTCAAAGAAGAGATGCACCACGTGAGAGAGGGGAAGCACGGGGCCAGGTCGTCAAAACAGGCTGTGGCAGTCGGGCTCTCCAAGGCGCGTCGTGCAGGTGTGAAGGTGCCACCCAAAGGTGGCACCCGAAGCCGGAAAAAATAGCCGGCGGTTCAGGATTCCGAGCAGCCGTTCTCTCGCCCGGAATAAGGAATTCCGAGCTGTCGTATTTTGCGGTAGAGATTGCTCCGCTCGATCCGGATGGCCTGGGCAGCACGACTCACACTTCCTTTGCATTCGATCAGCTTCTGAAGTATGAAGTCCCGTTCAAAGCGGTCGCGGGCTCCCTGAAGCGATAAGTCTTCTTCCTGTTCCTGGTTCAGCAGAGTCCGCTGCAGAACAGGCTCCGGCAAATCGTAAATGTCGATTTTCGGCTGGGGCGTCATAATCACGATCCGTTCCATAATATTGCGCAATTCGCGGACATTTCCCGGCCACGGATAGGTTTCAAGTATGTCCATGGCCTTGCGGGTGATTACCGGCGATTTTCTCCCGTATCTTCTGGCAAAATCGTCAAGGAAATAGCTGGTAAGGAGCGGGATGTCTTCCTTTCGTTCCCTGAGGGGAGGAAGTTGAAAGGGGAGGACGTTGAGCCGGTAATACAGATCTTCGCGGAAATTTCCCGCCTCGATCTCGCGTTCCAGGTTCTTGTTGGTGGAGGCGATGACCCGTACATCGACCTTTATGGAATTGCTGCCGCCGACAGGGGTGAAACGCTGCTCTTCAAGCACCCTCAGCACCTTCGCCTGCGTCTTCGGACTCATGTCACCGACTTCATCCAGAAAGAGCGTCCCGCAGTCAGCCTGGACAAACTTGCCTTCCTTGTCTTCGGAGGCTCCTGTGAATGAACCCTTGACGTGACCGAAGAGTTCGCTCTCGATCAGCTCTTCCGGAATGGCGGCGCAGTTCATCTCCACAAACGGGCCGTCGCGGCGCTGGCTCTGCAGATGCAGGAGGTGCGCGACAAGCTCTTTCCCGGTGCCGTTTTCACCGCAGATGAGGACCCGCCCGTTGGTAGGAGCGGCAAAGGCGATCTGCTGGCGCAAGGCCTGCATGGGAACCGATTCGCCGATCATCATGTACTTCTGCTCGAGCTGCTTTCGTAAGGTCCGGTTCTCCTCCTGCAATCTGTACTGGTTGAGTGCATTCTTGACGACAAGAACGGTCTTGTCGAGCAGGAGCGGTTTTTCGAGAAAGTCGAAGGCACCAAGTTTCGTTGCCCTGACGGCCGTGTCGATGGAACCGTGTCCCGAAATCATGATCACTACACTGTCGGGTGCAACCTGACGTATTTTCGCCAGCGCCTGCAGTCCATCGAGGCCCGGCAGCCACACGTCAAGGAGCACAACTGGAAAGTCCTTTGCCAGCAATATTTCGAGGGCATCTTCGCCGGTAGAGACGGCTTCGGCGTCGAACCCGGCGTCTTCAAGAATCCCGCGAATGGAAGTCTGGACCCCTTTTTCATCATCGACTATCAGGACTGAAGGACGAGTCATACGAACTCCGCTTGGACGCTTGAAGTCATGACTGTATCAGCTGAGGGCGGCCGTGAGCAAGCGATGCTATGCAAGGGGGAGCTCTATTATGATCCGGGTGCCTGCAGGCTTGTTGGATTCGGCCCGGACGGTGCCCTGATGGTCCGAGACAATCTGCCGGACAATGGCCAGCCCAAGCCCGGTCCCTCCCTTCCGCGTCGAGAAATAAGGAAGAAAAACGCTGTCCTGGTACTCTTCAGGAAAGCCGCACCCCGTGTCGCCCACCTCTACCCGGACGGAGTTCTCCCGCTGATTGCAGCACGTGCGCAGGTGAAGAGCTCTTTCCCCCGGATTGTCCGCCATGGCTTCAAGCGCGTTGTCGAACAGGTTGATGAAAACGCGCTTAATCTGCTCAGGATCCAGGCGCAGAGGGGGTATGCTCCGGTCAAATTCCTTTCTTACCTCTATCCCGGTTATGCGCCCGTCGTAAAGGGTCAGGGTATTGTCCAGAATGCGGTTGATGTCTGCATTTTCGACTCTGATTTCAGGGAGCCGGGAGAATCGGGAGAACTCATCCACCAGACTCTTCAGAGAACCCGCCTCCTCTATGATTACCTGAACGCATTCCGCGACTACTTTGTCAAATCTCGCAAGCTCCTCCCGCCATGATTCGGGGACATCGGACTGCAGCGGCATGATCTGTCTGTAGCGTCGCAGGATGCGCTCGGCCGAGAGCTGGATAGGGGTCAGCGGGTTCTTGATTTCGTGGGCCAGGCGCCTGGCAACCTCCTGCCATGCGGCCATTTTCTCCATCCTGAGCAGTTCGGTCATGTCATCGAGCACGACTACCCAGCCGGCGCGGCGGCCGTTGTTGTCGACCAGAGGAGTGACGGTCGCAGCCAGCTGCAGATTCTTTCCGGGAAGCGCAAGCTCGATGTTGCGCACTGCCGTTCCGAGCACGTTCGATTTCTGCAGGAGCGCACGAAGCGTATCGGAAGCCGGCGGCTGCATGATCTCGTCCAGGCCGACTTCTCCGTTGATTTCACCTGCCTGCAGCATATCGATCGCAGCCCGGTTCATGGTCTGGATGCGATGCTTCTGATCGAGAGAAATGACTCCGGTACCGATTGTCTGGAGAATGGTCTCAATATAGCGGCGTCGATCGGCGTTTTCGGCGCTGGTTTTCTGCAGGCTTTTTTGAGCAGCTTCGATACGTTTCTCGTTTTCCTGCAGATCGCCGATCATCCTGTTGAATGACACTACAAGACTCCCCAGTTCATCGAACGCCTGGCATTGGACTCTGTGGTTCAGGTTGCCGGCGGCAACGGCTGCCGCGCCGCGCGCCAGCGCTTCAATCGGAACCGTGATCCGCTTCGCGAGATAGAGCCCGAACCAGGAAAAGGCGAAGATGATCAGGAGCGTGGCGAGCACGAGCATCATGAGAGTGTTGAATCTGAAGGTCGCGGTCTCCTGCTGAAGCTGGCCGTATTTCTCGTATGCTTCCAGGACGGAATCGACTCGGAACCTGGCGCTGTACGGACGGATGGTCTCGGTGAGAACCGCACCGATGACGGTGCTGCTCGAGTCCCGGATCGGCGACGAAGCCCAGGTTACTTCAGTCAGCGGGTCGAGTGGAGTGAGACGATCGACGTGATACACCTCCCTGCCGGCCAGAGCCTGGTCAACAAGATCTCTCACAGCCTGCTGATGTCGGCTCGTGGAGACGGCCGAACCTGCATCCGCGACAGAGCGCGCACGTCTGTCGAAGATGCGCACGCGGTCGAGCGCGAATTCCCGGCTGAGATCAAGCAGGCGCTGCCGAACCTCCGGCGAAGCATTCATGTCTCCCGGCGACTGGAAGTAACCGGCTATGCGGGTGGCGAAGTACTTCGAGCGTTGTTCGGCTTCCGCTTCATACTGCTCGGCGAGAATCCGGCTGTTTTCCATCAGCTGGGCATTCGGCGCCCGAAACCAATGTTCTATGGAGGTGCTTATCAACGTGTAGGCGAGAAGGAAGAGCAGCAGAGCCGGCAGAAACGACAGAACGATGAATGTGCTGACCATTTTTGTCTTGAAGCCGCTGCCGAGCAATCCGCTCTTTCGTTCGAAATAAAGCTTTATCAGGTTCCGTCCCAGGACCGTTGCGAGGATGAGAATTGCGAGCACGACGACGAATGTGGCCGTCCAGACCAGAAAGGTCATGCCGATGAATCTCGGACTCCCCACCGAGGTTATGTTGAGAAAGATCTGGGTGGCAACCAGCGAGAGAATGAGGAAAGCCATCGAGGCGACAATGTAGCGCCTTGTTCTGGATCCGTCCTGTCGGTCGGGTAGTCGGCTCATAGGCTCCTGATTATAATCCGAAATGCGGACCGTAGTCCCCAATTGTAGCCAGGGGACGCGGTGTGTCGACCGTTCTGGGCGCGCGTAATTTTCGCAGACAGGAGGAAACCGTTGACGGATGGCCGGCGAAAGACTAGATTCATGCTTCGCGTGGAGGAATCCTGTTGAAAATCCTGATAACCGGCGGAGCTGGCTTTATCGGATCCTATCTTGCCGAAGCCTACCTCAACCGCAACGATGAAGTTTATGTAATCGACGACCTGTCGACGGGCAGCCTGGACAATATACGTCGGTTCACCGGAAATCCGCTATTTCACTTCATGGAGGGGACGATCCTGGACCGTGAGGCAATGATGGAGCTTACCGGAATATGCGATGTTGTCGCACATCTGGCCGCCGCAGTCGGCGTCAAGCTCATCATAGATGAACCTCTCAAATCGATTCACACCAATATCGTGGGGACGGAGATCGCTCTCGAGTTTGCCGACAAGTTCCGTAAGAAGATATTTCTGGCTTCGACCTCCGAAGTGTATGGCAGGAACTCACGGGTTCCATTATCCGAGGATGACATACGGGTTTACGGGCCGACGAATATTGCGCGGTGGAGCTATGCCGCCGGAAAGGCCATGGACGAATTCATGGCACTCGCCTATTACCGGACCAGGCAGCTCCCGGTCATCATAGGCCGGTTTTTCAATACGGTCGGCCCCGGGCAAACCGGCCGGTACGGAATGGTGATACCGCGCTTTGTCGGCCAGGCGCTGAGGAATGAGCCGATCACGGTGTATGGAAGCGGAACCCAGACGAGAAATTTCACTTATGTCGAGGACGTGGTGCGTGGAATAGTAGGGCTTATAGACGAACCGAGATCCGTCGGCGAAATTTTCAACATAGGAGGGAAGGGCGAGATTTCAATGAATGATCTTGCCTTACGCATCAAGACTATCGCGGGAAGCACCTCGCCCATCCGGCACATCCCATACGACGAAGCCTACCAGGAAGGGTTCGAAGACATGGAACGTCGCGTTCCAGACATCACCAAGATTGAGAACCTGATAGGTTATCGCAACCACTATGATCTCGAACAGATTCTGACCAGGGTAATTGAGTTCGAACGCCGCAAGCTCTCGGCGGAAAATCAGGCCGTGGCCACATAAATCAGTCGTCCCCTGTTGCCGGTTCGCCGGCCGCGCTCTATCATTCGAGCGGAGGCAGAATATGGCGGGACGGCTGAAGTATGAGGATGTAGAGCAATACCTGCGCACTTTTCAGGCCGGAGAACCCCCTTTCGATTTCGGCGCCCTGCTTCAGCTGGTGCTGACGGGAGTTGAAAACCTGCGGAAAAGCGCGGCTGAGGGCGACATTCTGGAAAATGTCCATCTCATAACCGATTCCCAGGCGGCATTTCTGAAGCAGCTTCTGGACGGCCGGGCCGAAAGCATCGAGTGGTTCAAGGACCAGATCTCGCATTCAAGCCAGACGGGTTTGTTGTAGAGCGGGTGCTGCCGTTCAATGACGGGTTTTCCCAAGAGGTAGTGAGGGATTGCGGTCGGCGATCCCTCCGAATTCGTCCATGATCCAGTCAGCCTGCATGTCTTTGATCCGTTCCATCCATTTCCTGATTGCTTCGAGGCAGCTTTCGAGATCACTTCTCTGAAAAGTCTCGGAAGAATCCGAATGGAGGCCGGGACTTTCATTCGTAGTGAATGTGCCGCCGGCGACTGAGTTGATGACGAACCGGTGCTCAAGGGAACTCGCGGAAGTGATGGTCACCGCAGGGCCTTGTTCATCGTCATACTTCACCGTGAAAGATCTGGAATCCAGGATTTCAGTAATCCTGCTCGCGGTCGCTTCGCTCAACCTGGTCATATCCTTTCCTTACCGTTACGTCCTGTGCTGTCCGTTCTCTCTCTTGAAAGCATAGGCTGATTCTCCGCGGACTGCCAGCCCGTCTTCTCAGGAAATGGGTGTCCAGATTTCGTTCACGCCGGTCGGCGGAGACCGCGTGTTATAATCGGTCGGCTATGGTCAGGCAATCGCTGCAGGAGAAGGTGGCGCGGTTGAAGGAACTTGCAGCCCTTCCCTGCACGGATGACGCTTTGAACGAGATACGCCAGGCGCTTTCGTCAAAAAGCAGCGCCATTGCGGCGGCGGCGGCAAATGGAGCGGCGAAACTCAGGCTTTGCCGGCTCACCCCCGAGATTGTGGCCATGTTCAACCGTTTCCTGGAAAACCCGGTTAAAACCGATTCCGGCTGTCGCGCGAAACTGGCAGCGGTGGAGGCCCTGAATGCGATTGACTACGCTGAAGCCGACGTATTCCTGAAGGGAATCCGTCATTTCCAGATGGAGCCTTCGTTCGGCCCGCCTGTCGACACGGCCGACCATCTGCGGGCTGCGTGCGCCGCAGGACTGTACCGTATCGGGTACTCCGAGCTGCTGTGTGAACTCGTGTCGCTTATGACCGACCGCGAGCCTGTCGCAAGGCGTGCTTCAATCATGATCTTGACGGACGTGGGCCAGGAGTCGTGCGAACTTCTTCTGAGATTGAAGGTACTGCAGGGAGACAAGGTGCCCGAAATCATCGGCGACTGCTTCAACGGCCTCATGACGATCGCCCCTGCACGGTCCCTGACGTTTGTAGAGCAGTTTCTTTCTTCTGACGATCTGAGCACTGCAGAAGAGGCGGCACTGGCCATCGGCAACTCGCGTCACGAATCCGCGTATGCCCGGCTGCTCGAGTTCAGGAATCGGAGCATCACACCTGCGTATAAGCGCATGTTACTTCTCCCCATTGCGCTTACGCGGTGCGATGAGGCATTCGGGTATCTTCTTCAGGTCGTGCGGGATGAGCATCAGGACTACGCCGCCGCGGCCGTGGAAGCACTGTCGATTTACTGCGACAATCCACAAAGACGGGCGCAGATCAGCCGGACGGTTGCCGATCGCGGCGACCGGTGCGTGACCGCGGCGTACCAAAAGGTACTGCTCCAGGCAAAGTCATGATCAGGCACAGGTTCTGCTTGCTCACCTGACAATGGGAATGGCCTGACAGGCACGTTTCTCAGGGTATATGATCACCGATTTCAGACCGCGGAATCTTTCAGGAAGCCTCGAATACGACAGCAGCGACAGGATCGCACGGCTCAACCTGCCTGCAGACGCCCGCCTGCAGCAACTCGCACGGGGTATTGAATCTGCCATGGCAGAGGGATCCAGGACCGCGGTTGAGCACGCCTGCAGGGATTTTTTGGCGGAAACATCCTCGTTCTTCAACGTAACCGCGCCGGCTGTCAGGGTTCTCGGCGCTCGTCCGGTGAGGATATATGAGGCGGGGATAGGAGAGCTCTTCGGAGACTATCAAATCAACAAGGCTGTGATCCGGGTGTGGATGCGAACGGCGGTTCAATTGAAAGTGACGTCCTTCGGCACCCTGCTCAACACCCTTTGCCACGAATTCTGTCATCACCTCGATATTCGGCTGTTCAATTTCCCGCACAGTTATCACACGCGAGGGTTCTACGCGCGAATCGCCGCGCTTTATCATCATTGCCGCGGTACCCCGGTTGTTCCGCTGGTCTGGCGGCGGATGCCGCAGAATCGCTGGCGAATCGACTGGGGTCGTATGCGGCGATTGCGCGGAAACGGATAGCCGGACAGGAGAATGGATCCAAACGAATCGGCCTCAAAGACAGTGAGATAAAAGAAATGAACAACGCAGGCGGAACGCGATTGCGAAAAGTGATTCTGGTAATCCTGGCATTGGGGATCAGCCTGTTATTCCTGTGGATGATCAGGCGCTTCATCATGCCGCTGCTTCTCGGCGCCATACTGGCGGGCTTGTTTAATCCGCTGTACAGCTGGTTCGTAGTACGCTTTCACGGACGCAGGGGCCTGGCCTCGGCGGCGACGCTGCTGATCATTCTTCTGCTCCTTGTGCTTCCCCTCACCGGTTTTCTGGGACTCGTTGCGGCCCAGGCCTATCAGCTGGCCGAGTCGGCGCGCCCCTGGGTGGAAACCCAGCTCGCCGGCGATACCGGTCTGAACAGGCTCCTCCAGAGCATGCCTTTCTACGAATACATCCGCCCGTATCAGGACCAGGTATTATCAAAACTGGGAACATTGGCAAGTTACATCGGCTCCTTCGCGGTAGGGGCTCTGGCGACGGTTGCATCAGGAACCGCCAGTTTTCTGCTCTCGCTGTTTGTGATGCTCTATGCCGTGTACTTCTTTTTCGTGGATGGGCGGAGTCTGCTGCGGCGCATCCTCTATCTGCTCCCGCTTCCGGCCGAAGACGAGGATCAGTTGATAAGCCGCTTCCTGTCGGTGTCACGAGCGACCATCAAAGGCACCTTGATCATTGCGGTAGTTCAGGGTGCACTTACCGGAGTGGCCTTTTGGGCCGCGGGAATACAGGGCGCGGCTTTTTGGGCAGCCATAGCGGCAGTACTGTCGGTGATCCCCGGACTTGGTCCGGCGGTTGTGTGGATACCCGCGGTGGCCTACCTGCTCCTCGTCGGCCGGTGGGGAGCCGCGCTGGCTCTCTTTGCGTGGAGCGCTGCTGTGGTGGGTGGCATAGACAACCTGTTGCGGCCGAAACTCGTCGGGAAAGACACGAGGATGCCGGATCTCCTGATCCTGCTCTCTACCCTTGGCGGCCTTATGCTGTTCGGGGCCGCTGGATTCATCCTTGGGCCGGTTCTGGCGGCACTTTTCGTGACCGTGTGGGACCTCTACGGTGCCGCCTTCAAAGACGTACTTCCGCCCGATTCAACAGGCGGTTCGTGACTGACAAAAGGCCATGGCTTTTACTGTTATTTCGCCATTGTTCCGCACGGGCCCGTGATGTATTCTGAGGCCTAGGTGGAAAGTCAGCCTTCTGCGCCCGGTATTCTTGTTCTGCATTGAGCGGCAATCCATCCCTTGTGCCACAGGCAGGAGGGGCTCACGCATGCAGGTTCATCTGATTAATCCGAGTGATATTTCGTTTGGGGCCGGTGTCATCACACCTCGCTGGTTATATGTCCTCGCCGGCGCCACACCTCGCTGCTACGGCGATCCCTGGATAACTGATGAAACCCTCCAGCCCGCGCAGCCCGAAAAGATGGCTCCGGGAGACGTGGTGGGAATTGGAATCACCACGAGCAACGCTTCCCGTGGTTACGAACTGGGTCGGCTCGTCAGAGAGCGCGGCTGCCTGCCGGTATTTGGAGGCATTCACGCCACCCTGTATCCTGAAGAATCTCACACGCACGGCGGAGCAGTGGCGGTCGTCCGTGGCGACGGAGATCTGGTGTGGTCCGAGGTGCTTTCTGATTGCGCCGCAGGCCGTCCCAGGCGGATATATGAAGGCGGTTCGATCGCGGCGGCCGATTTCGCATTTCCCCGCTGGGATCTTCTGAGTCGGGGCTCGTACATGTGGGGTTCCGTCCAGACTGTTCGCGGATGCCCGAAACGCTGTTCATTCTGCTCGGTCTGGCGGACAGATGGCCAGGTACCTCGACAGCGACCCGTCTCTCCGGTCGTCGAAGAGGTCGTCATGCTTCGTCGTCGGGGATACAGGTTCATCGCTCTTGCCGATGACAATTTCTATCCTGTCACACAGCGCGACCTTGCACTGGCTGCCGGCCGGAGTAATAAGAGTCAGTATGACAGGCTCCTCTCAATTCGGAGTGAGCGTTTCGAGCTCATGAAACAGCTTGCCCGGATTTCGAAAGATGTCATTTTCTTCACTCAAATCACGATGGAAGCCGCCGAAGACGAGGCATTTCTGAATGCAATGAAAGCTGCCCGGATTAAGGGGGCCCTGATAGGTGTCGAATCCGTATCGGTCACCGGATTGAAAAGCCTGTATAAAGGCTTCAACCTGAGCGGCGACGATTTGATAGCAAGCCTGCAGCGATTCAATCAGTCTGGTATTCATGTGCTGGGATCGTTCATCTTCGGACTGCAGAGCGATACGCCGGCGACATTCACGGCCACGTCGGAGCTTGCAGACCGGGCAGGGCTGACATTTGCACAGTTCATACCGCTGACTCCGTTTCCCGGGACGATCGATTTTGAGAAATGGGCGAAAGGAAACGAGACTTCGAGCCGGTACTGGCTCCTTCCGCCCAACAAACGTCCCAGAGTCTACCTGCCGCACCCAACAATGTCCGAGGAAGAGATCAAACATCATACAAAGCAGGCATGGGCTTCTTTCTACGGCATCCGGAAAATATGGCGGAGGTCACGCTGTACTTCGAAGCTCCGCTCGAGACTGGCGTTCATTCTTATTTCCAAGCTCTATAGCCAGATGTACGCCAAGACAGGAATGACCACAGGCGGTTTCCGGCGGGCGCTGGCCGTAGGCTGGGCACGGATCATAGCCCGTCCATGCGTTGCACTTTTTTCAGGGCGGCCTTTGCCTGATCTGCAGATTCCTCTGCGCACGGCACCCAAACAGGCAGGCAGCACGGCGGGCGAGGCCGAAGTAGTGTATAATAAGGTTCCGGCCTCATGAATGACGCCGCCCCTGTGAATTGACGTTCCGGAAAGGATGATGTCCCGCCATGCATACGCATCTTCCCCAGCTTACCTATTTAGGGGTTATCCCTCAGCCTGATCATACGGAGTATGGTTTCAAGATCGTCAACGATGACAACAGCGTCAGGCTGCTCGTCCTGAGTATTGCAAACTCGGTTTTCCGCAATAAACAGCTGATGCTCCAGGAAGCGCCCGATCTCTGCTTTCAGAAAGTGTTGGCCGATTTGAGAAGTGAGGTCCCCTGCCTGCTCAATGAGACTGTCCCGGTAACCGAGTCGGATATCGAAAACTACCGAGCCGCCCATCCGAACGCCGGCCTGAAGCAAAAGTACCGCAGATAAGCCCGCCTGCTGTTTCCTCGACGGATCATCAGCGATAGCATAGTTGAATCAGCACTCCCGATGACCGGTTCATGTGCAGACATCCCAATCGTGTTGTATACTGCCTCGCGGTTTTAGAGGAATGCTCCAATGTGGGAAGAACAGTTCGGTGCGGGAAGAAAATCATGGTCCGGAGACGGCCGCCGGACGATCTGGTCGCGCTACAAAGATTTCATGGAGCGGAAGGAAGAGGCATTCGCCGCACGTACAACCGACCGTGTCGTCCGTGAATTCGAATGGGGACTTGAGTGGACGCGGAACTGGCCGGTTGCCGCATCCGACGGCGCTCCTGCATCCTATCTGGCCGAGCTGAGCGAAAGAGCGGCATCCGACAGCGCGGCCTTCTATGGCTACAAGACTCCTTCCGATTTCCGCTGCGAAAACAACCGGCTTCGCTTCACGTCTCCGGTTCAAACCCCCTATCCGGAAAACAACACGGTCCACGGTCTGTGGTTTCGCGCATCGCGGCCCAAGGGAAGGGCCGTCATAGTTCTGCCGCATTGGAATGCGCAGCTGCAGCAGCACATCGCCCTCTGCCGCGTCCTGCAAACACTCGGGATTTCGGCACTGCGGCTCAGTCTTCCCTATCACGACCTGCGCATGCCGTCGGAACTGACCCGAGCCGATTACGCGGTTTCGTCCAACGTCGCCAGGACCGTCGATGCAACCCGGCAGGCAATCATTGATACGCGTTCCGCCGTTGACTGGCTCCAGTCGCTCGGCTACGACCGGCTCGGTATTGTGGGAACGAGCCTTGGATCGTGCTATGCATTCCTGACCAGCGCCCACGATGCCCGTCTGCGCGTCAACGTGTTCAACCTGTTTTCGCTTCATTTCGCAGACGTAGTCTGGACGGGCCTCACGACCAGACACATACGCCAGGGATTCGAAGGGCAGATTGAACTCGAACAGCTGCGGGCCTGCTGGAAAGCGATTACGCCCGCGTCATATATGGACCACTTCGCGGAGAATCAAAAGCAGTCGCTGTTCATCTACGGTACCTGTGACACGACCTTCCTGCCCGTATTTTCCGAAGAGATGCTCCGCGAGGCGCGCCGACGACAGATCGACCACAAAGTTGTGGTTCTCCCCTGCGGGCACTATTCACTGGGGCAGAGCCCGTTCAAATTCATCGATGCCTATCATATCTGCTCGTTTCTGCTCAGATCGCTGTGAGCCGGCAGGACCTGCCAGGAGCCTTTCGTCTCAGGCAATATCTGATCTGTGTATAATTAATGTTCCTGATGTTCTTGTCGGGGGCAATATCCGATGGTTTACGTTCATTATTCACTGAATTCAGCTCCATCGGACAGCGCACTGATGGAAAAACTGACGGCCGGCCTCTCTGCCGACGACGGCGCGCTTGTCCGGCGTGCACTCGAATTCGTGGGACCGATTTACGCCGACAACACCCTCGGGACCGGCGAAGAGATATCGCAGCACGTTATCGGCATGGCGCTGATTGCGGCTGCGCTGCGGCTGGACGGCGGGACGCGCATAGCCGCGCTGCTGTTTGCCATGCATCAGATGATTCCCGATGCCGAAGATCTAATCGGGCGGGAGTTCGGTTCTGATGTTGCACGGCTGGTCGAGGGTCTGCACAGACTGAATGGGCTGAGGCTCGTCGCAGCCACACCGTCATCGGGCGTGCGCGACGTCAGGACGCAGAGGGAAGTCCTGCGCAAGATGATGCTTGCCATGGCGGCAGACATGCGGGTTGTTCTGCTACGCCTCGCAAGCCGCACCCAGACTCTGCGCTACTATGCCGAGCATCCCGGTCCCGATGGGAACGAGATGGCCCGGGAATCCCTCGACATCTACGCTCCACTCGCCAACCGGCTCGGCGTATGGGAACTCAAATGGGAAATCGAGGACTTGAGTTTCCGCTTCCTCGATCCCGACATATACCGGCAGATCGCGCGCCAGCTTGATGAGAAGCGTGCTGAACGCGAACGCTTCATTGCGGATGCCATCGAGATACTCAGGAAGAAGTGTGCGGCGGTCGGAATCAAAACGGAGATTTACGGGCGTCCAAAGCATATCTACAGCATCTGGAAAAAGATGCGGAGCAAGCAGATACCGCTTGAACAAGTCTACGATCTGCGCGCAATCCGGGTGATTGTCGATGACGTTCGTGACTGCTACACGGTCCTCGGCATCGTGCATGAGATGTGGCCTCCCGTCACGAAAGAATTCGACGACTACATCTCCAAACCCAAGGGAAACCGTTACCAGTCACTCCACACAGCAGTGATTGCCTGGGATCAGCGGCCGCTCGAAGTGCAGATACGCACGTGGGAAATGCATGAGCATGCGGAACTCGGCGTCGCGGCGCATTGGCGCTACAAGGAAGGGATGCGAGGCAGATCCAGGAAAGATACCTATGGCGACAAGGTCGCTCTCCTGCGCGAACTTCTCTCGTGGCGGGAGGACATCGCGGATGGATCGCACTGGGTCGAGCAATTCAAACGCGCGGCACTGGACGATACGATCTATGTTCTGACCCCGCAGGGACGTGTTGTCGATCTGCCGCGTGGCGCAACACCGGTCGATTTCGCCTACCATGTCCATACCGAACTCGGGCATCGCTGCCGCGGAGCAAAAGTAGACGGCGTTCTGACGGCTTTGAACAGGCCTCTGGAGTCGGGCCAGACGGTGGAAATCATAACTGTAAAGCAGGGAGGCCCTTCCCGGGATTGGCTCAACCCGCAGCTCGGTTACGTCAGGACGTCGCGCGCGCGCCACAAGATCAAGCAGCACTTCACCAGACTCGATGAGAGCCAGATGATTGCGGAGGGGCGCACGATTGTCCAGCGGGAGCTGCAACGGGAGGGGGCGACCCAGGCCAATATCGATGAGCTGGCGGAGCGACTCGGCTACACCGGCGCTGACGCGCTTTTTCTCGCGGCAGCACGCAACGAATTGGGGCAGCGCGCAATTCAACAGGCCCTCCGAGGGTCGGAGGCAGCTCCGGAACCGACACCCGAATTCGTTCCGCGAAAGAGTAGAGCCGGCGGGAAGAGCGAGGGTGTCCTGGTCCTCGGTATGGACAAACTGCTGACGCAGTTCGGGCGCTGCTGCAAACCTGCTCCTCCGGACCGGATCCAGGGATATGTCACACGCGGCAAGGGGATCTCTATCCATCGCGTCGAATGTCCGAATTTCATGGGAATGGCCAGGCTGAATCCGGAGCGGGTCATTTCCGCAAACTGGGGGGACGATGTCCTGACGCAGGCGCACGGCGGAGCGGCTTATCCGGTCGACATCACCGTTGAATGTGAGGACCGCACCGGATTGTTGCACGACATAACGGAAGTGCTCTCACGTGAGACGATCAACGTGACGTCGGTACATACGGTCTCGCGTAACGGAACGGCCCATATGCATTTTACGCTTGAAGTTACCGGTGTACCGCAGCTGCAGCATGCCCTGAAGCTTATCGGAGAGATCCCTTCTGTCCTCAGCACCCGCCGCATCTGATAAGGTCGGGAAAACCGGCTCCCCGCCCGTGCTTGCGCGTGGTTACCGCCCGTGGTACCATTTTGGTGAAATTTGATGAGTTTTGAGCCTGTCTCATTCCTACTGTTCCGATTCACTTGAATCCTCAAATCTCGAACGCCGGCGGACAAGGACTCCGCTCGGCCAGAAACCAATAAAAAGCTTCGCCTTGGCGAAGTGGGAGAAATCGATGAAAAACATTTTTATAGGAAACTTGAGTTTTCAGGTATCCGAATCCGAGCTGAGGTCTGCCTTCGAACAGTATGGACAGGTTCTGAGCGTCAACATGGTTACTGATCGTGAAACGGGCCGCGCACGCGGATTCGCGTTTCTTGAAATGGCTAATGCAGACGAAGCCGACCGCGCTATCGCGGAAATGAACGGTAAGCTGCTTGAAGGCCGAAAGCTGACTGTCAACGAAGCCCGACCCAAGAAAGACCGTGGCGGTTTCGGCCGCGATGGCGGGCACTCGTTCCGGCCACGGCGGGAGTCTCGCTGGTAATAAGTCCAGCATCCTGACAACTTTTGCCACGGATTTGCCCGAACTCATGCGGCAAGTCCGTGGCTTGCGTTCTTTCCCCTCCTCGGCATACCCTGCCCGACTACCTCATTCGTAAAAATCCAGGCCAAGATTTCGAACTTTTTGCAGTCGTAGTCCGTTTCATAGGTCAAAAGGAGGACACGGATATGAGATTACTGCGCTTCGGCCGCTTTACTGCCGCAACCCTGTTGGGGCTCTCAGGATGCGTTTCGGTCTATCCTGCCGCTGAGGGAAGTTTCCAACGCACGCTCGAGGTAACCGCTCCCATTTCGCTGGAAGTTACAACCGGCTCGGGAAAAATCGAGGTAAGAGCAGGAAGTCCCGGTGTCGTCAAAGTGTATGCGATTGTGAAGGCACGGGATGACCACCGGGCTGCCGGGGAAGAGAAGTTGCGCCGCATCCAGGCTAATCCACCGATTGAACAGACGGGCAACACGATCAGGATCGGCCGCACCACGGAAGAGATTTACCGGAACGTCTCGATCAGCTACGAAATCCAGGTGCCGGAGGAAACCAGGCTGGTGACAAGATCAGGATCAGGAAGCCAGCGAATTGAACGGCTGCGTGACTCGGTAAACGCCGGAACGGGCTCAGGATCCATAGCCATATTCAACATTGGAGGCGACGTCAGCGCCCATACCGGTTCCGGAAGCATCCAACTCGACTCCGTGCAGGGGAGCATCGATGTGAGGACGGGGAGCGGGTCGGTCAAAGCCGCCAACATCGCCGGTTCCGCCAAAGCAGTCACGGGAAGCGGAAATATCAGCATAGCCCATGCGGCAAAGTCGACTGAGTTCGTTGATACCGAAGCGCACACCGGCTCGGGCCGTATAGATTTCTCCGGAGTGACGGGGTCTCTGCGTGCAAGCACGGGAAGCGGGAGTATTGAGGCGGCTGGACGTCCGGGATCCGACTGGAAAATCCACACCTCTTCGGGAAGTGTAACCCTCGTGATTCCGCATGATGTTCCGTTCGATCTGAACGCAAGGACCGGTTCCGGAGGTATCGACGTGGATCACCCCGTCACACTAAAGGGAGCTCTCAGCCGCAATCAACTGACGGGAAAGGTACGTGGAGGCGGCATGCTGGTCGCTGTTCAGACCGGCTCCGGCAGCATTTCGATACGATAGACGGCGCGCCCGGCAACAAGGCTTCACTCTTTCGGCGATTTCAGCGCCGCGCGGAGCTTGTCGGCAAGGGTTCCGAAACCTCCGCCGGCGCCGGGCTGGTTTTCAGCCCATTCACGCACTTCTTCGGCCTCGCTGGCTTCCATAACCGCCCTGGCGCTCAGGCGGATGCGCCGGCCCGATGAATCAACATCGAGGACGACGACTTCTACGTCGGCTCCAACCGGAAAGGCTTTCTGGACGTCACTTTGTTTAGCAATTCCGGTTTCACTGAACGGGATGAGCCCTGTTCGGCCTGGAGCGAGGAAGACGAAAACTCCGAATTTTTCGTGCCGCTCCACCTTTCCCGTCAGACGTGCTCCCGGAACGATACCGGGGCGACTGGCCGGAGTTCTCTCCGCGGAAGCGGAACCTTCCGCAACCATCGCCACCCCGATACGTTTTTGCTCAGGATCGATGGACAGGATCTCGAAAGTTCCCGTCATGCCGGGAGCGACCTGACTCGACCAGCCTTCCGACGCCGGGGCGAATGTCGAAGCATGAGCCAGGGCTTCAATTCCCGGCTCGAGCTCCACGAATGCACCGAACTCCGCGACACGCGTGATTCTGCCTGTCCGCTGCTGGCCGAGCTGGTAGGCGTCGATCTTCGACCACGGATCTGCAGCGAGCTGCTTCAAACCAAGCGAGATCTGCTGCTTTTCCTCGTCCACCCGGAGGACCTTGACCGTGATCTCATCGCCCGGTTTCACTATTTCGGAAGGGCTCGATACCCGCGACCAGGACATCTCAGAAATGTGGAGCAGGCCCTGGATCCCCGCACCCAGATCGACGAAGGCCCCGTAGTCGCGTACGGAAGTGACCCGTCCGTTCAACACGGCTTCAGGAACGATCTTCTCGCGGACGGCGGCGGCGTTTGCGCGCTGCTCCTCTTCGAGGAGCGCCCGGCGGGAAACAACCATGTTTGATCCGCCATTTTTGTATTCGATGATGCGAAACTGATAGATGTTTCCCTCGTGCCCGGATGCTTCCGCGCCGCGGACGTCTATCT
Organism: Acidobacteriota bacterium; assembly: GCA_012719355.1. Lineage (GTDB taxonomy): Bacteria > Acidobacteriota > UBA6911 > UBA6911 > UBA6911 > UBA6911. The sequence continues at coordinate 39,718 of JAAYAM010000161.1, forward strand.
GGGAAATCGGGCAGAAAGCGCGATGGCGTCCGAGCCGCACCTCATAGCCTCCCTTGATTGCACGTTCAACCTTCCCTTCCACGGGAAGGCCGCTATGAAAGGCGTCTTCGAACTGCCGGTCGCTCGCGGCCGCCGCCACCAGTTTTCGGGACAGCGTCACTCCACGCACCGTTGACACCACCATCGCCTGAATCCGGTCGCCAACCGCAACTTCAATCTCGCCGTCGGCATTCCTCAGTTCGTCGACGTTGATAACAGCCTCACCTTTGCCTCCAACATCGACGAGGGCTGCTTCCGGCCCGATCGAGACGACCGTGCCGTCAACCAGTTCACCCTTTTCAAGCTGCCTGGTCTGAAGCGACGCTTCAAAGAGAGCAGCAAAATCTTCTTCTTCCGGCTCGCCCACAATATCCTCCTCCATTAGTTGAATTCGCTCGCAGGGAGATCCTCTCGGGCGCGGCGCGAACGAACATCCAACGCGATTGTACCAACGCCGCCGGATCGCAGAAAGGACGAACTATTTCTTCAGGGAAATGGACAGCGACCTACACGATCATGTGGCCTTGCTGCCTGATGCGCAGAGTTACCGGGCCGCCTGGACGATGCCCACGCTGTTGAGCAGCTCGACCAGTCGGCGTGCTTTGTTCAACGTAAGCCCGTGTATTTTCACTTCGCCGGCTACGGCAATCCCGAAATCGAGGCCGTCGGGCACCACATAGTACATTGCCGGACCAGCCGGGCGACTGGTGGACCTCGCAATCATCATCTGATGCAAGTCTCGTCCACAGTGGATACAGCAGGAGCTTGCCAGCGGCACTTCTTGCGCGCAATAGGGACAGAGTCGCTTGACGGCATTTTGCATAACGACCTCCGATGCACAAAAAGCCGATCATTACCGAAACGCAATTTGAAGGTGAGCAGGGGTATTATCGTTCATGAATTGCAGGCACGCAATCGAATTCTGCCGGTCAGAGCGGATTCCAGGGTCCATCCATAGGCCGTCAATTGCGTAAAACTACCTCCGGAGATATGGGTAATTCAGCGGATTTCTTATTCTCAACCAGGAGTGATTGAATGAGCGGAGAAGCGACGAACTCACGAGGGCTGTCTTTGCTTTGCCCTGGCCCTCATCCTTTTCCGCTTAACTGAAACTGGAGGACATATGACGCAGGATCAGAAGTTGTTGCCAGAAACACGGTCCGCTCTGAAGGGACATGAAGTCTCGTTCTTCTACCCAGACATCATCCAGAAGAGCTTTGAAAAGCTCGTCGAATTGCAGAGATCAGCCTTTGACGTTTATGAGCAGCAGGCAAGAGCAGCCATCCAAACCGCAAAAGAGCTCTTTCCTGTCATGTCTTTGCCTTCTTTCGAAATCGCCGAACAGGAGATGAACGAGTTGCTCAGGATGCAGAAACGTACGCTCGAACTCGTACTGGGCCAGAGCACAGCTTATATGAATTCGATGCGGACGAACCCGTTTGTGACGGATGGCAGAGAGATAAAAGGGGCAATGCACGATTCGGCTGAATACCTTGTCTCGATGCAAAAGAAGGCTGTCGATTTCGCCACACAACAGACTCAGCGATTTACGGAATTGATGAGACAGGAACCCGGCACATTCGGGACAACCGGCATGGGCGCGGCAGATGCGATTCAGCGCGGGACAGATGCATTCGTCCGCGCGCAGAATCGCTTCTGGGAAATCATGTTGAAGCCTTACGAGAATACCAGAATCGAGGCTCAGGGCTGAGCGGCGCCGGATGTCTGTACCGCCTCTGCTGAAGTCTTGTCCGTGATTCTTTGCGTCAGAGCCTGGCAGGCATCAACAAAGAACACCATGGCAAATAGCGCCAGGCCTGTCGCCATGAAGTAGGCGAAAGGATAAAGAGCTACTTCAAGAACCGCTGTCGTGGCACCCCTGTCTCGATACGCCGCGGCCTGAACGAACCCTGACCAGGCGGCGCATGCGCAGACAAGCGCCGTGATTAACAGAAACACCCCTTCCGTGACTCTCCGGATCGTGGGCGGAAGTTTCTCCACAAACATGGTGATCCGCACATGTCCTTTGATCACCTGCGTGTGGGCCAGGCTGCCGAAGATCACGACTACCATACCCATTTCTGTTATTTCGTATGTTCCGGGAATGTAAACCCCTACGGCATGCCTCAGGACAATGTCGAGAAACACCATCAGGGCCATCAGAAACAGTACTGCCATGGAAACGCAGTGCAATAATTCCGATGCACGTCTGATCGCTTTATTCGCCGTTGCCATCCTCACCACTTCCGCTGCCTCGCCCTCTATGTTTATCGAGAAGCTCAACGATTCTTTCCATTACCTTCTGAGCGGGATATCCGCCGGCGGCCTTTTTCTTCACCCATCTGGCGTTGGCCGCATCCGCAATCTCTTTCAGACGTGCGCGCTGTTCGGCCGAGAGGTTGTAGATTTCACTGCCCCTCTCCTTTAGTCTCTTTTTCATCTCATCGGTAATCCGGTCATACCGGGCGGCAAATGAAGCCCTCGCCTCAGGAGTCTGGGTCAGCTCATCCAGTATCGCCCTGAGATCACCAGGAAGAGCCTCATAGTTTTTCCGATTCATCAGGACAAAGTAGGGATTCACGGTAACGCGCTCATCCAGGATGTAATTGAGCCGATCATACAATTTGAATGCATTGAATGCGTTCCAGTCGGTAATAACCCCGTCGATCACACTTCTTTCAAGTGAGGAGTAGAGCTCTCCCACCATTATTGAAACAGGAGTTGCGCCCGCCTCGATCACGAAATCGGTAGGCGGACCGCTGTTTGCTCTCAGCTTCATTCCTTTCAGCTGATCGACGGAAGTAATCTTCTTTGCGGTGGTAGCGATCGACGAGTAATTCATACCTATCAGGAGCAGCACTTTGAACTCTGAGTATTCATCTTTGAGGTAATCCGTCGTCGTAAAAAGCTCCCAGAGCGCTTCTGTGGCCTGTGCGGAACTCTCAACACCGATCAAAGGCAGGGTTAACGCCTCCGTCATCGGGAAGACTCCGGGAAAGGACGAGGGAAGTCCTCCACCGATATCGCATGTTCCGTTGAGAACCATATCCACGGTGTCTCTGGCACTGCCGAGCTGAGCGCCGTGGAAAACCGAAATCTTCAGCCTTCCGTTGCTCCTGCGGATTGCTTCCGCAGCCAACTCATCGAAAAACATCCCCTGCGACGCGGTTGCGGGGTCGTGGTGGTGGAGCGTCAGCTCATAGACTCTTTCTCCGACCGGGTCCCGGGTCCCGCCACACCCGGCAAACACCAGCAGAACCCCGGTTAAGCACGAGACTACTGCGGCTGACTTTGCCTTCGACGCCATAATGTAACCTACCTCTTGAATCGCGGATCCCATACGATCGCCGGTCAATAAAGAAGCGACGGAAGGAAGAGTGCAACCTGCGGCACCAGCATCACGGTAATGACCGCAAGCGACAGCGCTATCAGGAACGGGAATACGCCGCGGAATATCGTCTGCATCGGGATCTCTCTTGCGATGCCGTTAATGATAAACACGTTCATGCCGACGGGTGGAGTGATCAACCCGGTTTCCATGATCATTACCATCAGCACCCCAAACCATATCGGATTCATCCCAAGGCTTTGTATCACCGGAAGGAATATCGGAACCAACAGCACGATCATTGCGAGAGAATCCATGATGCACCCCATCGCAAGATAGAGTGCGAGTATGAGTGCAAGCACCAGGTAAGGTGGTGCATCCATGGACAGAATTGCCTCTGCGAAACTGGACGTCAGACGCGTCAGACTTAGGAAATAGCCGAAGATATTGGCTCCGATCACGATCAGAAGGATCATGGAGGAGGTCCGCACCGTACCGGACAAGGCCTCCTTCAGGGTTTTGAGCGAACACTTCCCTCTGCAGACCATGAACAGAAATGCTCCGATCGCTCCGACCGCAGCTCCCTCGTTTGCCGTAAAGAATCCACCGAATATGCCGCCGATCACCACGACGAAAAGCATGAGAATGGCTGCAATTCCCTTGAGGGACGCGATTCTTTCCTTGAGCGTGAACTTCTCGCCTCTGGGCCCGAGTGTCGGATTCTTTCGGACCGTGACGGCGATCGTAGCCATATAGTAAACCATCAACAGCAGGCCCGGCACGAAGCCCGCCGCAAACAGGACTCCGATCGACTGCTCAGCGGTAATTCCATACAGTATGAATCCTATGCTGGGTGGTATCAGGATTCCGAGGGTGCCGCCGGCTGCAACTGAACCGGCTGACAGGCTCGCGGCATACCTGTACTTTCCCATTTCGGGCAGGCACACGGTTGCCATTGTTGCGGCCGTTGCCGTGCTTGAACCGCAGATCGCGGAGAATCCCCCGCATGCGGCTATGGTGGCAATCGCCAGTCCTCCGGGCATACGCCCGAGCCAGACGTGGCAGGCTCGATAGAGGTCGGCGCTGAGTCCTCCGTGGAAGGCGAACTGGCCCATCATGATGAATAACGGGATGACCGCTAATGAGAAACTCGCCGTCGTATTAAACGGAACCGACTTCAGCAGACCGAGGGCGGCGGCAGGATCGACAGCAATTGCGAACCCCGCCACGCCGGCCGTCAGCATTGCAAAACCTGTGTTCATCCCCAGAAACAGGAGAATGAGCAGCAGGACAATTCCAAAAACACCTATTGTCAGCAGATCCATAGCCGAGATCCCGAATTCAGCTGTGAAGGATCTTCATGATAAGCGCTTGTGGTCGAAAATGAAACGCTATTGCGACCGGCTTTCCAGATCGAGGAATGGGATCGGGCGGAGCTATTCCATAATCAGATGCAATATTCTCTCGGGATCCGCTCCATTCTTGATCCAGATATCTTCGAGTGTTCTTGCGTCTTCGATGAATATTCCATTTCGTTTGAGTTTTTCGGATGCCTGCGCGAGATCAACATCCAACACCCTTAAGGCATCAGTTAGCGGAGCCTTCACCACTTTATTCATCAAGACCATATCCAGGGGCATGTTCGTTCGTTCCAGAATAACGAATCCGATTGAGAGCAACAGGACAACTACTGTCGTAAAGGCAAATACTCTCTTCCTGAAATGGCGCCGCAAGGCTTTCCAGTTAAGAATCGTGTGAGCGGTCGCCACAACGACAAATCCCAGTCCCATCAACTCGTGGACGACCTCCGTGTAGCCGTCGAACAGATGAAAAAACATGAGAATGCCGGTAATCGCGAGAACAAGAAAAAGCACGAAAGTAAGCGGTGTAACGTAATTTCTGTCCAGGCTCATCATCATAGTCCAGAGGCGTCTCCCTTAACGTCGAATCCAGGCGGAATGGCTTGTCGTCGGACAAGTGCCGAACCCTGCTTCGGCCCCTGCGCAATTTGTCGGTCTGTCCGGAACGATTCTACTCGAGACGATGGTTGCGTTCCAACTCGGCGCGATCCCAGCCGGCCAATGCGGCTCCGACGTCATATGTGCTTTCGAGGAACTCCATCAGAGCATCATCGGGCGAATCCATTTTCCTCATGTCATCGTAGAGGAATATGAATTCCTTCGCGGTGCTGTTGTAAAGAGCTTTTTCCGGGCGGATCAGCTGTGCGCTCAGACCTTCAGGTTCGGGGGCGGTATAGGAGTAGAATGCCGGTTCATACACATTCCCGTCCGCCCGGTCGCGCTCAACCCGCATCCCCGGCCAGAATCCATGGCTGATCACTTCGTGCGAATAAGCCTCACGGGTTATCGCGTCAGCTCCTTCACGTTCCGGCGCCCGGCGGCCCGAAAAACGAGTAACCGCCAAGTCGAAACTTCCCCAGAAGAAGTGCACCGGACTGCATTTGCCTATGAAGCGGGAACGGAACTCCGTGAACACTCTCTCGGCCTGGGTCAAAATGCGCCAGAATCGGTTCGCGTAATCCGGGTCGTATGCCGCGTTGTCGTGATCCTGCAGAAAAGGGATCGGATTCTGCACTTCCACCGGGACTGGCCATATCTTCACATTCAGGCCGATACCGCCGAGCATCGCCATCGTCTCCCCGTAGAACTCGGCAACCGACATCGGCCTTAGCTGGAGTCGATCCCGGGTACCGTCGTCGCGGGACGCAACCAGTTGATGGTCAACGAAATCGAAGTCAATTTGATAGATTCTCCTGCCGCAGGGCATCGGGAGTGTGGTCAGTCCCCTTGCAGTGACATACAGCGGGACATTCCACCAGTGGTTTATCAACGGCGTAAGGGCCAGCCGTATCTTACCAATGATCTGCGTCCACATATGCAGTGTCGCATAGGTATCCTGCCATTCTGCCAAAGGCAAGGAGGGCCATCTTTCATCGCTCATGGGATTGCCTTTCATCGATTGTGCATACCGGGGAGTGCTGCATTCAGTATCTCACACCGACATGCGGTACCGAAAGGCGTCGCGACGTGAAAGACAGGACGTCAGGAGTCCCCTGGATCGACGCTGATCACGAATAGGATGTGCAAATGAACTTCAGGTCGGTGAATTCCTCCATTCCGCAAACTGAATCTGATTTGCCGATTCCGCTTTCCTTGACGTTACCTCCCCACGGGAATTCCGGGGTCATCATCCTTGGCATATTGATGAATACGCTGTCCACCTGAAGCCCGTTGGCCAGTCGTAATGCCTTGCTCCCGTCCCTGGTCCACACGCCTGCGCACAGTCCGTAAGTGGAGTCGTTGGCAAGCCGTATCGCTTCTTCGTCTGACGAATACTCCAGAATACAGGCCGCTGGTCCGAATATCTCTTCTCTCACTATGGTCATGTCGTGTTTGCAGTCTGCCACCACTGTCGGCATCAGGAAATAGCCTCTGTCGAGGGGTGGCGTTGTCGGCCTTGCTCCGCCGTACACGATCCGGGCACCTTCTTCTCTCGCCGTCCTGATGTAATACTCCACTTTTTTCAGCTGCTGGAGGTTGGCCATCGGTCCCATCGTGGTCGATTCCTCCCAGGGCAGGCCGACCCTGATTCTCTTCACCTCTTCGACGAATACCTCCAAGAACCTGTCATATACCTTCTCATGGACATAGTACCTCCCAGGCGTCGAACAGTTCTGAGCGCTGTTGCCGTAATGTCTCCCAGCCTGCAGCCGAGCCGCTTTTTCGACATCGGCGTCTTCGCAGACGATCACCGGATTGTTGCCCCCGAGTTCCATGATGCATTTCTTGGCGGTCTGGCTTGCGGCTTGAAGAATGACCTTTCCGGTGTCGGTTGCGCCGGTGAAACGCACGACGTCCACACCCGGATGGGATGCGAGTGCGTCTCCCACAGTTCCGCCGGGTCCGGTGACTAGATTCACGACTCCTCGCGGGAGATCCGCCTTTTCAAGAATTTCCATGAACTTCACAGCCAGGATCGAATTTACGCTCGCCGGTTTGAGTATGGCTGTGTTGCCCATGACGATTGCCGGGCCAACCATGCTCAACATCATCATAAGAGGGACATTCCACGGAGTAATAACTGCGCACACGCCGATCGGCACACGCTGAAGATATCCGACGGTATGCGGCATCGACTGCGGCAGAACCTGCCCCATGATACCCCGGCTGATCGATGCGATGTATTCGAGTTGATCCACGGCGGCAGCTGCAAATCCTCTCGCAAGCATCACGGGCGTGCCGTGCTCGTTGACTTCAAGGTCGATCAGTTCCTGTGAATGCTCTCTGATCAAAGCGGCAAAACGCAGAATGGCTTTCGCTCTTTCCGCCTGCATCGCTTTTGACCAGCCGGTGAAAGCTTCACTGGCAGCTTTCACCGCTTCGTCCACATCCTCCCTGCCCGCAAGAGGCACTCTGCCGAGTTCTTCTCCCGTGCTGGGATTTACCGTAGCGAATGTCTTCCCTGATAGAGCGTCGACCCACTTGCCGTTTATGTACATTCTGTAATTTCGCATTTCGATCTCCTGACTTCTTCCTGTTGGGTTGCAACGGCACCTCACATCCGCTGGTCCTGCAGACGCTGGAGGACCAGGGTTTGGCATGCTTTCCTCTTGTGCTCGGCACTGTGGTTCCAGAAGGTCCAACCACACGCCCGGAATTCAAATGCTTTATGCGGCGGCACTCAGCCGGTAATTGGGTTGTTGCTGAAAGTCAGACGTATCGGGCATACGTTATCATAAAGAATGACAGCGCGAATCAAAATATGACAACATGACCGTCCGTCCCCGCGCATGCAGAGCGCGGCCCTGCTGTGGCTCGGGATGCATTTGAAATCGGTTGCGTAGGAAATGTCTTTTCTGATAACTCTCTCGGTATGACTGATAGTTTGGGATCTGCTGAAAAGAACAGAAAGTCGCTGACTCTCCGGGCCTGCAACATAGGCGTACGGACGGCGCACATCATTGCAACCTGCATACTTGTCGGCGGGCACTATTTCGCTGTTGCGCCTGACCTTCTGCTTCCGTGGCTTTACGCCACCGTCGCTTCCGGTGCAATCCTGATACTGATCGAGGCTTATCCTGGCTGGCGATGGCATCGAGAGGCGCGTGGCTGCATGGTTCTGACCAAGATCGGCGTAATGTGTCTGGTCATCTGGCTATGGGAATATCGTGTGATCTGGCTGCTGACCGTAATCGTCATCGGCTCGATCGGTTCTCACATGCCCCGGCAATACAGATATTTTCAGGTAATACCCTGGCGCAGGATCGATTGACCTCATCGGAACCGGCGGATGTATCAGTGGTCTTCGGCGACGGCGGTCAGAACCAGTTTTCCATGTTTCACGCCCTTGGTCGCGATCAACCCGTCGGCAACCTTTCTGATCTCTTTTGAACTGCCCCGCAACAGCAGCACCTCCAGGCAGAGATGAGGGGTCAGGTGGATATGGATTGTAGAAATGATTGCATTCAGATGGTGGTGCTGATATTCGGTAAGCTTCTCCTCCAATTCGCGCTGATGATGATTGTAGACGAGTGTCAGCGTGCCGACTCCCTCGGCGTCTTCCCGCTTCAGGGTGTCTTCCATCAGAAGACTCCGAACCATATCGCGGATCGCCTCTGAACGGTTCTCATACCCCTTGCCGGCGCACAAAGAATCAAATTCAGAAAGCAGGCTTTCTTCCATCGAGACGCCAAAACGGACCAACCGATTACTCCTGGTCATCGGCAACTTCCCCTCCCTCTAAGACGAAATCACTTTACGCCGAGCCGCTCTCAACCGAGAGTTGGAACGTTAGTAAAGGATTGTAAAAGCAATCTCGAGACTACACCTTGCCCAGGGCCTTGAGAACCCTGTCCGGCGTGGCCGGCGGATCAACCCACCTGCCGATTGCATTCTGAATTGCGCAGATTACGAGATGTGTGTTCGCCAGGGAATGGCTGATGCCGTTGGAACCGTACGCGGCATTGCCTGCGCGCGTCTCCAGCAACTCCATGTCAACGGGCGAGACATCCAGAATTGTGGGTTTTTTGTATTCGATCATGTTGGTGTTCAATCTTACGCCGGTCGCCTTGTCGAAGATAAAGTCTTCCTTCAACTGGCATCCTTCGCTGAAATACATGACCTGATGAATCTGCCCTTCCAAAGAGGTGCGACGCATGATCTTACCTGTATCGGCGACCACTCCGAAGCGAAGTATCTCCACCTCACCGGTCTCGGTGTCGACGGCTACCTCGCACATTGCCACGTTCATGGTATCCAGCTTCTTGCCCCGGTGGCTCCACAGGGCATCCGGAGGTTTGCCGGAGTAGGTTGCAAACAGATTGGCACGCACAGCCTGCGCGAGCGGGACACCGATGCCGGGATCCGATTTGACGATGACTCTGCCATCGCGCAGGTCGAGCTCTTCAGGTTTCCGGCCCTTCAAAGGGCTGGGGGTGGGCTTCTTTCCAAAGGAGCCGAATCCCCCGGCAGCGGGAGGATTATTCGCTTCCTCGACAGCTGCCTCCAGAATCTGCTTCTTCAGCTTATTCGCACATTCCTTCACAGCCCAGGATGACGCGGTGGTTCCGTCGCTCCCGCCTCCCCAGGGCCTGTAGATCTCATGATGATCAAGGCTGGTCCGTATGTCCTCGTACTTCAAACCCAGTTCTTCGGCTACCACCATTGCGTTCGCTTCCATGATGTAGTTGCCGATCACCGGCCCTCGGGAGGGAAGGTACACCACGCCGTTCCTGAGTTCGAGCTTTGGACTGAACACCGTGCCGGAATGACGCGGGCACTGCTGGTAACGAAAGCTCGCACCGTGCAGCCTGCCGTCGGGAAGCCTCTTTTCGCCCGCTCCGTGCCACTTCCAGTTCATCATCTTCTTTGCAGCCTGGACACATGCTTCATAGCTGGGCACAGGATTGGGGTCGGTCTGGGATTCCGGGCCGTGGAGATTCAGCGTTGCAATCTCTATCGGATCCTTGCCCAGTTTTTCTGCAATCGCATGGATCGCCACGGTCAGGGAATCCCAGTTCATCGGATTATGCTGGCCGCTGAGCCACATCTTCCCGCGATTGCTGTCGACGACATCCATGTTCTGTTTGACGTTCTGACATCTGGTGGTGAAGTAGGGGCCATAGGTCTGGTCCATGGTATTGCCGAACATGGTGCTTCCACGCACACCGCCGTCGGCGATTGAAAAATCGTCGATTGCCGTAATCAGGCCGTTGCTCTTAAACCCGATTCTCAGATGAACGAAGCGCTGGTTCAGCGCGAAGTCGTACATCCCATAGCGCTCGCTGACGCACCGAACCGGCCGACCGGTTCTCCTGGCCAGGAGCGGCGTGATCAGCTGCTGTTTCCGGATGCCCCAATCGCAATACCTGCCGCCGACAAACATGCACTCTTGGAAGACCTTCTCCGGAGCGACACCATACATTCGTCCCACCTGATCATGTCCCCAGGGAGTGCCTTCAATTCTCAAGTTCTTGCCTTCGCCATGATAGGGACTGTCGAACCACCAGGCGACGCCGCCTACCGGGTTGGGAATATGGCTGCAGAAGGCCGCCGTGTTTACATCGACTTCCAGCACATGGTCAGCTTCTCTGAAACCTGCTTCGATGTCTCCCTCGCTGACGTTGGAATAGGAAACGTTCCCCTTCCTGGGGGGATTATTCCCTCCTCCCATGCCAAATCCGCCAGGGCTTCCTTTAGAGGCAGGAACTTCCGGTCGAATTACCGGAACGTCGGGCTTTCTCCCCTCGAGAAGATCCACAACGTGCGGCAGCACCTCCCATTTCACCTTGAGCCGCTTCAAGGCCTCGTCGCAGATGTCCTCGCTTTCGGCCACAACGATAACCGCCACTTCGGTCCCTTCCTGGTCAGCGATGTTGTCAAGGAATGGGAGCGGAGGTCCCATAAAGCCTCCGCCGGCGCTCAGGTTCCTGATATCCTCGTCTTCCCAGGTGAGGATATCGACGACTCCGGGAATTGCCCTGGCTGCAGCGGTATCGACGCTGAGAGCCTTCGCGTTTGCGTACGGGCTCCTGAGGAATTTTGCATGGAGCATATCCGGGGCTGTGTAGTCGACGCCGTATTTTGCAATCCCTGATGCGATTGCGTGTGACAGCCTGCCGGGAAGATTGGCCTTCCCTACGACTTTGAAATTTTCTCTCTGTCCGTTCACTCCAACGAGGTCAGCCATTTTGCTCCGCCCCCTTTCAGTTTGTCAGCCGCTTTCCATGAGACGTTCTGACACTATGATGCACATCTTCACTTCCTGCGCAACAGGGAACTGAGCGTCGGAGGCGGGGCGAATATGGTACGAGTTCAGTGGTCGAACCGGAGGCGTAATGATGCGAACGCATTCTTGCTCAGGGTCATGGCTCCTGCAACTCCTTGATACGGCTTTCGAGTACCTCTCGTTCGGAAACGGGAAGCCGCCCGCTGCTCAGAATGCCTTGATACAACGCCCGGGCCTCATCGGTCTTTCCTTGTTTGAGATAGGTCTCACCGAGCAGGAGTATCGCATCAAGATGGAAGCTCTTCTCTCGCGCCAGCCGCTGTAATATAGCTATCGACTCAGCACTGTCACCGCTCTGAAGAAGGTAGAACGCCAGCGAGTAGCGGTACTGCGAATTGTCCGGCTGAATTGTGCAGGCACGTCGCAGGTATTCGATCGCTGAAGCCATCTTACCCGACTGTGCATTCACCACACCCAGATTGTAGGCCGCTACGGCGGATCCCGGGTCAAGCTCTGCGGCTTTCTGCAAATGCGCGGCGGCTTCTTTCAAATTACCCATTTCTCCAAGCAGCAACCCGAGATTCAGGTTCGCCTCAACACTGTCAGGCTGTAATTCACTCGCTCTGCGCAGGCTGTGAACGGCTTTGTCGTTCATGCCGAGTCCGTTGTAGGCGAACGAGATATTGACATGAGGCTGAAGCGCCCGCGGTTGCAGCCGTATAGCGGTCTCATAAAACGATACGGCCTGCCGGTAGTCACCCTGCGAGAGATAGAAGCTTCCCAAGTTGTAATAGGAGGACCAGTGGTCCGGACGAGCCTGGAGGAGCGACTTGAATTCCTCTGCCGCCTTGTCAAAGGCCCCGGCAATGCCGGCTTCCAGCACGTTCCGTGGAACTGACGCCATTGCGGAAGCGGCGCGCACCCGCACAACCCGCAATGGGTCGCTGAGCGCAGCACTCAGCACAATCAGGGCGGCACCGTCAATGCGGTCTCCCAGGGCTTCAGCGGCACTGGCGCGAACCAGGGGCGAAGGATCTTTCATTGCGCGTATCAGGACAGGCCATTTCCGGTCGTCATTGCAGGGCCGGAGCAAGCGTATCAGCGATGCGCTGAAAACCGCGTCACGCCCTTCACTCTCCACGTACTCGAGCATGGCCGGCAGCTTCTTCCAGTCACGTCTTCGTGCAGCATCGATGAGAGAGGCGCGAAGAAGAACCGGCGCCTGGTAGTCCCTCTTCCGCCATTTGCGGACCCACCCATCCGACCACCTGGCGTCCCTGTCGGTATGACAGATGTTGCAGGCATTCGGCGACTTGTAGGCTGCGGTTACCGCAGGAGTCGGCGGCAGCATCGAATGATCGCTGCGGCGCATCCGGGCGAATTCGGTCATCGGCATATGGCAGGAAATACACTGGCTCCCAGGACTCCCTTCGGGATGGTGCGAATGAGCTGAGGCATTTCCCACTTTGTCGTTATGACACGGAAGGCAGGCGTCGTTCTTCCGGGCGTCAGCAAATCGAAACCTTCCGCTTGACGTGTGGCAATGCATGCAATCCATCTGTCCCGATTTCGCACAGGGACTCATCAACCACTGTGTGTATGTGTAGTTTTCACCAAGGTCGCGACCGTCGGGGTGATAATCCGGCAGATCAAGAACACCCAGATCGAAATGGTCAAAGAAATCATCTCCGGGTTTGTAGGAAGCAGTCAGAGGAGTTGCCTTGGCATGACATGTAGCGCAGGCGTCGCCCCCAATTTTCGTGCTGTACTTGGGCGGGCCGATTATGTCAATCTTCAAATCTTCGGGAGTGTTCCCCTTCCCGGCCTTGCGGCAGACACGGACGTGTTCAGTCGCAGATCCATGACAGGTTTCGCAGTTGATGCCCGGTTCAAGCCAGACGGAACTGTAGGTATCTGTTGCCTGATCGTAGTTTCTCGTGAACTGGCTGACGTGGCACCCGTAACATGATGTGTTGAACGTATACTCCGGATCTTTCCACCCTACCGGCTCTTCCTCTATGTCCTGAAAATGCCGGATTCCGCTGGCCGCCGTATCAAACCAGGATTTCTTCCGGACATCATACGCCAGGGGAAGAACCTGCAGACGCCCGCGATCCATTGACGTGAGGAAATAATAGACGTTCTTTCCTCCGAGGGCGTGCGCCAGAGGATATTCTTTCTTTCCTCGAGGGCCGCTCTCGCTGATCCAGGCGCGTGTGCCATCGAATTCCACCCGGCACGTGGAATCTCCAACAACCAGATCTTCGGTCTGCGGCGTAAGCCTGGTGCGAAACAATTCAGCCGTGAAGGGCTGCATTGCCAGCCCATGATACGAAGTGGCCCAAAGCTGGTAAAACTCTTCGTGGCATTCGCGGCAGGACTGCGTCCCTGAATAGCCGTCAGAGGCGGCCGAATCACCAGCCGTACCCCGAATCACCGACTGCAAGCTTTGATAGAAGATCGCCGCCGCGCAAAGCAGGACGACCGCCAAAAGTATGATGATCCATCTTGTCTTCTTCATTTCAGCCTCGTTCAAAGCATGCAGTTCGTTTTCCAGCCGGAGGTGAATATAACCGATTTAGCTTGCGGACCAAAGAAGTAAGTGTCATAAAAGGAAGACACCAATGAAAAGGAGGAGTGAATGCAGTCAATGAGAAGAACGATTCTCACGGCAGCCGCGGTTTTCCTCTTTGTGAGTTTTGCCGCAGCAGGAGAAGAAGATAACAGCGGTGCATCCCGTGGGCCCAATATCCTGCTGGTTATTGCCGACGATATCGGGATTGATGCGACTACCAACATCTATCCGGGAATGATTGACGATCTTGTGACGAAATACGGACCTTCCGGGCACAACCACCCCGGCTATCGCGAAATTGCGGGTAAGCCGGCTTCCACGCCTGCCATGGATAAGCTCGCCAGATTGGGGATGAGATTCACAAATGTCTGGGCGCATCCATTCTGCTCGCCGACGCGGGCAGCCATCTTGACCGGGCTCTATGCAGCCGAAACGAAGGTAGCCACCTATGCGGACGCACTCTCCCCGAAACACACAAGCTTCGTCCGGTTGTTGAAGGACAAAGGTTACAGTACAGCAGCATTCGGCAAATGGCACATGGCCGGGTTGCCGGGCAAACCTGTCGATTACCCCGGTATGAAGCCGAAACAGGCCGGATTCGATCTCTTCAAAGGAAATCTCCACGCCGCAATCAACTCATACTGGGACTACGACTATCAGGTGCAGGACGCAAACACTCCGGAAGACAAATGGCGCAGCGAGCCGATGCCTAAGAAATCACTTCCCGGTATTGCTGCGACACATTACGCTCCGGTAGTCAAAGTCGCCGACACCATAGAATGGATTAAAGCCAGGCAGGTGGAAAACCCGAATAAGCCATGGTTTGCATGGCTGGCATTCAACCTGTCGCACACCACGATCAGGCAGAAGCCGAGTGCGATGGCCGTGCCGGATGCCGACACACTCGACGCCGCGAGTCACAAGGAGATGAAGGAATGCGGAGGCACGTTCGGATCGAATAACCCGGGCTCGTGCAGCGGCGAGGCACTCAACCGCGCCATGACCAATTCACTCGACACCGTTTTCGGTAAGCTGATGGAGGTGATCGACGGCATTCCCAACACCTACGTCATTGTTGTCAGCGACAACGGCACTCCCATGTACGGCAGGCCCAATCTCAACTTCATCGATAACATGTACATCACCAGGAAGGACCGCGGAAAGGGGACTGCCTATCAAAGCGGCGCCCTGGTGCCGATGATCATTCGAGGGCCGCGGATAGCAGCCAACAGCGTAAGCACTGAATACGCCCACGCAGCTGACCTGTTCTCCACCATTCTGGAACTGGCGGGACTCGCTGCACCGAAGCAGGTGGCCAATAGTGAAGGAACGAAAACGGTTCCCCTTTCCACAGTGTCGCTGGCACCGATTCTTTTTGACAAAGCGAAAAGCGTACGCGACCCGAACAGCGGCTACATATTCACGGAAACCAAGAACCTGATGACGGGCGGCACTCGTATGGTCGGAGCCCGGAATGCAACCTACAAGGTCATCTGTACCGACAGCGCGGCCAACTGTCAGTTCTTTGATCTGATCAACGATCCGCTGGAAGAGTATCCGCTCGCCAAACCAGACAGCTGCGATGGATATGCTGACGGAAAGTGGACGCCTTCAGATCCGCATTGGCACTATTGCCGGTTAACGGATGCCGTTGCGAAGGAGTCTTTCCTCGCGACTGATACAAAATAGTATATTTGTTCTGCAAAATCGGGAGGGAATGGAGAACCCACTGCACCTCCTGGAATCTGAGCTGCCGGCAGAAACGTCCGGCAGCTCAAAGGCGGTTTACACACGACCTCGACCGCGCTACTATTTCCATCTCTCTTGAGATCAGAAAGGATGTATCTGTGACTGCTGCGATGCGCTTGCGCTAACCGACAACCCGACACCGTCTCACTCGTCAACACCCTGGCCTGCAGGGTGTGCTGTCTGTTATCGCCTGCATATCGAAGGAGTACACGATGCATTCCGATGTTTCCGCCATTTCCCGCACCGCAAGCCCGCGTTGGCAACGCGCCTTTTATCCGATCTGGACAGGACAGCTCTTCTCACTGCTGGGGAGTGCAGTCGCTCAGTTCGCCCTGATCTGGTGGCTGACCATCGAATCAGGTTCGGCCGTCGTCCTTACAATTGCCTCACTTGTGGGCTTCATGCCGCAAGCACTGCTCGGCCCGGTGGTTGGGGTATGGGTAGACAGGTGGAGTCGCAAAGCCTGCATGATCGGCGCCGACTTGTCCATAGCACTGGCGTCGCTAGCGCTCGCCGGGGTCTTTGCCTTCGGTGATCCCTCGCAATGGATGGTCTTTCTCGTTCTGGCGGTGCGGTCCGTCGGCTCGGCATTCCACGTTCCGGCGTTTCAAGCTTCAATCCCGCTGATTGTCCCGCAAGAGGCCCTTACCCGGGTAGCTGGACTCAACCAGGCGATCTCCTCGGCTGGAAACATTGCCGGACCTATGCTGGCCGGGCTGCTGATCGCAAGGTTTCCGATGCAGGGGGTGCTGCTGGCTGACGTCTCGGGCGCCGCCATAGCGTGCGGCATGCTGGCACTAGTTTACATTCCCAGACCTTCGGCGTGCTCACACGGTAAAGTTCGGCCGGGCATGCTGCGCGAGATGGCAGCCGGCTTAAGGGAACTCTCGCACTCACGCGGTCTGCTCCTGCTGTTGATCGCCCTTTCAATGGCTACCGTGATCTACATGCCGGTGGGCGCGTTGTTTCCATTGTTGGTGTTCGAACATTTTGAAGGTACCGCCACTCATGCAAGCTTCGCCGAGGCCGCTTTCGGCGCCGGGTTACTGGCAGGCTCGATTGCGCTCAGCGTTTGGGGCGGCTTCACGAGAAAAGTCTACACCATTGTCCTGAGTCTCGGGCTGATGAGCACTGCCCTGATAGCAATTGGCATGTTGCCGGGGAGCCGCTTCGACAGTTTTCTCGTCTTTGCAGCCGTGATCGGCGTGTCGGGTCCATTGTTCAGCGGACCCTTCACGGTGCTGCTGCAGATCATGGTTGCACCCGCAGCACAAGGACGAGTCTTTTCCATGGTCACAAGCATGATGCTCCTCGCCTCCCCGGTCGGCCTGATCATTGCAGGACCGGGAGCTGAACGGATCGGCGTTCCCGGGTGGTATTTCCTGTCAGGGATCCTGGTATTCTGCGTTGGGGTTATCTGCTGCGTGGTGAAACCGATTCGGCATCTGGAGAGGGCCGGCTGAACTGTTTCGAGCCAAGGGAACGGTGCGGGGGAATTACTTCGCAACGACGACAGAGTCGCCACCCGCACTCTTGGCCCGGCTGAGGGCTGCCTCAGCCGAACGGAGGAGGTTTTCGACAGTCTGGCCGTGCCCGGGGAAGACAGCAAGACCGAATGATCCTGTGATATGCCCGACTTGTGTGCTCTGGTATTTCACTTCAAGTGTCCGGACCAACCCGCAGAGTGTTTCAGCACGCTTTCGCCCGATGTCGAGATCGCTTTGCGGAAGGATCACAACGTAAGTCTGGCCGGTGTAGCGGCACGCGATGTCACCCTTGCGGACATTGGCCTGAAGCAGCATCCCGGTCCTGCGCAGTATCGAATCGCCGACCTCGACTCCGTAATTCTCATTGATAGTCTGGAAACCATCGAGCTCCAGCATGATCACACTCAGCTGCTGCTGGCTCCGAACTGCCCGGCGCAGCTCCAGCTCGAGCGATTCTTCCATGAAGCTCCGGTTGAAGAGTCCCGTCAGCTGGTCGCGGATGGACTGGGTGCGCAGTCTCTCGTGCAGCCGCAGGTTCGACAGCGCCATTGCGACATGCTCGGCCATGGCGGTAGCCAGCCGCTGTTTGGCTTCAGGCATCTTCACATCATCGGGTTGAGTGAGGTGCAGCACCCCTACCGCCTCTCCTTGGGCCATCATCGGGACACACAGGTAACCATGCGGATATGGAGTATGGACGTGCTTGCAGACGAGACCCAGGCTGCAGTCTTCCACCCAGTGCACTCTCCCCCTGCGCAGCCCCCAGCATTCGTCCGGAGTGAATGTCGATTCGGCAACGGAACTGATTCCCCACTGCGCGACGGACTCGACGATGTTGCGTGCAGGGCCGAGTACAAACAGCGCCCCGCCGTGCCGCGGAAACAGCTCCTGTGAGACCCGCACAATCACTTCATAAACTTCTTCGGTCGTCAGGCACGCACGCAGGATGTCTCCCATCTCGCTCAGCAGCGTCAGTTCCCGCGTCCTCTGTTCCAGTTCGTTAACCCATTCCTCGAGTGCCCGGTTCTCCTTCTGCAGAGCGTCTTCGGTTCTCTTACGCTCGGTGATGTCCCGCGCGGCGACATGAATTCCAACCGCTCTTCCCTGTCTGAAGATAAGGCGGCAGCTCGCTTCCACTACGGTCCGGCTTTCGTCCTTTGAGAGGAGCTCGATTTCGTAAACAACCGGAGTCTCACCGGCGATCTGACGTTGGATCATGCGCCGGGCATTCTGTCGGGATTCGGGAGCAACGAGGTCGCTGAAGAGCATCTGGAGAGCTTCAGCACGCGTGCGCCCTGTTATCCGTTCAGCCGCCTTGTTGAACGAGGTGATCTTCTCGTACAGATCAAGCGTGCACACCATGTCGCAGGAATTCTCAAACAACTCGCGGTAGCGTTCTTCATCGAGGCGTTTCTCTTCATCCTTTCCGGCAACGGTAACATCCCGGATAATGACAAACCCCCCGATTCCTCCCTCACCAATGGCGCGTGTGAGTGGACCGTAGTAAGCGTCGACCCTTACTTCCCGCGTTGTTCCTGCCGCTGAAAAACGTCTGCCCCTCGATACCCGCCTTTCACCGGCCAGCGCCGCAGCCAGATTCGTCTCTTCCGCCGGATCTTTCAGAAACGGAAATACGTCCTGCGCGGGCTTCGCGACCGCTTCCTCCCTGCTGACTCCGGAAAGCTGCTCCATCGCCGCATTCCAAAGAGTGATCAGGCCGGCCCGGTCGAAGGCCATGATGCCATCGTCACTGCTGTTGATGAGCGATTCCAGGAGACGTTTCTCGCTTCTCAAGGCGATTTCGGCGTTCTTCTGCTCGCTGATTCCCTCCATGAAAAGGCAACACAGCGGTGCACCGTCGGGTCCCTCGATCGAATAAATGGTGACGCGGGCCCAGGATGATTCCTGGTTTCGTTTTACGAACCGGCTTTCCAGCGTGGCAACCTGCGCCGCTCCGCCGAGCACTTCTGAAATGAGCTGCGTGCAGCGCTCCGCATCTCCTGCGATGTCTCCGATGCTCAGACCCGGCACCGCATCTTGCGGATAGTCCAACATGGATAAGAAAGCACGGTTAGCTTTGACAATGCGGAGTTGACCGTCGGCCAGGGCAACGCCGAAAGGCCCGCGTTCGAAGACTTCGGTCGGCAAAGATGATTCGCCCGTCCCGCCGGGCAACGCCGCGGGGCGAGTCTCTTCCGCCTGATGCCTGATGAGATTCAGCAGATGCGATATCTCAAGGCGCAGCGATTCCAGTTCGTCGGCAAGGTCCTTCTCGCGCTTCTCTTCGTTCATAGTCTCGCCCGGACGCCATGCGGCCTGCCAGGCAGCAGTCGATTTCATTGCATAACAGGATTTTAGCTACAGTCGCCCACGCTCTGGTTTATCGTAACAACGGCACGGAAGCTTTAGTCAATTCCACCGCTAACGCCCTGTAGTGAAGAAGGTTATCAGATTTTCCAGTCGTGTATGTTATTTTAGTCACGGCTACCGCGCTTCATACCCCCTGCAAGGGGGTACGAAGTGGAACGCAATCGTATTACGCATGGAGAAGAGCAATGAAGTACGAAGGGATGATCTACCGCCCGCCAAGCGAAGCAGACAGCCTTATACTGCAGGTGGCAGTAGGGTGTTCATACAACGGCTGCACCTTCTGTCATTCCTTCCAGGGCAAGACCTTTCGCATCAAGTCTTTTGAGGAAATTAAAGAGGATATCGATGAGGCAGCCACGTACGGAACCATCCGGCGGGTTTTCTTGGCTGACGGAGATGCGCTGATCATTCCCCAGACTGAACTGGTCCGGATCCTCGCCTATTTGAAGGAAAAAATCAGAGGACTCGAGCGCGTCGGTATTTATGCCAACGCCGTTGACGTTCTTAAGAAGAGCACCGAAGAGCTTTTCGAACTCAGGCGACTCGGCTTGGGCATCATTTATCTAGGCCTCGAATCCGGGAACGCAGAGGTTCTCAAGCGGATCAGGAAGAACGCTACAGTGGACCAGATGATACGGGCGGGGAAGCGGGTGAAAGAGGCCGGGATACTGCTCTCGATCACGGTGTTGCTCGGCGTCGGCGGCGTGGAGCTGAGCCATGCGCATGCCGAAGATACAGGCAGAGTACTTTCCGGAATGGATCCGGAGTTCGTCGGTGCCCTGTCGCTCATGATCGTCCCGGGAACCCCGATACACGAAGAAATGCAGTCGGGAAAGCTCGTACTTCCGACGCCGTTCGAACTGATCCGCGAGCTGGGAACCATGATTGCGAACTGCCGCTTTACCAACTGCTTCTTCGCGTCAAACCACGCATCGAATTATTTGCCACTGCGGATCAGGATGCCTGCGGAGAAAGAGCAGGCGCTACAGCTGATTCACCAGGTTCTGCAGCGAAAAGACCCTGAATTGCTTCGCCCCGAGTATATGCGGGCACTGTAGGACAGCCGGACGGCGATGGTAGTCTGTAGCCGTTTTCAGAATGGCTCCAGATGCAGGCAAACAACAATTTAGCTCCTCCCTCCGACTTCAATTCACCATTCGGTAAGGCTGCCCTCGATGGTATACTCCTGAAGGAACCGCGGTTCCGTTTCCGGCATAAGGAAGGTAGAGACAGTCTCATGAACAATGTTTCTGCAAAAGCGAAATTCGTTCTGGGCGGCGTCGTTATCGTGGCGGCGCTTGGATGGCTGGGGTTCGTCGGCTTCGAGGAAAGCAAAGCATACTATATCACGGTCGATGAGTACGCCGCGTTGACGGAGCCGAGGGAAGGGCGGGTCTTCAAGCTTGCCGGCGACGTGGTTGCCGGCTCGATCGACAGATCCAAACCTCAGATGGAATTCATAATTGCCAGCAACAACAAAGAAATCCTGGTGCGCTATGTCGGGAAGGACATAATCCCCGATACATTCAGGGACGGATCGACAGCGCTTGTGGAAGGAAGCGCCGCACCGGATGGAACCTTTCATGCTCGCCATATCGAAGCAAAGTGCGCCTCGAAATACGAAGCGGAATACGACAAGAGAACCACTTCCTAACATCAGAATCCAGAATTCCGAATTCGGATACTTCTGAGTTCGAAGCCTTCAGGTAAGTACATGGCCAGTTTCGGCAACTTTTGTATTCTTTTTGCCTTATGCCTTTCGGGATATGCCCTTCTCGCCGCTTTGATCGGAGTCTCGCAGCGCCGGCAGACGATTGTGCGCAGTGCGGAACACGCCGTCTATGCCGCGACGGGAGCGATTACACTCGCTTTGTTCTCACTCCTGTACCTTCTGCTTACGGATGATTTTTCGGTATCCCATGTAGCGAATTCCAGCAGTCGGGAACTCCCGGTGTTTTTCAAGATCGCCGCAATCTGGGGAGCTCATGACGGATCGATGCTCCTTTGGGTCTTCTTCACCTCCCTCTTCTGCGCGCTGGTAGTCTGGCTGAACAGATTCCGGCACAGGGATATGATGCCTTACGTCATTGCGGTCCTGATGATCGACCTCGGTTTCTTCCTCTGCCTCAACGTCTTTATCTCAAATCCGTTCACGCAGCTGGCACAAGTATTTCCGGACGGCAGCTATCAGTCCTTCCTTCCCACCGACGGACGCGGGCTCAATCCGCTGCTGCAGCACTGGGCCATGGTGATTCACCCTCCCGTGCTCTACCTCGGATTCATCGGCTTCCTTGTCCCATTCGCTTTCGCTATCGCGGCCCTCATCACCAGGCAGCTTGGCGACACCTGGATCAGGACTACACGGCGGTGGACTCTTTTGACTTGGCTTTTCCTCGGCATCGGACTGATTCTGGGAGGCAAATGGGCGTATGTCGTGCTCGGCTGGGGCGGCTATTGGGCCTGGGACCCGGTGGAGAATTCGTCCCTTATGCCCTGGCTCGTCAGTACCGCGTTTCTCCACTCCGTGATTGTCCAGGAGAGAAGAGGAATGCTGAAGATCTGGAATATGCTCCTGGTCATCATCACCTATCTTCTCGGGATCTTCGGCACCTTCATCACGCGCAGCGGAATCGTCAGCTCCGTCCACGCGTTCGCCGCTTCAAATCTTGGACAGTTCTTCATTATCTATATGTCCGCGGTTCTCGGCGTGAGCCTCATCCTCGTCGCCAGTCGCCTCCAGTATCTGAAAAGCGAGCGCCGGCTCGATTCCATTCTCTCCAGGGAAAGCGCATTTCTATTCAACAACCTGATTTTGGTGGTCGCATGTTTTGCCATCCTCTGGGGAACCATGTTTCCGGTTCTTTCGGAATGGATCAGGGATACCCAGATCACGGTCGGGCCTCCATTCTTCAACAACATCAATGTGCCGATCGGCCTGCTGCTCCTTCTTCTGACCGGGGTGGGGCCGTTGTTTGCGTGGCGCAAGACTTCCCTGGAGAGCCTGAGAAAGGCATTCCTGCTGCCGTCGATTTTCGCCGTTGCAACGTGTGCGGCGGTTCTCGCGGCGGGCGTGCGCAACTTCAGCTTCGTTGTTTGTATGACCCTGTGTACCTTCGTGCTGGTGACAATTGTTGAAGAGTTCTACAAGGGAACCAGAATCCGGATGTCTTCACGAGGAGAGAATCCTCTCCTTGCAGCCGTCAATCTGACGCTCAAAAACAGGAGACGCTACGGCGGCTATATTGTCCACCTGTCGATAATCTTCATGTTCGTGGGATTCGCCGGGAATGTATTCAATCAGGAAGCTTCCGGGCGGCTGGCAAAGGGCGCCGAGTTGACCATCAAGGATTATTCCTTAAAGATGGTCGATTACCGCGAAGGCGCCGGATCCAACTACCAGTATCGCCGGGCAGTTCTGGACGTGTATAAAGACGGCAAGCGCATCCGAACGCTCGAGCCGGAACAGAGGATGTTTACAGCGGGACAGCAGCAGACTACCACGGAGGTCGCGCTTCACAGCACACCGAAAGAAGACCTTTATCTCGTCCTTGCGGGCGTCTCGCGAGATGGTTCAGTCGACATAAAGGCGTTCGTGAATCCGCTGGTATTCTGGATCTGGTTCGGCGCGGCAGTAATGTTCTTTGGGGCTCTGATAGCTCTCATCCCTGAGAAGGGGAGGATCGGAAGCACGCAGCCAGAACTCGCCGGTCGGCAGACGGCAGGCGTCAATCCGGGAGTATAGCTATGGCGGTTTGGGTGGCATGCACAGTTGTCGTGCTGGTAAGCGGCATATACGTTCTCAGGCCGCTCTTCAGGCAGAGCGCAGGGAATTTTGATGTCGACCTTCTGTCTGAAACGGAGCTTGACCGGCTGCTCGACCGGAAATCGGTCGTCTACCGGAATCTCAAGGACCTGCAGCTGGAATTCAGGATGGGCCGGCTCTCCGAGGACGATTTCCGGCAGCTCGATGAGGGCTATAAGAACGAAGCCGCCTTGATATTGCAGAGGCTTGACCAGCTCGACGCTTCGGAACACCTCGATGAAATGATCGAGAAGGATATCAGGGCGAAGAAAGCGAAACTGTTCGGTACAGCCACCCGGACTGCTGATTCATCACGTTGCCCGTCGTGCGGCGCACCGAGAATCGAGGGCAAGAAATTCTGCGGCGATTGCGGCCAGCGTCTGTAGACAAAATGAGAAAATTATCGATTCCAGCATTGTTGTTTTTCCTGGCTATTGTGCCGGCAGCCCGCGCACAACAGCAGTGGATCGCCGAAGGAAAACTGATCAACGGAACTGATCCGTCAATCATCGCGCGCGGTGTCGAAGTGGAGATACTCAGCCTTGATGTCGGGATGAGCATTATCAAGGCAGGTTCCACGGATTCATCAGGGAAATTCCGCTTTGAAGGGCTCCCGCCAAACCGGAGGATGATGGTTCGTGCAAACTACAAGGATGCCAACTATCACGCGCAGCTTTCATTCACCGCAGGAAAGGCCAACACGGATGTCACGGTGTACGAACCCACGACGTCGATGGCAGGGATTGAGGTTCAGGAGGCATTTCTGGCTTTCCAGCAGTCAGGCGAAGATTTGAAGTTGCTTGAGACGGTCACCTTCAACAACAAGACGAACCCTCCAATGACCTTTGTCGCTCCCGAAGGTACTTTCAGGACTTCCAAATCTCCAGGGCTGCTCGAACCTCCTCAGATGAGGGTCACGGCCCCCGGCTCATCGATGCCGGTGGTCCAGTCCGTGCTCGAGAGCGCGGACGGCACGAACTATTACACTCTTTATCCTCTCCGGCCCGGGGAGACCACGTTCGAAGTCCAGCAGCTGCTTCCGTATAAGGATCGAAGCTACAGGCTGATCAAGAAGTTCTACCAGAATGTCGGCTCGCTGAATATCGGGGTGATACCGCAGGACATGGTGTTGTCCGGGGAAGGACTATCGAAGATCCAGTCGGACGGCGAGAAGAACTTCTCCATTTACCGCACCCCTTCGATCAAGGCGGGAACCGAAATAGCGTGGGAGTTTTCCGGGGGAACACCTGTGCCGGACGCCGCAGAAGAGCCCACGGGAGGATCGGAAATACAGGCAATCCCAAATGACGTGGGAGAGAGTGCAATTATGATAGGCTCACTCCTCCTGATGGGTTTTGTCCTGGTTCTCTGGTACGCGTTTAACCGCTCGCCGGAGGCGGCGGTCGGTCAGGCGGACGCGCGCACCCGCACGCTGAAGGAACAGAGGGAGCAGCTGCTGAAGTCGCTTGCCGAGCTGGACCATCGCAAGGACACCGAGTCGATTGGGCAGGATGAATATCTGAAGCAGCGGGAAGAAGGCAAGCGCCGGCTGCGGCGCATTTCACTTCTCCTGAAAGAATGATTCGGCGACCTATGATTGAAGTTCGGAAACTGGCCAAACATTTCGGCAGGTTCCCGGTTCTGCGCAGCCTGGATCTGACGATTCGAAAAGGAGAGTTTGTCGCGCTCTTCGGAAGAAACGGGGCGGGGAAGACCACCTTTTTGCGAATTCTGGCCGGGCTTTCCCGCGCGTCCTCGGGAACCATGAGCATACAGCTCCCGGATGAGAAGAGATTCCGCTTTGCGCGAGGTGCGATCGGATATCTCTCACACAACACGTCGCTGTATACGGATTTGACTGCGCTGGAGAATCTCGGTTTCTATTCCAGACTTATGGATGCACCTTCGGATGAAGCGTCGCTGATCCGGAAGATCGAGCTGGTCGGACTGGCCGGACGTGAAAGAGAGCCGGTACGCAATTACTCGCGAGGAATGCAGCAGCGCCTCGCAATCGCAAGGGCCTTCCTGCACGATCCGGAGATTCTGCTTCTGGACGAGCCTTTCACCGGACTGGACCAGGGGGGCTCCGAATTCCTCAAATGGTTTCTCGCGCAGGCGCACTCGGAAGGGAAGACCTGCATCGTCGCGATCCACGATGCGTCTCTCGGCTATGAGATGGCAGACCGGCTTGTCGTTATCGAGAGAGGAGTGGTGGCTCTCGATGTGCCGAAAACATCCCTGACTCTGAAGGAATTCGAGGAGAGGTACCTTGCCGTCACTCAGACGCGCATGCGGAGCAGCGTCGGTCCTAACGCAGGAAATCTCCTATGAAGAGGATATGGGCCGTATTCCGGAAGGATCTGCTCGTTGAGTTGCGGACGAAGGACACGCTGAATTCGATGCTCTTTTTTGGAGTCGTCGTTCTCGTGGTCTTCAATTTCGCCATGGAATCCCTGCGCGATTCCGTTCGCACCGCAGTTCCCGGAGTTCTGTGGGTCGCGTTTGCGTTTTCCGGGACA
This sequence comes from Acidobacteriota bacterium, assembly GCA_012719355.1. Lineage (GTDB taxonomy): Bacteria > Acidobacteriota > UBA6911 > UBA6911 > UBA6911 > UBA6911. Next base: position 65,834 of record JAAYAM010000161.1, read on the forward strand.
CTCGGCCTTAACCGGATGTTCGCCTCGGAAAAGGAGAATGGCTGCCTGCAGGGCCTGTTGATGATTCCTGTGGACCGCGGCATCATCTACTTTGGAAAGATGCTGGCGGCGACGGTATTCATGCTCATCGCCGAAGTGATCATATTCGTCTGCAGCCTTGTGTTCTTCAACCTGACGGTCTGGAATGAAATCCCTTATCTGGCCTTAGTTTTCCTGATCGGCACCCTGGGGTTCACTGCCGTGGGGACGCTGCTGTCCGCCATCGCGGTAAATACGAGGTTGAGGGAGGTTCTGCTGCCGCTTCTCCTTTTCCCGGTAATTCTGCCTGTCCTCGTCAACGCGGTGGAGGCTACCGGGATCATACTGAACGGCCCGGACTACGGAGCATTGAGACTGCCGCTCACGGTAATGACGGTTTTTACGGTGGTCTTCGGCACGGTTTCGTATCTCCTGTTTGAGCACGTCCTGGAGGATTAGGAATGACGCACAAATACAGATCCCGCCTCGATACGGCACTTGAGATCATCCTGGTCCCCGGAATGGGGCTCGCCCTGTACATGGCTTTTATCGTGGCTCCCCGGGAAGCTTCGATGGGAGACCTGCAGCGCATCTTCTACTTCCACGTGGCGGCGGCGATCGCGGGAATGACCGCGTTTGCGGTGAATTTCGCCGCTTCCCTGATGTATGTGATCCGGAAGAACCGCTGGTGGGATCACGCCGCACTGGCGGCCGCTGAAGCCGGGGTTGTGTTCATGGTCATGGTGCTGATCACGGGGCCGATCTGGGCAAAACCGGCATGGTTCATCTGGTGGACCTGGTCGCCGCGCCTGACTTCCTCTCTCGTACTGTGTCTGCTCTATGTCGCCTATCTCCTTATCAGGAACTATATCGGAGATCCGGACCGAAAAGCGCTGGTCTCCGCGGTATTCGGCATCATCGCTTTCGTGGATGCTCCTCTGGTATGGTTTTCGATACGGTGGTGGCGCGACCATCATCCAGGCCCGATGCTCGAGACCGGAGGACTGGACCCGTCGATGCGTCCGGCGCTGTACATATGTATGGCGGTATTCCAGGTTCTCATGTTCTATCTGCTTCGGCGGCGTTTCCGTCTCGAGGGAATGCGCGACCAGGTGGAGTCGCTCTACCGCCAGGCAGACCTGGCGTCCTGAAAGGTGAGAATCATGAATCCTATAAATTATCTCTTCTCAGCATATCTGGCCATCTGGATTATTCTGGCGGTCTATCTCCTGTCGATTCGGATGCGAGAGAAGAAGCTGCAGCAAGAAGTAGAGCAGCTGAGAGGGCTGATCGAAAGAGCGGATATCCACGAAGGACAGGAAGGAAAGCCTATCCGGTAGCACTCCGGCCTGCCATTGCACATCATTACTCGGCATTCAATTGGAGGAGGCGAGTCGTTCCAGGACGGAACGTGCTTCCTGGCTGAGGAATTCCCATAGCCCGAGCTGCTTCAGGGTCTGGGGCAGAGGGATGCCCGAACGGCCCCAGCCGCGCTGCTGATAGTACACGTCGATAAGTCTGCGCAACTCCTGCCGGCGCAGTTGCATCAACTTTTCGCGTTTTTCCGTGGTGCTCATTCCGTTGAAATTTTCAGCAGACATTCCGAGGCGCTCTGCCAGGTCCCTGTCGTTGAATTCACGCTCCGATTCATAGAGGGCATCGTCTGTCGGGCCGATGGCACGATCGGGTATCCAGTCGTGCTTCCCTGTCTCAGAGCCGTACTTAAGCACGTTCATCACGCGCTGCAGGTTGATGTCCCGATCTGTCTGGGCGAAGATCTCTTCCCAGGTCAGGTCCTTTCCAAGAACACCGTTGTAGTACTCTGCATAGATTTCCTGAGACGCAGGATTTATATAGATGTCGGTGCCGGTGCGGGTCTCTGAGTCGGGATTGAATACGTCGACCCAGGGAAGCTTGCAGACTCCCATATTGTCGTTTCCCAGCCGGACGCGCGGATAGTTGATAAGCGCCCACGCCTTGTCCTCAAACGTGGGAAATGCGCCGAGAAGATCCGCCTTGATCAGCCAGGCGGCTGCATGGTGCGCGCCGATGTCACTGGCGGCCGCGTACGACGCCTGCATGGAAACTGACTTGTGAGTCCGGTAGAAGGTGAACGGCAGTCCTTTCGCCTGCATGGCAAATTTTTCGAGTTCCGGGCGTATGTCTTCTCCCGTCCTGGCGTTGTATCTGGCCCAGACCCAGTCGACGAGCTCCCTTATCCCTTTGCCGGCGGCTATGGCCATCCCGGTCGAACCGTGGGCCATACGGTGGATGAATTCCAGCGCCGAGGTTTCATCGCCCCAGGAAAGCACCAGATCCTCTCCGTCTTCTTTGTCCAGGTAGCCGCGCTGAGTGCATTCCATCAGGAAGGCCATTACGCCTGCGGTTGTAATCGTGTCGATGCCGTAGTTATCGCAGTGCCAGTTGGCCTCCATTATAAATTCGGGATTCCACATTCCCAGATTGGAACCGAAACCGGCAGCGGTTTCATACTCGGGGCCATCCACCCAGACTGTTTTCCCCCTGTGACCGCCGCTCGTGAGGGTAACCCAGCCTCCTTTCGTGCACTGGAGATTGCACCCGGCAAAGCAGCCGTCCATGCCGCGGTGATCAAACAGATGCTCCGCATAATACTTGCCGCAGATCTGCGGCGCGCGTGGGTCAGAGCCGGCTTGAAAATTGCGCACCGGCAGCGACTGATACTCGGCCTTGCTCATGAACGTGATCAGGCCGGCGCTCCCTTTTCGGTGCATCTGCAGTGAATTCGGATCGACTTCCCTGACGACTTTGTGCAGTTTGGCACCCGCCCGCTTCACCCTCTCCCAGTCGGCTGCGCCGTAAGGGTTCTCGCCACGGGGATTCTCGGCCAGCACCACGATTGCCCGGATCCCTTTGCGGCTCATGACAGAGCCCAGCCCGGTCCGGCCGGCCTGTTTTACCCGGAACAGCCCCCTGCGCCCGTCAACAGGCTTGGTTACGTCAAAATAGTGACTGTTGATGCAGCCGTAATTCGTATTGGCGGCCCCGATGCCGGTCGACATGAAAGCGATGTGGCGCTTTTCATATCCGGCTGCAGTGAAGCGCTCGGCGATCTCGCGCTCCAGATCGAAGGCTTCTTCGTGTGAAGGAGCGTCCTCGACGGTTACTTCGCACGTGTACCCGTTTACGACAATGAGGACCGGGCGATCGGCCTTGCCCGTCACCTGCAGCGCATCGAATCCGGCATATTTCAGATATGCGCCGAAGTATCCCCCGAAGTTTGAGACTCCCGCAATACCGGTGATTGGAGAAAGCGAAACAGCCATAGCCTTTGCAGTACCGGGAAACTGCGGAATTCCGCCCAGCGGGCCGTTCGCCAGAATCAGCGGATTCTCGGGATCGTCGGGCTTGGTCGCGGAGCTCGTCGCCTTATGGAGCAGGTAAAGTCCCAAACTGCGGCCGCCCAGGAAGTAATCCCGTACCTTAGGGTCGAGCCCGGGGACGGTAATCTCCCCGGTTGTGAGATCCACACACAGGAGCCGGTTCGTGTAGCCCCGCTGTATGCCGCCCTTCGGGTATTTCATTTCCTCTTCTTCCTTCCTGCCAAAGCGTTACACGATAAGGCGGTCCCCCGGTCCTGTCAAGCCAATCGGTCCCGCCGGAGCCTCGCCTCCAGGTATTTGAAACCGAAAGCCTTCTTTTCTCTCTTAATCTAATAGGAACGACCGGGCCTGTCGGATCACTATATGAAATGGGAACCGCTGTTACGAAAGACTGGGAAGGTTTTCTTCTACATGATCTGTGGAATCACCGGAGCTTTCTCGGCGAGCGCGGTGGCGACCTGGATGATGATTCGCCCGGCCAGGAAGGCCCGCATCGACTGCATCCCCAGGATCAGCTACGGAAGACTTGAACCGTTTACGATCATCACCTCCGACGGACTGAATCTGCACGCGTGGGTGCAGCTTTCACAGGTGGCGACGGGAAACGACTGGGTGCTGCTGCTGCACGGCTACCGTTCCGACAGGGAGATCCTGCAGACGAGACGACGCTTCTTCGCACGGCGCGGGTACCATACACTGCTGCTCCATTTCCGTGGACACGGAAGCAGCCAGCGATCGCGCATCTCCTACGGATTCAATGAACGTAAGGATGTCAGGGCTGCGTTCGACTTCATAAAATCGCTGCATCCCGATCAGCCGGTGAGAATCGGGATTGACGGGATATCGATGGGAGCCGCGGCGGCAGCCTATGCAGTCGCGTATGAGTTGGTCACTCCCGACTGGGTCATCCTCGAATCCTGCTACGACAACCTGAGGAGAGCCCTGACCAATCGGCTGGAGCTGCACGTGATGACCTGGTTTGTCCCCCTGATCGTGTGGCCGATGGAATTTGTGGCAGAGCACCTGTTTCAACTGCGCATACAGGATCTTAATCCGGCGGAAGCTCTGAAGAAGATCAGCTGTCCGGTCCTCGTGCTTGCCGGCGATTCCGAAAAAGTCCTCAAAAAGGGGGATGTCGAGTCGCTTTACCAGTGCATCCCCGAACCCAAGAGACTGGTGTACTTTCCCGGAGCGGGACACGAAGACCTGCTCGTGAACAACCCACGCAGGTATATCCGCTCCGTTGCCGATTTTCTGCGCGACTTCTCGTCACAGCGGCTTCCCGGACCGAAAAGCTCAAATATCTCCATAGCCCGGGAGATCGCGAAACAGGCGGAGGATTGCACCTGAAGGGCGATGCGGGCCTAACGCTGCGCCATTGCGGACTCGATCTCAGGAATCGTCTTGGGTATTCCCGGACCAAGCACAGTCGCGCCGGTCGGGGTGACAAGAATGTTGTCCTCTATCCTGATCCCTCCGAATCCCAAATACCCATTTACCTTTTCGTAATCGATGAACTCGCTGTGCAGGTTCTCCTTCTGCCAGCGTTCAATGAGTGCGGGGATGAAGTAAATCCCCGGTTCCACCGTGAGGACGAAGCCGTGCTCGAGCGGGCGGCTCAGACGAAGGTAATTCAGGCCGAACTGTCCGCTCCGCTTCTCCTTCTTTCCGTAGCCGACAATATCACCCAGATCCTCCATGTCGTGTACATCGAGCCCAAGCATATGACCTATGCCGTGGGGAAAGAAGAGCGCATGGGCTCCGGCTTCGATGGCGTCTGACGGATTGCCCCGCATCAGTCCTGTTTCGCGCAGCCCTTCAGCCATGATCCTGCAGGCGGCGAGGTGCACGTCGCGGTACGAAATACCCGATTTGATCATCCCGATGGTCCCGAGCTGCATGCGAAGGACAATCTGATAGATACCGGCCTGTTTCGCTGTGAACCTGCCGCTGACCGGGAAGGTCCGCGTAATGTCGGATGCGTAGAACAGCGGAGACTCCACGCCGGCATCGATCAGCAGAAGCTGGCCTTCCTGCATTATCCCGCTGTACGAGTGGTTGTGCAGCACCTCCCCGCGTATAGTGACGATAGGGTTGTAGGCCTGCTGCCGATCATGTGCAAGCGCGATCCCCTGCATGACTCCGGCAATCTCGCTTTCGCGTTTTCCCGGACCCATTTCTGCCATGGCCGCGCGGTGCATCAGGTCGGTGATCGCGAGCGCATCCTCAATTTCCGCAATCTCAACTTCCGTCTTGATGCTCCTCTGCTTTGCGACCTCTTCCATCAGGACCTGTGATACATTCGCAATCACCTCTGCCGGTTCCATGTTCAGCAGCTGCGCTGCCCTGTAAAGGGAAGAATACTGATAAGGCGGAAGATAATGGATCCTGGCGCCGTCGCTGCGGACGCCGGCCAGGTGCTCTTTCACGCGTTCGATTTCCTCTGCGATGTCGATCCCGGCATCACGCGCAAGCTCGGCACGCGAGCGGGTGGGGCCTGTCCAGACGATGTCGTCGATGTCCGCCTCTCTGGCAAACAGAATGTCGTGGTCCTGTTCCGGAAACGAGAGCATCAGGAGATCGGGTTCGGACAACCCCGTGTAGTAAAGGAAATGGGAATTCTGGCGGAAAGGATAGGTGTTTCCCGCATAGTTTCTGGGCTGCAGTGAATGCCCTATCCAGAGAATCACGCCATCGACTTGTCTGCGGATCTTGTTGCGGCGCTGCCTGTAGATTTCCGGCCAGTCCGGCTGAGAAGAATTTGTGCTCACTTTCCCCCCCTTTCCAGTTAAGAATACAGAATTCAGGAGTCGGGGGGAATGTCGGGATTGTTACCGATTCGGTATTCCGACGGCTTCACGTACTCTGTGGAGCAGCGGCAGCGCCAGATCCCGGGCCTTCTTCACCCCTCGCGCAAACATTTCATCGACATACTCTGGCTGCTTCTCGAGTTCCGCCCGACGGGCGCGCGCAGGTCCGAATCTTTCCATGAACGAATCGAAAATCGCCTGCTTGACTTCACGATAGCTCAGGCCGCCGCTGCGAAAACGGTCTGCCCAGTACGCCTGCTTTGCGGAATCACAGAAGAGTTTGAGGATCGGGAAAAGCATGCTCTTGTCGGGATCCTTCGGTTCGGCCACCGAAGCCGAGTCGGTAACGATCGAGAAAATCTGCTGGCGTACTTCCTGTTCCGGAGCAAAGAGCTCGATCGTATTATTGTAGGATTTGGACATCTTCCGCCCGTCCCGCCCCGGGATAGTCGCCACACTATCGGGAATGAATTCCTCCGGGATCGTGAGGATCTCTCCATAGGTGTTGTTGAAATACCCCGCAATATCCCTCGTGACCTCGATATGCTGCTTCTGATCCTGCCCCACAGGAACACGGTTGGCACTCACAATCAGGATGTCCGCGGCCTGCAGCACAGGATAGGCAAACAGTCCGTGATCGGAGGGAATGCCCTGCTGCACCTTGTCTTTGTACGCATGGCACCGCTCGAGCAGTCCCATTGGAGTCACAGTCGTCAGGATCCATTGAAGTTCGCATACCTCACGCAGATCGCTCTGAACGTAAAGGGCACAACGGGTCGGGTCCAGTCCCAGCGCGATGTAGTCGGCGGCCGTGCTTCGCGTCAAGCGCAGCAGCCGTTCCGGGTCGCGCAGCGAGGTAAGTGCATGGTAGTTCGCAAGAAAGTAGTAGCAGTCGTGGCCCTGCTCAATGAATTGAATGAACTGCTGGACCGCGCCGAAGTAGTTGCCCAGATGCAGATTGCCCGAGGGCTGGATACCCGAAACTATGATCATTTTTTGAGGGGTATTGGTCATTCGCCTGTTTCCAGAATAGTTATAGTCAGGGTTGAACTGCAAATACTCGCATCCCGACGCGTATTTTGCAACGCGATTTCTCTCCCCGACGCTGCGCAAATGGTTCTGATTCCTATTTTGTCTGCAGGATGTGTTTGGCGATAGTCTGAAGCTGCATGTTCGAGGTCCCCTCGTAGATCTTTCCTATTTTCGCATCCCTGTAGTACTTCTCGACCGGATATTCGCGCGTATACCCGTACCCGCCGTACAACTCGAGGCACTGGCTCGTCACACGCTCCGCCATGACCGACGAGTAGTATTTAGCCATGGCCGCCTCTTTGATGTACGGCCTGTCCGCCATTCTCAGCTTCGCCGCGTTGTAGACCATAAGCCGCGCAGCTTCAAGCTCGGTCGCCATCCGGGCAATGTCGAACTGAACAGCCTGAAAACTCGAAAGCTTATTGCCGAACTGTTCCCTCTCGCCGGTGTAACGGATGGCGTATTCCAGGGCCCCTTCGGCCACACCGATCATCTGGGCTCCGATTCCGATGCGGCCGCCATTGAGCGTCTCCAGCGCGACCTTATACCCTTTTCCAGGTTCGCCCAGGACGCGGTTGTGCGGAACGAAGCAGTCGTCGAGAATGAGCTCACAGGTCGAACTCGCGCGAATCCCAAGTTTATCCTCTCTCTTCCCGATGGTCAGACCGGGCGAGTCGCGTTCAACAACGTATGCAGTTATGCCGCGATACCCTTTCGACGGATCCTGGTTGGCAAACACTATGAAAATCTCGGCCTCTGCGGCATTCGTTATCCACAGCTTCCGGCCGGAAAGGACAAAACCGTCCCCTTTTTCGCAGGCTCTGGTGGCCATCGCGAATGCGTCGCTGCCGGAGCCGGCCTCGGAAAGAGCGTAGGAGCCGACGGCGTCTTTGCACAGACGCGGCAGGCAGGGGCGCTTCAGATCGTCGGCACCCCAAGTCATGATCGCGTTATTCACCAGAGTGTTCTGGACATCCATCATCACGCCCAGCGAGGCATCAACCCTGGAGATCTCCTCCACCGCGAGTATGGACATGAAAAACGTGCCGCCTGACCCGCCGAATTGCTCGGGAACATCGATACCCATCAGACCCATATCAAAGAGCTGCCTGATTAGTTCCGGACTGATCCGGCCGTCCCTGTCCATCACGGAAACCTGCGGCCGGATCTGTTCCTCGGCAAACTCTCGTATGCTGGTGCGAAACAACTGCTCATCTTCGGAAAGGATCGTTAGAGCAGGAGCAGTCCCTTCCATGCCATTCACCCTGTGAGAGTCCATCAATTCCACCTCGTTCTGACGCCGCTCTTACCTCAATCAGCTCAGATGCCTTGTCAGGAAATCCAGCGAGCGATTCCATGCGTCTTCGGCTGCGCTTTTGTTATAGACCTCCGGGCGCTCGTCATTGAAGAAAGCGTGCCCTGCACCCGGGTATATTTGAACCTCAACGCTCTTACCCAGGTCATTTAGCTTTTTCTCCAAATCCCGGGCAGACTTGACGGTGACGGACTTGTCGTTTTCGCCGTAAATACCCAGAACTGCGGCCTTGAGCGAAGGCAAGTCGGGCCGGACTTTCGGGTGTGCTCCATAGAACACGATGCAAGCCGCTATGTCGGGGTTCCTGGTTGCCGCATAGAGTGCAAGCGCTCCCCCCATGCAGAATCCGATGACTCCGACCTTCCCGGTTGGGTTCGCGGTATGCTCCTGGAGGTACGAGACGCCGGCGGAAAGATCCTTTTCCGCCTTGTCGATATTCATCGCCATCATCAGCCTTTCCGCCTCCCCGGGCGATTTCGCGGACTTGCCGTGATAGAGATCCGGGGCCAGGGCCAGGAATCCGGCCCCTGCCAGTCGTTCGACGACACTCTTGATATGAGGCACGAGTCCCCACCACTCTTGGATCACAACAACGCCGGGGCCCTTCCTGCCCGGCGTTTGAGCAAAGTAGCCCGAGACTGCCATACCATTACTGGCCAGTGTAACCATTTCACCCATGACTTCTTTTCCTTCCTGTATGGCGGGGGGACGGACCTGTTAACCGTTATACCACTTTTCCGACGCAGGCCCACCCCGGTTTTTGGCCTTCGGCGGGGCAATCCGGACCGGGTCGGGGCCCCGTCGTGCCGTTTGACTAAAGGGTGCGGAATCCCTATAATCAGACTCACGAATTGACTGTCCGGAGGGATCTATGCGTTATCCGAGGTTCATTTTGTTTCTGGCTTTATTCGGCCTCGTTCTAAATGCAGGCTCCTATTCGTCTCCACCTGTCCAAGATGAAGGCGACACAAGTCAATATTACAAAAAGTGGCTCGAAGAAGATGTCGTATGGATCATTTCCGAGGAAGAGAAGGCTACGTTCAAGGCGCTGCAGAACGATGAAGAGCGGGAGGCTTTCATCGAGCAGTTCTGGCTGCGAAGGAATCCGGACCCGAGATCCTCGACAAATGCCTTCAAGGAAGAGCATTATCGGCGAATCGCCTATGCGAATGAGCGCTTTCATTCGGGCATTCCCGGCTGGAAGACCGACCGCGGACGCATCTACATAATGTTCGGTCCGCCGGATCAGAAGGAAGACCGACCGACGGGCGGCACGTACGACCGGCCACTCCATGAGGGGGGCGGAAGGACCACAACGTTCCCCTTCGAAAAGTGGTGGTATCGGCATATTGATGGGATTGGAGACGATATCGAGATCGAATTCGTCGACAGCTCGTTCACGGGTGAGTACCGGATCGCGATGAGCCCTGATGAAAAGGATGCGCTGCTTCATGTCGAAGGGGCCGGGCTGACGCTGGCGGAAGAGATGGGCCTTGCGGAAAAAAGAGACCGCGCCTATTTCAATCCGGGTGCCTTCAACGATCCCAACAACCCGCAGAGCATGTTCGCCCGCGCCAAGGATTCTCCTTTCTCGAGGATGGAGCAGTATTTTGCAGTCCAGCGTCCGCCGAAGATCAAGTTCGAGGACCTCAAGAGCGTAGTAAGCACCAAGATCATGTACAACACGCTCCCCTATGACATGAGGATCGACTACATCCGGTTGTCCTCGGACAAAGTTCTGGTTCCGATAAGTCTTGAGCTGAACAATCAGACGCTGGAATTCAAGAGAGAGAACAATCTCAACCGTGCCAAGGTGCACGTGTACGGCATCGTTACGAGCCTTACCAATCGCATAATCGCTGAGTGGGAATCTCCCATCAGCACCGACTTTACGGATGAGAATTTCGACTACGGAAAGAACAGGCGCTCGGTTTATCAGCACACGGTGGCGTTGCCCCCGGGTATGCGCTACAAGCTCGACCTTGTTCTGAAGGACATGAACAGCAACAATATCGGCTCGACGAGCCTGGGATTGAACGTCCCCAAGTTTGAGGATGGAGAACTGCAGTCGAGCACTATTATTCTGGCCAACTCGATATCACCTGCCCCTGCGAATTCGGATCAGCTGCAACAGTACATCATCGGTGACATGAAAGTCGTTCCCAACGTAAAATCCGAGTACATACCGGGGCAGAACCTGATCACCTACATGCAGATCTACAACATGGGGATCGATCAGACCAGCGATAAGCCCGCGCTCGATGTGACCTTCACCGTAAGAAACGATGGCAAGGTCGTTGAAGAAATCAGCGACAGTCCCATCAACTCCGAGCAGTTTTTCTATGGGCCCCGCGTGGTGCTTCTGGGGAAAATTCCGATCAAGGAGGGCTTCGCTCCGGGCAAGTATACGCTGGAGATAAAGGTCCTCGACAGGATAACGAACCGCACCCTTACCACGACAACGGACTTCAAGGTCAACGAACTGCCGCAGAATCTCTCGGCGTCGAATCCTTAGAGCTGCAAGCACAGCACCGGTGGTCGGGCAGGAGCCCGACCACCGAACCGTAAGGAATTTCCCGAAACCTATGAATGTGTCGATTGTGATACCGACATGGCGTGGAAGACACCTGCTCGAAGCGTATCTTCCGTCCGCAATAGCAGCTTCCGATTACTATCAGCGCAAGAACGGGGCATCGACCGAGATAATCATTGTTGAGGATGCCGGAGGAGACGACACCGTCTCATGGGTCCGTTCAAATTTCGGGAGACGGGTTACCGTCATTGAACACGCGGAGAACCAGGGGTTCTGCGGCGCCTGTCAGACGGGATTCGAACATGCCCGCTTCCCGCTCGTACTGCTGCTCAACAACGACGTCCGAATCGAGCAGAACTGCATCTTACCGTTCGTGAGACATTTCGAAGACGCGAAAGTCTTCGCCGTGACCGGCAAGATGTTCAACCAGAAAGGGGACATGTTCTGCAACGGCGGCAAGGTCGGACGTTTCCGGCGCGGCATGTGGACCAGCTATCAGAATTATGACGTTCTTCCGCCTGCAGAGCTTGATTCTTCCTATCTCTCCTTCGCTGCAATCGGCGCTTTTTCGATGTATGACAGGGACAAGTTCCTCGGGATCGGCGGATTTGAACCGCTCGTCTCCATGTATGAAGATGTCGAGATATCCTACCGGGCATGGAAGCGCGGCTGGGTCATCAAGTATGAGCCACGGAGCGTTGCTTATCATGACGCCAGCCAGAGCATGAAGCGCCGGTTCACGCGGCGTTCCCTGGACAAACTGTCGCTGCGCAGCAGGATTCTGATGCACTGGCTGCTGCTCCACGACAGGAGTATGTTCGGGATGCACGCGGCATCAATGGCAGGACGGCTGCTGGCTGGCTGGCTGTGGCTCGACTGGCCGTTCTACTGGGCTTTTGTCACGGGATTGAAGAACATCGCCGAAGTGCGGAGCAAGAGAGATCAGAACAGGAAGACGGCGGTGCGCCCCGACCGTGAGGTTTTGAGGCTTCTGAACAAATTCTATCGGACAGCCCCGATCACAAAGGGACCCTGAAGGCGCGAAGGATTTCAATCTTGTCCGGCAGCGAAATGGGCTACAATCGCCGCCATGCAGCCTATTTCCGCCACCATCATCACCTGTAACGAAGAGCGTAACATAGCCCGCTCGCTGGAATCATTGTCGTGGGCCGACGAAATCGTAGTCATTGACAGCGGAAGCAGCGACGCCACTCTCGAGATCTGCCGCAGGTATACCGATAGAATCATCCATCGCGATTGGACCGGATACGTGGATCAGAAGAATTTCGCGGTCGATGCCGCGCGCAACGACTGGATCTTCTCTCTCGACGCCGATGAGCGGACCAGCGAAGAACTGCGCGCCGAGATCCTGGAACTGGCAGCCGCAGGTTTCACCAATTCCGGCTACAGGATCCCGCGGGTAGCCTGGTTCTTGGGACGCTGGATCCGGCACGGCGAGTGGTATCCCGACTACCAGTTGCGTCTATTCGATCGGCGCCAGGCACGGTGGGGGGGAGGGCTCGTTCACGAATCGGTTAAGCTTGCAGGCAAACCGGGTCTCCTCAGGGGCGAAATCGAGCATTACACTTATCACAGCCTTTCAGACTACCTGAAAAGACTGGAGGTATACTCCACGCTTGCGGCGTCCGATTATAGCCGGAAAGGGAGAAAGGTTACACTTCTCGGCCTGGCCGGCAATCCTGTGGCCGCCTTCGTGAAATCGTATTTCCTGAAACGCGGCTTTCTCGACGGAATCCCCGGTTTTACCGTCGCCGTCATGGGCGCAGTCTCGGTCTTCTTCAAGTATGCCAAACTGTACGAAATGAAGAGACAGCTTGACGGCAGTGTCGGGTAACCGGGGGTATTGAGACGGCTCCTTCGTACGTAACTGTGCTATAGTACTCGCTCGGTTTTTCCTGCAAATCTGAGGAGTGACTGATGAAAGGAATCGTACTGGCAGGCGGTCTGGGTACAAGGCTATATCCTCTGACAAAAGTAACAAACAAGCATCTGCTCCCCATCTATAACAAGCCGATGATTTACTATCCTATCGAAGCGATGGTAGGAGCGGGAATACGCGATATCCTCATCGTCACGGGAGGGAACAACGCCGGCGACTTTCTGCGGCTGCTCGGCAACGGCAGGGAATTCGGACTCAACCACATAGACTATGCCTACCAGGAGGGGGAAGGAGGAATCGCGGCAGCTCTTTCTCTCGCCGAGTTTTTCGCCGATGACCAACCAATCTGTGTAATCCTTGGAGACAACATCGTTCAGGGATCAATCGCGCGGTATGTCGAGAACTTTGCCGGACAGGGCTCAGGCGCACGGATTCTGCTCAAGGAAGTACCCGATCCCCAGCGTTTCGGTGTGCCGGAAATCAAAGAGAACAAAATAGTCAGAATTGACGAAAAGCCGTCGCATCCGGCATCTTCGTACGCTGTCACCGGCATCTACATGTATGACCCGCAGGTGTTCGACATCATCAAGACCCTGAAGCCGTCCGGACGTGGTGAACTTGAAATAACCGACGTCAACAACTGTTACATCGCGAAGGGGAAGATGCAGTACGACATCCTGGACGGATGGTGGACTGATGCGGGAACCTTCGAATCTCTGCTTCGCGCTTCCAACCTGGTGTGTCAGAATGCCATGGAAAAGGAAAATTCCGGGTTGAAAAAGCAGCAGGCCGGAAATGTCTCCTGATCGGGCCGAGACAATATGAAAAGACTGTTGATAACAGGCGGAGCGGGCTTTATCGGGTCCAACTTCATCAGGTACATTCTTGCAAAGTATCCCGGGTACCATGTAATCAATCTGGACAAGCTGACCTATGCGGGAAACCTGGAAAATCTCTCAGGCCTTGAGAATGATGCGCGCCATGAGTTCATCCAGGGAGACATATGTGACGCGGAAGCCGTGGCCGGAATCCTCCGCAAAGGGATTGATTCCGTCATCAACTTCGCGGCCGAGTCACATGTCGACCGCAGCATTCTCAGCTCATCCGAGTTTATCCGCACCAACGTCGTCGGCACCCTTAACCTGATCGAACTCTGCCGCAAGAACCGTATCGGGCGCTACATCCAGATCTCGACCGATGAAGTTTACGGCAGCCTCGGATCTTCAGGGTTTTTCACCGAAGCCAGCCCGATTCAGCCGAACAGCCCATATGCGGCAAGCAAGGCGTCGGCTGACATGCTGGTCCGCAGCTATTGCCATACGCACGGGTTTCCCGGCATCATCACGCGCTGCTCCAACAACTATGGTCCCTATCAGTTCCCCGAAAAGCTGATCCCCCTTCTTATCAGCAATGCAATCAACGGCTTTCCGCTTCCGATCTATGGAGATGGCCTGTATGTCCGGGACTGGATCCATGTCCGTGACCACTGTTCCGCCGTTGATGCCGTGCTTCATAACGGAAAACCGGGAGAGGTCTACAATATCGGCGCTCGGCAGGAACTGCCGAACATCCAGGTAGCCCGGACGATCCTGCGGCTGCTCGGCAAGGATGAGTCTCTCCTCACCTTCGTCGAAGACCGCCCCGGACATGACCGCCGCTACGCGATTGATCCGTCCAGAATCGAGAAAGAACTGAACTGGCGCGCCCAAACTCTTTTTGATTCAGGCATACGGGAAACGATCGACTGGTACCGCAACAACTCCAACTGGATTGAACATGTGCGCAGCGGAGCGTATCTGACGTATTACGACCGGATGTACGGGCAGCGCCATAAAACGCTCTCCGAGATGTGAGAAACGATGCGCATTCTCGTTGTCGGCTGCAGTGGGATGCTGGGGACTGAACTCGTGGCTGCTTTCGGTACCGGACACGAGGTCGAGGGAATCGATCTGCCGAGAATCGACATTACAGACCCCGGACGGTGCCTGGCGGCAGCAGAAGACCTGAAGCCTGAGGTTATAGTCAATGCGGCGGCATTCACCCGCGTCGATGACTGCGAAACCATGCGCGATAAGGCGCTGCAGGTGAACGGCTATGGGGCAGGAAACCTGTCTGCCGCGGCCGCTGCATCGGGAGCCCTGCTCGTCCACTACAGCAGCGATTACGTATTCGACGGACTCAAAGGCGAACCCTACGTCGAGGAGGACCCACCCAATCCGCAGAGCGTCTATGGCCAATCGAAACTGCTTGGGGAGGTGATGGTACGTAAGCACTGCCCGAACCATCTGATCATCCGCACTTCCTGGCTGTTCGGCACCAACGGTCCCAACTTCGTCCGCACGATTGTAGGGCTTGCCCGTAAAGGCTCGATGCTTCGGGTGGTAGATGACCAGAGAGGTAGCCCCACCTATGCAAAGGATCTGGCGATTCAGACCGTGAAGATGGTCGAAGCCGGCTGCAGGTCAACGTATCACGTAACCAACAGCGGATCCTGCACGTGGTTTGAGCTCGCATCAAAAGCCGTCGAATGGTCTGGAATGCCGAACGCGCCCATTACCCCCGTCTCAACCCAGGAATTCCCCAGGCCCGCACCGCGCCCGTCAAATTCTGTTCTTTCCAACTGCCGGCTGGCACAGCAGGGTCTGAGCATCATGCGGCCATGGCAGTCGGCTGTCCGGGAATATGTCGAGAAAGAATTCCACGGGACGGCTTAAATACTCTCCACCGCTTCTGTATACTGAACAGTTTTGTGAATTCTGCAATGGCCAAGAAACAGACAGGAGAAAAACTGATCGCATCAAACAAGAAGGCGTTCCACGACTACTTCATCCTGGAGAAGTATGAAGCGGGCATCTCGCTGCTCGGGACGGAAGTAAAGGCCATCCGGGAGGGGCGGCTCAACCTGAAGGACAGTTACGCGATGATCCGGTCGGGAGAGGCTTTTCTCCTGAACTGCCATATCAGTCCCTATTCTCATGGCAACAGGGAAAACCACGAACCTACCAGGACCCGAAAACTGCTGCTGCACCAGGGGGAGATCCGAAAACTGATCGGCAAGACGCAGGAGAAGGGTTTGACACTGGTTCCACTGCGCGTTTACCTGAAACGCGGAAAGGTGAAGGTCGAACTCGGAGTGGCCAGGGGAAAGAAGCTGATTGACAAGCGCGAGACGGAGCGGCGAAAAGAAGCGGACCGTGAAGCCAGATCGGCAATGAAGAGCAGACGCTGATTTATCATCAAATTGACGTGAGCACCCCAAATCCGGAGCCGCTCACCTATTCAGGTACCGGAGGAGTCTATGCAGATCGAGCTGCGAGTCGAACAATACCCCCTGATTGCATGTGACATGCTGGCTTTTCCGATTTTCGAAGACGAGACTGACAATTCTACTGCGCTGGAGCCGCTGGACAGGATAACGAACGGGGTTCTCAAGGCGGTTCTGTCCTCGGGAGAGTTCAGGCCCGAACTGCATAAGTCTCTGAAGATATATCGACCCACAGGTATTCAGGCCCGATACCTGCTGCTGGTGGGAGCCGGAAAGAAAGCTGCATTCGAGCCGTCGAAACTTCGCGAAATAGCCGGCGTCGCCGTGCGCAACGCAAGATCCAGTTCGTGCAAGACAGTGGCTTTCATGTGCCGAGGCGTCCATCCGGCGGGAATCGCCGCCCGAGCGGCTACCGAAGGGGCGCTGTACGCTGATTATGAATCAGACTTTTACAAAACGACTGAGAATGAACAAAAGGGTCTTGAAAGCTTCCTGCTCTTATTCGAAGAGGAGAAACCCCTGGAAGAAATCCGGGAGGGGATCCGGCGGGGGAACATCGTCGGCGATGCAACTAATTTTGCGCGCACCCTGGGGAATGAACCATCGAACATCCTGACACCCGCGGAGTTTGCAGAACGCGCCCTCGCCAGGGGAACCAGAGCAGGTCTCAGCGTTCAGATCATCGAGCGGAAAGAGATCGAGAAGCTTGGAATGAACGCACTGCTCGCGGTCAGCCGCGGCAGCGAAGAGCCTCCAAAGCTGATCATCCTGAGAATGGACAACGCCGGCCGAAAAAAAGCGGACAGTGAGCCTCTGTGGGCCCTGGTAGGCAAAGGAGTGACTTTCGACAGCGGCGGCATCTCAATAAAGCCCTCAGAGAAGATGGAGGAGATGAAGGGAGACATGTCAGGCGGCGCCGCGGTCCTGGCGACCATGATAGCACTCGCACAACTCCCGTCCCCACGCAATGTGATGGGACTGATTCCGGCAGTTGAGAATCTGCCGAGCGGGAAGGCGACCAAACCGGGCGACGTGGTTCGATCTCATCTGGGGAAGACTATCGAGATCATCAATACCGATGCCGAAGGGAGACTCATTCTTGCAGATGCCATGGCCTACGCCCGCACCCTTGGGGCAAGCCGGATAATAGATGTGGCAACCCTCACCGGTGCCTGCATCGTAGCACTGGGACAGGTGAACGCAGGCATGATGGGAACAGACCAGGAAACCATGGACAGGCTTCGCAGCAACTGCCGGATCACGGGAGAGGGACTGTGGCAGCTCCCGCTCGATGACGAGTACCGCAAGGCGATACGTAGCGACATCGCCGACATGAAGAACGTCGGCGACCGCAGGGCAGGCGCGATTACGGCTGCAAAATTCCTGCAGGAGTTTGCCGAAGAGACTCCGTGGGTTCATCTCGACATCGCAGGAACCGATCTCGACACCGAGGGCCGTCCCTTCGCATGCAAAGGGGCCACCGGATACGGCGTTCGCACGCTTGTGCAGTTGCTGGAGTAAACACAGATCGCAACACCATAGTGTCTCTACGGAACGCGGGGTGTGGCAAGCCTGAGCGCCCAGCGGATAGCCGAATTCATGCTGTCGTGGCGGGCAATCCCTTTGCCCGCTATCTCAAATGCGGTGCCGTGATCTACTGAAGTCCTGACAAACGGCAGGCCCAGAGTCACGTTGACCGACTCGCCGAAGCCAACCAGTTTGATGGGAGCCAGCCCCTGGTCGTGATATATGGCCAGAACGACGTCGAATTCACCGTTGTATGCTCTCCAGAACAGCGTGTCGGCCGGCAGCGGTCCCTCGATAACTGATTCAGGAAAGTCCGCCCGAGCCCTCCTGATCGCGGGAATGAATCGTTCGACTTCTTCACTCCCCATAATTCCGCCTTCTCCGGCATGCGGATTGAGTCCCGCAACCGCCACCCTGCTGCACGGCAGCCGCAGACGCGGAAACTCGGTCAATATGACACGCAGTTTTCGGTAAAGCAGGTCGGACGTGGCCAGGTCGACCGCAACCCTCAGCGGAACATGTATGGTCGCGAGCACCACCTTCAGGCGCTCGGTGAGGAATGCCATGGCGATCTCGGGAGTCCGGGTTATGTGAGCGAGAAACTCCGTGTGGCCGGGAAATTCGTAGCCCGCTTCCTGGAAGTGCTTCTTGTTCAGAGGGGCCGTCACCATTGCGTGCAGAATCCCCCGTTGACAAGCTGAAGCACACTGGATGATGTTTCTGGCAGCGGCATCGCCGGTCGCCCTTGATCCGACGCCAGACATGACGGCTTCCGTCGGGACATCCACTATCACGCGGTCAGGAAGATCGTCAGTTCCGGCAAGTCCATCGAGTGAGAGCATCTCGAAGTCAAACGACAGCCCCATCTCTGCGGCCCGCGACCGCAGTAGTTCCCAGCAGCCAAACAAGACCAGCCGGCAGGTCCCCTTGAATTCCCGCTCGCTGGCCGCGCGCAGCGAGATCTCCGGTCCTATTCCGGCTGGATCGCCTGTTGTGATACCTAGTTGGGGAAGAATAGCTTGAATCCTGGCGAGATTGCCACCCCCTGAAACCGGGCGGTGTGAAAGTGTAATGCTAAGTCATTCCCATGCCGAGCATCCATGTACCCTACTCCAGATCAACCTCATCTGGTTCCTGATCTTCGTTCTGCTTGTACATGTATTTGATCACATGCTTCAAAATCAGAAGATTCGGCCCATCACTGCGGTGCACTTTGATGCAGTTCTTGTCGTACCATTCGATGACTCCCCTTATCTCCTCGCCGTCAGTCAACTTGACGATCATCGGTGTCTTGGCAGCCATCTGTTTGATGTAATAATAGTTTTCCGCGTTGGTCACTTCAGGTGGAACGCGTTTCCGAGGCACCGGTCCATAACGGGGCATCTGGTCCTTAATTTCGGACAAGCTCGGACGAATAAGTTTCCGGTTAACCATTTAACGTCCTCCAGGGGAGGTTTAGAAATATAGCGATCTTCCGCGAGCAATACGTAACTGTTTAAAGTACGAAGCGTGCGATCGAAGCCGATTTAAAGCCAATTGTAGTATCACAAACGATCTTTGACAAGCTAAAATTAATTCGCTAAATTTGCCATATAATGAACTTAGAAATCAAGCCGCGAACAGGGAACACGTCATTTACTACACGACTCGTTCTTCGTAATTGTCTCATTATTTTCCTGTTGCTGTCTGCAGCCCCAGCTCCGGCTCAGTCACGGAGACCCGAGTTGATCCGGGACACGGACGTCGCAGAAGGGACCGTAGTCCCCGAGCAGCCGGGGAAGAAGGAACCGGATCCTCTGCTGTCTCTGCAGAACCTGAATATCGGGAATTTCTATTATAAAAGGAAGAACTATGACGCCGCCATCCAGAGATATCTGGAGGCACTGGAATATCAGCCGGATTCGGTCGAGGTGTACGAGGCCCTTACCCGGGCCTATGAAAAAAAAGGAGACCGGACAAGCGCGATCAAGACATACCGGGAGTTTATTGAGAAGTACCCAGACTCTCCCAAGTCGCCTCAGTTCCGTGAGAAACTTGCCCGCCTGGAGGAAGGACTCTGACGGGAGGTCTCAGCGCTTTCCTGCAAATCCGAGGAACATCGCTTCCAAAGCCAGCTGGCGGTTTACGTTGAACTGAAGATCGCCTTTGAGCTTGTTTACGGCGTTTATCGCCCCTACCACCCTGGAGCGGTCCACGGCGGCGGCCACTTCTTCCATTTTTCCAAGCAGTTCCCTCTCGCCGACACGTTCGGGCGCCAGCATGACGAAGTAGATGTCTCGCAAGAGCGCAGCTACCGATTCGACCCATCGCTCGAAATGCTCTTTGTCCTTTGTGACCTGAACGGCGATGGCGCTGGCATCGGAAAACCTACCCTGCTTGAGGAGCAGCACAACAAAGTGAAACGCCAGCCTGCGGATTTCGCGGTACTCTTCGGTGTTGAAGCCCAGGGCGGCTGCCAGCCTGCCCCCGCTCAGCGCGGCAGCAAGGCGGCTGTCTTCCACGGTTCTCCCCTGCTGTTCGAAAAGGTACTTTTCGATCCGCTCCGGCGAAATTTCGCCGAACTGCAGCACGCGGGACCGGGAGCGTATCGTCTGAAGCAGCACGTACGGATTCGTTGTGACCAGAATGATAACCGTACGGCTCGCCGGTTCCTCCAGAGTCTTGAGCAGGCTGTTTTGAGCTTCGGCACGCATTTGTTCGGCAGGATCGAGAATGACAACCCTGTACCGGGCCTCAAGAGGCTGGAAGGCGATCTCATTGATCAATTCACGCACCTGGCCGATACTGATCGTCGTCTTCTCCGGCTCCACAAGCCTGATATCAGGATGGCGGCGGGTCCTGATCCTGCAGTGTGCACAACTGCCGCAGAATCCATCGTCCGCCTTGAGGCATTTCAGATAGCGGCTTTCAATTACGGCCATGATCCTGGTGCAGACAGAGCACTTGCCGCAGGATCCGTCATCGCGTGGAGCGAGGCAGTTCAGGTATTGCGCGATCAGCAGCGCAAGCGTGCACTTGCCGACCCCTTCCGGCCCGGCAAATATCATGGCATGCGGGAGACGGTCCCGGGCTATTGCGCGTTTCAGAACATCGACGACTCGCGCGTTGCCGATGAATTCATCCAGACTGCCGGGCACTCTCCTCAGAGCCATTGATCAAGCAGCCCCCTGATTCTCGAAAAGACTTCATCCGGAGTACCTGAAGCAGGGACGATTGATATCCTCTCGGGATGCAGCGCGGCAAGTTCGAGATACGCCCCTCTCACTCTTGTATGAAACGCCAGGTCCTCCGCCTCAAATCTCCCCTCCGACTCGGCTGTGCCGGAAAGGAGGTTGCGCGTCCGTGCCCGGCCAAGTCCCTCTTCTGCAGCCAGATCGAGCAAAATAGTTCTGTCTGGTTCCCGTATTCCCAGGACTTGCGAGAGCTTCTCGATTTCGGCACCGGAGACTCCGCGCGCGGCTCCCTGATAAGCCCGCGTCGCGTCCTGATACCGATCTGAAAGGACCACGACCCCTCGAGCGAGCGCCGGTTCGATGACCTCCTTGAGATGCTGATACCGGTCTGCCAGGTAGAGGAGTACTTCGCACCACGGTTCAATACTGTAGCCGTTGGTTCCCAGAAGGATTTTGCGCAGCTCAATGCCGAATCCTGTGCCCCCCGGCTCCCTGGTACCGAGGCAGTCTATCCCCTTCTCCTTCAGATACGCCGCCGACCGGGCTATCTGCAGGCTCTTGCCCGAACCTTCGATTCCTTCAAACGTAATGAACACAAGAATTCTTGCCCGCCAGGAATAAGATCTTTAGAATTGCCTTTGCTTCAAGAGCAACCAGAGTAACAGAGCCCGCAGCCCAACTCAACGCGAATCACCGCCTTGAGGAAGCGTGGAGGAAGTGCGGACGTATAATGCTTCTATCGGGCGGTGACGCAGAGGGAAGTGGCACGATGAACTACATTGCGCAGAATATCCGCGAGATCTGGGAGAGGATTTCCCAGGCCGCAGCCAGGGCCGGCCGTCTGCCCCACGAAATCACGCTGCTTGCCATCAGCAAGACCTTCCCGGAGGAGGCAATCGCTCAGGCTGCCGGAGCGGGGCTCCTCAAGTTTGGAGAGAATCGGGTTCAGGAGGCGGAACGTAAGATTCCGCAACTCAGGCAAATCCAAAGGCTCGAGTGGCATCTTGTGGGTCATCTCCAGACAAACAAGGCTCGACGGGCGGCAGAGCTTTTCGACATGATCCATTCGGTGGACAGCATCAGGCTTGCGTCCAAGCTCAACCAAGCCTGTCTCGAAACGGGCAAAGTACTTCCAGTACTGCTCCAGGTTGATCTTGGGGAGGAGGAGACCAAGTTCGGTGCCGCCTTGCAGGAGCTACCGGAGATGGTGGATGCGTTTTCAGCCTTCCGCGGACTTCGACTCGACGGGCTTATGACTATTCCTCCTTTCCTGGAACAGCCGGATCAGGTCCGGCCTTATTTCGCGAAACTGCGCGGACTGAAGGAAACGCTCGAACGAGAGCGGCCCGGTTGTCTGGGACAAGGACACCTCTCGATGGGAATGAGTCATGATTTCGAGCAGGCAATCGAGGAAGGAGCAACCATCGTGCGGATCGGCAGCGCGATTTTCGGACAAAGACAATGAATATCACGGATCTGCAGGTTCGCGCCACTGAAACCGGACTCGAAGTCCGTCTTCACATTCAGCCCCGTGCCAAGCGTCCGGGGATTGCCGGTATCCATAACGGCGCATTGAAGATAAAGGTCACCGCACCGCCGGTTGACGATGCGGCAAACCGCGCAGTCATCGAGTTTTTCGCAACTCTTCTCGAGATCCCGAAGTCGAGCATCCAGATAGTCTCGGGCTTGAAAGCGAGAGAGAAGACTCTGGAAATAAGGGGCTTATCCCGGAGCGACTTTTTTGTCCGCGCCGGTCTCACTCCCTGAGGTCTCCGCCGGGTTGTGGAAAAAACTGTGGAAAGCGCTGTGGATTCAGACACCTAACCGTTGGTTTTATGAGGTTTATCCCATTTATCCACAGGAATGGGTTCAGGGTGTGGAAAAAACCCTGATCAACACCACGGTGATGTTGTCAGGACCGCCGCGTGCATTTGCGGCCTGGATGAGATATTCGCTCGCCTGCTGAACGTCGGGTTTCTCAGTCAGGATTCCCAGGATGTCGCGGTCGAAAAGGACATCGGTCAATCCATCCGAGCAGAGAAGAAAAACATCTCCGGAAAGCGCCTCGCCACTCTGGATTTCAGGCTCAACATGCGGCTGCGTTCCGACCGAACGAGTGATCAGGTTCTTCTGCGGGTGATGCGATATGTCGTCCTTGGTCAAAACGCCGCTTTCATACAGCGGCCAGACCAATGAATGATCACGCGTCAGCTGGATGAGCCTGTTGCTACGCAGCAGATATGCCCTCGAGTCTCCCACCTGGGCGATATGGTAGCCGGATTCATTGAAAGCCAAAGCCGTGAGGGTGCTGCCCATGCCGCGGTATTCGGGACAGGCTCTCTGGGTCTCATACACCCTTGTATTGGCCATCTGCACCGCCCTCATGAGCAGATCGGGCATCGGAGTCTCGGGACCGGCGCCGCAGACGATCTCTTCCATTGCGGCGGCTGCAATTCGGCTGGCAACCTCGCCGGCGGCGTGACCGCCCATTCCATCGGCTACAAGGAAAAGTTTGGTTCCGGGATTGGCAACACACGAATCTTCATTCGAGGTTCTGATTTTCCCCTGATCGGTTCGGGCGGCACATTCCAGGCGCAATGTGTAAACTCCGGTTTGGTGTGGGTCTCCTCAGCCGCAGGTTCGCTGTAACGACAGACCAATCATACACTTCAATTTAGATCCAAACCAATACCTTTGAAAGGGAAGAAGGCTGATTTCCCGCACCCGGAAGTGGGCGGGCAACACGACGGTTATGGTATCATTGACGCGCTAATCAAACCCGAGGACACGAGGACATAAATGAAAGCCGACTTCCGACTCCGGATTACACTCGCAGTTTCTCTTGTTTTTTTCAGTGCATTCACCGGATATGCAGGCGTATCGCGCGCGCTGCAGGAGGAATACAAGCGCAACTATGAAAACAAAGCTCTGTTTCTGAAGATCCCAATCTATGCCGCTAAGCAAATGGTTTATATCAGCGGGGATAAAATCCAGGTAGAACCCGGCTCGGGGACCCCCAGATACAAGGTTGGTGACCAGATGAGGATTCTCGTCATCGATTTCGGAAATGACGAGATCAAACTCCGGCTCAGCGGAATAGCGTCTCCCGGAACGGCCGAAATTGGGTTCAGATTCGATGCGGCGCTGGAGGAGAATTTTCCGAATCGCGACACGTTCGACCGCGCCCTTCGCTCCACTTTCACCCAGGGAGTCAGTTACACGGATATAGAAGATGCAAAGCAGGGTTTCGTTAAAGACGAGTTCGACCGGTCCCTCGACCAGATAGCCGCCTCGGCATCAACCAGCCGGGATTCAGTACTCAAGACCATTACACCCCATATCCCTGCTTACCAGGACGCGCAGCGCGAACTTGATAACCTGAGGAACCGTGTCCAGGATCTGACCTCTCAACTGACCCGGTCGCAGTCGGAAAACCGCAAACTCGAAACCGAATCGAAGCACCAGCAGTCGGAGATATCCCGCCTCAAGAGTGCAAACGCCGACCTGATGCAAAGGATCGAGAGTTCGGCATCGCAGGTCTCCAAACTTGGGCAGGAACTGAAAGAGGCAAAAGGGAGTGCACAAGGCTACCAGAAGGAACTCGCAACCATACAGCGGTCGTTGAACCTGAAGGTGGATACATCGCGTGATCTCTCGTCACAAATTGCGGATCTCGGACAGGCAATGCGGAATATGCAGAAGGAGAACCAGGGGCTCGAGAAGCAGATAGCGTCACTGCGCACCGATCTCGATGCCCAGAAGACAACCAACGCGCGCCTGGTGAGCGAGAACGATGAACTGAAGGCCGGCAACAAGAAAATGCAGAGCATGATTTCTGTCCTCACTTCGAAAGAAGATTCGCTGCAGAAGCAGTACTTCAGCCTCAGGACCGAAAAGGAGAAACTCGACGAGTTTGCGCGGCAGATAAAGTCGCTGCGCACCGAGATTGTTGAGGACAAGTCGGAAGGGGGGATCAGAACCGGAAAGACCAATCTCTATCTCGGAAACGTACCTCTCGGCTCACTGAGCTGGAGCATTCCGGACTCCATCCGCCGCAATGAAAGCAAGGTGGCGGAAGCGCGTTTCTCGTCCGAATCGATCGACCGGGTGAAGTTGACACCGGAGGAACGAGACATTCTACGCTCACTTGGTGAGGGGCTTAAGATACGGGTAAGTCTCGCCTCGGGATCAGACGCGGTGAACATCTCCCCGGGAGACGATGAACCTGCGAAGGAAATTGCAGAGCGGGAGAATGCCGGCTGGCGGTGGAGTTTTGCCAGCGACGGTTTGCAGGACGCCGGGCTTATATTGACGGCGGCGGTGATCAACAAGGACTCCAATGAAGTGCCGGTATTCCAGCTTGACCATGCAGTTGCGGCATCGAATATCCCGCGGCTGATCAGGGGATACCTGCAACCGGTACCGTTGATAGCAGGTGTGCTGCTGGGCCTTGTCCTGTTCGCCATTGCCGGGCTGTTCAGGCGACCGAAAGCGAAGAGTCCGCGGGGAAGACCTCCGGTGGGCGCACCACCGTCCTCCTACACAGGAACCAAGCAGCTGTAGGGTTAATCGATATTGGCCACGGGAATCCGTCTGGCCGACGAGTTCCACGCCCGGATACGGGTCGCGTCGTCTGGATTAGAAAACTGGAAGTTGTATTTCTTGTTGCTGCGCGTCCTGACAACAAGCTCATTTTTGTCGAACATGAAGCCGCGCAGTTGTGAGAATTCCTCGTAGAAGCTGTGATCGGTCTCGGTCGTTCTGAACTCGAGCCCCTCTTCCGTGAACAGCAGCATCCCCCGGCAGCTGGAAAACGTATGTTTGTGGATGACATGAAAAGGGGTCTTGAGTACTGAACCGACCCGTGCGCGGTCACGCAGATCCTGAATCATCGACTGAATACGCTCGGGAGTGTATCGATCTGCTCCACCCAGTTCTCTTGCCTTCCGCAGGTGTTCCTCCGCCTGTTTGAAGTCGTTCCGGTGGTAGTCATAAAGAAGTCCCAGGTTCAGGTGGGCGAGAACGTTACCGGGGTTGAGCGAGAGGCATTTTTCAAAATTCAGTATTGCGGTATCGAGCTGCTTCTGATCCTGGTGGCTCGCCCCGATATAGAAGAATGCTTCATCGCTGTTCGGCTCGTACTTCAGGTATTCCTGCCACTCTGAAATCGACTTCTGGTAGGCTCCCGAGCGAAAGGCGTTCAGGGCCGACTGGCGCAGCTGTGCAACCTTTCTGCGAGACTCCTGTTCCTGGTCGCTGCGCTGGATGCGCTGCTGCTCCAGTTCCGCCACCTCGGCGAGTCTCGCCTCAACCATGGCAAGACGGGTCCTGCTGTAGTTGTCTTCGGGAAAGTACTGCAGCATCGTCCTGAAATCGTTTCGTGCCCCCTCCCAGTCGGAATTGGCGATCCGGGTGTCCCCACGATTCTGAAGCAGTTCCTTGAGACGGGCGATGCCCTCACGCACGTAGCTGTTGTTCTTGTCCAGCCGCTGGATGCTCCGGATTGCGTCGAACGCATTGTCTTTATCGGGCGGCACCAGACTCCCGATCTTCATTGCGGCGTCAGCCTTGGCTTTCCAGTCCTGTATTTGTTTTTCGCGGTCTTTGATGCTGGCGTCGATTTTGGCTGAGACATCTGCCAGCCGCTCCCCGATCGAGACGTCGTCGGGAAACAGGAGAGACAGGTTCTTGTACTGCTTCTCCGATTCCAGCCAGTCCTCGCGGGCATAAGCAAGTTCTGCCAGTCTGCGCACTGTTTCGCCGACCTTGACTTTCACTTCGGTGGCATAGCTGTTGGCGGGATCGACAGCCAGGATCTTGTCCGCGAAGTAGAGCACATTATAATCATCGGGAGGCGGCAGGAGTATGTTCTCTCTCAGAGCACCGTCGAGTTTCTTACGCCAGGCTTCGACTTCGGCAAGCTGTTCATTCGTCAGCTGTGGGACGAGCGGCTCCATTTTCCAGTGCAGATTGTCACTGGCGTATGGCATCACCGTCACCTGCTGGATCAGTTCCTTGTAGCCGTCCTTCGTCCCCCGGAGTTCGTGCTGCCCGCTGCGCAGATCGGAGATCGTCAACGGCGTCGCGCCACGCAACTTGCCATCTATCGAGACAAAGGCTCCCGGAGGAGTGGTCTTGATCGTGAGTGCTCCGTGTTTCGGTTTCCAGTACTGATACAGGAAAGCTCCCGCAAACCCGAGGATCGAGCAGAGAAGCAGGACCACGATCCCGATCATGAGCGTTTTGACGCTGATCTGGACGGGACGACCTACACCCCGCGCACCCAGTGGAGTTCCATCGGAGGGACAGTACTGGTAAGTTTCGGGATAGCTGTTACCGCATTGTGGACAGTTGCTCATCGGACTAGCACGATATCACAGAGTGTGTGGATCAACAATGTTCCGGACGGAAGACCGCCTGGAACCGAGGTTTTCCGTCCGGAAGAGTTTTTCCTATGGAATGCTGAATTTCGAACGTGGGAGGAATTCTCCCCCGCCGGGACGTCCGATCACTTTGTTTTCACGCGCGATGATCTTGCCGCGCTGCAGTACGAGCCAGGTGGCTCCGCGCACCCTCATCCCCTCGTACGGAGTGTAATCCGAGCGTGATAACCCATTTGCCCTGGACATTGCGTTTTCCGCCCGGGGATCGAAGATCACCATGTCGGCATCGCTCCCCACAGCGAGGGTGCCTTTGCGCGGAAAGAGTCCGAAAATTCTGGCGGGAGTGGTGCAGGCGATATCGACAAGGCGGTTCGGCGAAATCTTGCCGGTATGAACCCCCGCCGAATACATCACGGCCAGCCGCTCCTGTATCCCCGGAAACCCTCGAGGAGCGAGGGTGAAATTCTCTTTTCCCAGGTTCTTCTGTCCCGCGTAGTTGAAGGCCCGATGATCACTGGATACGATGTGGATATCGCCGCTCACGATCGCTTTCCACAATACGTCGCTGTGCCACGAAGGACGCAGAGGCGGTGTGCAGTAATATTTCACTCCTTCCGAGTCCTCGTAGCGGTCACACGACAGCGTCAGATAGTGTGGACAAGTCTCGGCGATCACTGCCTGGCCGCGATCCCTGGCTGCTTTCACCTTTTCCGTTGCATGAGCGGATGAGAGGCTCGTCAGGCAGATCGGCGCCTTTGCCATATCCGCGACGCTTATGGCTCTAGCGGTTGCCTGGGCCTCCACTTCCGGAGGACGGGCATGCGGTATGAACCTCGGGAGAGTCTTCCCTTCGGTTACGAGCCGCCTCACGTACAGGTCGATGATATCTCCGTTTTCTGCGTGCAGGCAGGTGAGGGCGCCGGCCGCGCTTGCACACTGCAGAAACTCGAGCAGTTGCCCGTCATTGATGTAACATGGCCCATTCCCATCGAGTCTGAGGTGGAAACTGGTCACGCCCGCATCCACTATCGACGGTATTTCGCCCAGTATCTCCGAATTGACCTGGCACACAGCCATATGGAAACCATAATCTACGATGGCCCTCGAAGCTGCCTTGTTCTTCCAGTCTTCCAGCGTCTGACTCAGCGTGCCACCCGGAACCTGCTCAGCATAATCCACTACGGTCGTTGTACCGCCCGCCGCTGCGGCCGCAGTCCCGGTCTCAAAATCATCTACCGTGGTCATCCCATCACACTGTGCATCCATATGGGTATGCACATCGACTGCGCCCGGCAGAACCCATTTGTCCGCCGCATCGATGATCTCGCTGGCGATCTTTGATATTTCTCTTCCGATTTCTGAAATGATCCCATTCTTCACCAGGAGATCCGCTTTGTATGTGTCAGTCGCGGTAATGATGGTCCCGTTTTTTATTAAAGTCGTCATATGTTCTCCAGCATGTGCTTCAGAGAAAGTTTTTACGTTAACCGGCATCAATCACGTTGTCAGGGTGAACTCCGGCGGCAAGTCTCTGCGCCCAAGCCTGGATGTGCGGCTCGCTTGACACTTCCCTTCTTTCCTTCGGTCTTCCCGAGGTAAGGCTGCGATCGATCCGGTGTAACTGAAGGGAGGGGTTTCTGGAAATATCGCCGCGGCTCAGTAACCGCCAACACCCCTTGCCCGGGATCAACGAACATCCCTGATTATATCAGAATGTAGGAGTTAAGCCTTCGGTTCAGATGAAAACTGCCGATATTTTCAGCGGCCCCCGGGAGAGGATTTTCTCCCCGCCGGCTCGCCCGGCACACTCTGTTATACTTCCCTCAGTATGAAGTACACCCGCCAAGAGATGCGCCGCATATTGCTCCTGCTCAGAGCGGAGATGCTTGCCTATCTGCAGGTGAGTGCGGACGAGACGCGATTCTGCCAGCGCTGCCTTCTGCCCCTGCCTGAAGGGGAATACGAAAACTATGATTTCTGCCCGTGGTGCTGCCACTCTCTCGGCGGCTGCGAACCGCGTTACGACGAATCCAGGAGGATCATCGAAAGGGATGAACTCGAGAGGCGCGTCGAGATTCAGTGCGGCGAATGCGGCTGTGAATATGATCAGCCCGCCCGGTATCCTTATAGATTCTGCGCCGTTTGCGGCGCTCCGTTCGCACAGGAAGACGAGATAATCATCGAACTCCCCTGGCTTGTCTGGTGATTCTTTCTGTCGGGAACCCTTTTCAGGGTTCCCGACAGTGTGGGTTGTGGGTCGACTTCTTGTGAAGAGTGGTTTAGCACATATCAAAAAGCATGTTGGCTGAATTTTACCCGTAACGGGGAAAGCTTCAGTGGCTTGCGTCACAAAACGTCACAATACCCTGGCAAAGATGGCGTCAATGTGGCGCAGCTGAAGTTCGGGATTGACGACAGACCGGATCTCTTCATCCGAAAGGACTTTTGTTATATCGGGATCCTCCAGCAATGTCAGGACGAAATCCTTGTCCTCGTCCCACACCTTCATCGCACAACGCTGGATCCACCTGTACGCTTCTTCCCTGAGCACCCCTTTACGCGTCAGGTCAAGGAGCAGCTGGCCCGAATAGGCGAGTCCCCTCGTCAGCGCTATGTTCTTCAACATGCGTTCGGGATGGACAACGAGACCTGAAATGATTCTGGTCATCGCGCGGAGCATGTAGCAGAGGACGGAGGTCGCATCGGGCAGAATCACACGCTCAGCCGAAGAGTGGGAGATATCGCGCTCGTGCCACAGTGCCACATTCTCCATCGCGGTAACTGCGTACCCGCGCAGCAGGCGCGACAGCCCGGAAATCTGCTCGCATTTGACCGGATTGCGCTTGTGCGGCATGGCGGACGATCCTTTCTGGCCGGTGGCAAACGGCTCCTCCGCCTCTCTCACCTCGGTCCGCTGAAGATGGCGTATCTCGGTCGCATACTTGTCCAGCGAGCTGCCGATAATTGCTATCGTCGACAGGTATTCCGCATGCCGGTCCCGCTGGAGGGTCTGGGTCGAGACCGGAGCAGCTTTCAGACCCAGCCGCCTGCAGACCTCAGCCTCCACGTCGGGGGCGAGGTGAGCGAAAGTCCCGACAGCACCCGACAGTTTCCCAACCGAAACTGTTTCCGACGCTCTCACCATCCGCTCCCGATTGCGGCGCATCTCGTCATACCAGACCGCGAGCTTCAGCCCGAACGTGGTGACTTCAGCATGCACTCCGTGTGTGCGACCCATCATTAAGGTCATGCGGTGCTCCTGCGCCCGCTCCCTTAGAACGCGTCGCAGTTCGTCAATGGCGGCAATGATCTTTTCGCTTGCCTGCTTCAGCTGCAATCCTCTGGCAGTGTCGATCACATCGGTGGACGTGAGTCCCCAGTGAATGTAGCGAGAGTCGGGGCCGAGGAATTCCGCCACGCTCGTAGTGAACGCGATGAGGTCGTGGTGAGTCACCTTTTCGATTTCCTTTATCCGTTCCACTGAAAAGGCGGCCTTCGCTTCGATGTTTTCCATCGATTCCTTCGGGATCCAGCCTCTTTCCGTCAGGACACGGCAGGTTTCCAGCTCGACCTGGAGCCAGGTGCGGAACATGTTCTCTTCGGACCAGATTGCGGCAAAATCTTCAGGCGTGTAGCGGTCGATCATATTCGTTCCTCTTCAGCAGATCAGGACAGAAAAAGAATACCAGCTGACACCGTTCGAGAAACAGGACGGAGCCTGTTGCTCAATAGCGATACGTTTTGCTGATCTGATCGGGGCCGGCCAGTTCCAGTCTGGTGTGCAGGCCGGCCGAATCCTGGCGCGAATCCAGCCCTCTTTGGGCGCAAAGCAGAGCCAGTTCGGGAAGGTTGTTGTTCTTGCTGAGATGGGCAAGGACGACGTGCCGTGCCTTTCCATCGAAATCGTTTGCAAGAAAGCTCGCCACCGAATCGTTGGAAAGATGGCCGCGCCGGCTCATCACTCGCTGTTTGAGCGCCCATGGATAGGGGCCGACCTTCAGCATCCGGACATCGTGATTTGATTCCAGCACCAGGGCATCACATCCTTTCAGGCGTTCGAGCACAAGATTGGAAAGAAATCCGAGGTCGAGCGCAATCCCTATCTTCACTCCATCTTTTTCGATCACGAATCCCAGCGGATCGCTCGCATCGTGGGGGACCGAAAAACCGGTAATTGTGATGCCGTTGACCTCAAACGGTTCTCCGGCGCTGATTTTGCAGAGGTTATTTCTGGGATCGAGTTTTATGTTCGAAGCGGCGAACGCGCCTTCAGTCATGAAGACGGGTATGTCCAGGTTCTTCACCAGGGGACCGACTCCGCGGCAGTGGTCTCCGTGTTCATGGGAAATCACAATTGCCGAAAGCTGGCCCGGTTCGACCCCGCACTCTCGCAGCCTTCTTGCGGTCTCACGGCCGCTCAGCCCGGCATCAACAAGGATATTGCTGGCCCCGTCGCTCACCAGCGAGGTGTTCCCGGAACTGCCGCTCCCCAGCAATGTGAAGCTCAGCCCCATGGTCACAGTTCCAGTGCAGCTGTTCGCAGCCCGCTGCCGTTCCGCCCTGTCAGGGCCGTCATTGAGAGCGAAGATGCCTCGAGCATCCTGCTTGCCAGATCCCTGATCTGTCGCGCCGTCACCCGTTCGACCGCGTCGAGGATCTCTTCCAGTCTGTAGAATCTGCCGAAGTAAATCAGCTGATGCGCGAGGTGGGTCATCCTGCTGCTTGAGCTCTCCAGCCCGAGCATAAAGGAGCCTTTTATGTTCTCTTTGGCGCGCTTCAGCTCCTGTGAAGGGACAAGCGTCTCCCGGAGTTTTCGAAGTTCTTTTTTCGTAAGCTCGACCACCTGCAGCGCGTTTCCCGGGGCGCTCCCCGCATAGACGACCATGGAACCGGCGTCGCGATAGAGGTTCAGCATAGAGTAGATCGTGTAAACAAGCCCGCGCTTTTCGCGTATGTTCTGAAACAACCTGGAACTCACTCCTCCCCCCAGGATGTTGCAGAGGAGGTGCGCAGCATACCGCTCTTCGGACACCGCGGTGGGCGAAACAGTGCCCATGCATATATGGGCCTGTTCAAGGTGAGCTTTATGGCGGATCTGCCGTCCTGAACTGATTTCGGGCGGCTGCCCGAGGTCGGCCGCGACACCGGGGTTGAGATTGGAGAAATATCGCTCGGCCAGCTCGAAGACCTCACGGTGTTTGATATTTCCCGCAACCGAAACCACCATGTTTTGCGCGTTGTAGTTCTGCCTGAAAAACCTCTTCACATCGCGGCGCGTGATCCGGCTTACAGATTCCTTTGTCCCCGAAATCGGCCTGCCAAGCGGATGGTTCTTCCAGAAATTCTCGAGATACAGGTCAAGAATCAACTCCTGAGGAGAATCCTCGACCATGTTGATCTCTTCGAAAATCACATTTCTCTCACGCTCGATTTCCGCAGAAGGGAAAACCGGATTCAGCACTATGTCGGAAACAAGATCGAAGGCAAAAGGGAGCTGCTCATCAAGAACCTTCGCATAAAACCCGACGTACTCCTTCTCGGTGAAAGCGTTCAGCTGGCCTCCCACGGAATCGATCGACTGCGCGATTTTCGCGGCGGAACGGGTTCTGGTGCCCTTGAAAAGAAGGTGTTCGATAAAGTGGGAAATGCCGGTCTCGACAGCCTGTTCAACACGTGAACCGCACTTCACCCACACGCCGAGCGACGCCGAGCGCAGATGCGGCATTACCTCGGAAGCGATCGTGAGGCCGTTTTTCATCTGTCTCTTCTGAACATCCATAGCGTCGGGCGAACATCAGCTCTGTTGTTGTTAACGCCGTATTTCTTATCACAACGTGCAGTGCCCTGAAAGGAAAATGGTCGCGGAGCCTGAACTCCAGGTCCCGCAGATGATACACTTTGCTGCTATGGCACTGGTAAACCTTATGGGCCGGAGTCTGGAGGAAATCGAGGAGGCAATCTCCGGCCTGAACGAGCCGAAGTATCGCGCGCGCCAGATCTATGCGGGAATATACCGCCGCCTGCTTCATTCGTGGGATCATTTCACCGATTTGGGAAAACAGCTGCGCGAGAAACTGAAGGAGCAGTTCACAATCGAGCATCCTCCGATACGGCAGGTATTCGTATCCAGGGACGGCACGCGCCGCTATCTTTTCGAGGTTCCACCCGGACAGAAAATAGAATCCGTCTTCATACCCGAAGACCGGAGGGATACGGTGTGTATCTCGACCCAGGCGGGGTGCGCTGTAGGATGCCTTTTCTGCGTCACAGGGAAACTGGGGCTGCGCCGCAATCTTACTTCCGGCGAGATCGTGGGACAGGTACTGGCACTACAGTCAGACAGGGGAACGGCGGCAAAGCGCCTTAATATCGTCATCATGGGAATGGGCGAACCGCTCAACAATTATGACAACGTCATGAAGGCTATACGGCTGATGACGCACAAGGACGGAATGTCTATTTCGCCGCGGCGCATAACTCTTTCCACATCAGGCGTCGCGCCCGGAATCCGCAGGCTGGCAAAAGAGGAGGTGATCCCGAATCTCGCAATTTCGCTGAACGCAACGACTGACAGCGTGAGAGACATGCTCATTCCGATCAACCGGAAATGGAATATCGCAGCTCTGCTCGAGACCTGCCGCGGTTTTCCCCTCGAACAGAGAAGGCGCATTACGTTTGAGTACGTTTTGATCGAAGGAGTAAACGATTCGCCGGAAGACGCCCGGCGCCTGGCCGATCTGCTCCAGGGACTCAAAAAGAAAATCAACCTGATACCGCTGAATGCCGATCCCTGGATCCCGTTGAAGACTCCTTCGTGGGACCGCATTCTCGATTTCGAGAAAATTCTCGTCGACCGCTGCATCACGGTCAACATCAGGCGGTCCCGCGGAGACGACGTATCTGCCGCCTGCGGGATGCTGGCCGGCCGGGAAGAACCCGCTGCAGACGCAGCAATTCCGCCCGGGCCCGCCCGATAGATCGGATTATTCCGCCGCGGTAAGGGCGATCACGGCCATCATGCGTCCGGCCGCAGCTCCTTCCGCCCTGTACGAGAAGAATCGCCCGGTGCCGCAACACGTGCAGGCATTCAAATTATGGCAGTTCTGTTCCCGGACTCCGGCACTCTTCAGCTGGATTTGCAGCGCCTTCCACAAGTCAAGATGATATTTCCCTGCTTGGACGGGTGAAGCTTGGGCGAGGGATGCCCCCGGAAACTCTTTTTCGAACAGTTCAGCCACTTCCACGCCCGTTTCAAAACAACATTCTCCGATTCCCGGTCCTGCCGCGACAAGAAGGTCCGCCGGATCACTGCCGAATGCCCTGTTCAGCGCAAAGACAGTCTCGGACAGAATGCGCTTCACAGTTCCTCTCCATCCCGCGTGAACGGCTGCAATGGCACGCTTCATCGGATCGACCAGCAGAACCGGCACACAGTCCGCGGTTCTGACCGCGACCGCGACATTCTCCATCCGCGTGGCGAGAGCATCTCCCTCTCTTGCTTTCCAATCCTTACGGTAATCATCTATGATGTGGACGGTGTTCGAATGCACCTGGCGCAGCATCGCAAGCTGCAGGGCGTCGAGTCGCAGGGCCGACAGCAACGCGCCGGCGTCCCCATGCCGCGTGGAAAAGGCGTGACTCAGCTGCGGGACAGATTCAAAAGCTCTGCAGCTGTAGTACTGCACACCCTGGCGCTTACGGAGTGAGAAGTCATCCCGGTTCATCGCCTGAGATTCTGTGGCGGTGCGCGGCTTGATGTCAACCGGGATTGGGAGCAATCGATGATCATCGGCACCGGCGTGGACATCGTCGAGATTGAACGTTTTCGCAAAGCGATCGACCGGTCGAGGGACCGGTTCATCACGCGGATTTTCACGCCTGCGGAACAGCAGTACTGCAGCAGCCATCGCGACCCGGTCCCGCATTACGCGGCAAGGTTCGCCGCCAAGGAAGCAGCCTTCAAAGCATTGGGCACGGGATGGGCGAAAGGAGTGACCTGGCTCGACGTGGAAGTCAGGAGGGAGAAACCGGAGGCTCCGGGTATCGTCCTGTCCGGGGAAGCGGCGCGGCGGTTCCAGGCCATGGGGGCGCGCAGGGCACACGTAACCCTATCCCACTCCGACAACTGGGCAGTGGCTTTCGTAATCCTGGAGTGACTCGGCTACTCGAAGACATCGACGACGCGTGACTCGTCGGGTTTCTGGAGGTTTTCAATCGCCCGCAGCAGTTCCTCAAAGAAAGGACCCGGAGGAACCGGATCCGGATGCTGCATGCTGTTGAGCGGCCTCACCAGTCCGGCTGCAGCTGCAATTTCCTGCTCAAGTCTCTGCAGGACCGTCTTCTCTTCTTCCTGCTCCAGGGGACGGGCTTGCTCGCTCTTGGGCTCCTCCACAGGTTCCTGCTTTACCTGTCTCTGCGGCTCGATCTCCCTCGAGTGCATCTGGACTCTATCCAGCATGTTCAGTGTTGTGGAAAACATATCTGAACGCTCCCGATCTTCCTGATCGGCTTTCCTTGTTAGCAGATTTGTGAGGCAGATCACAAAAACGGGGTATCGGCTCGAGTCACTGCAGGACGGCACGTGTTGAGCCGGGTTGCACATCCTCGATGCGGATGTCGACAAGCGTATTGGGAGGAACGGTAAGACCCGGAACCCGTGCTTCTATATAATTTCCGGTCAGAACCGTCGACTCACCCATCTCCTCCTGGTTCGAGAGCGTGATGGCCGGAAGGACCTTACCAGTAAAGCGCCTGCGGAATGCCAGATTCTTTGACTTTGACATCGCCAGGAGCCTGCCCATTCGTTCTTTGACAATCTCCGGCGGAACGCGGTCAGGCAGCGAGAAAGCCTCCGTCCCTTCTCGTGGGGAGAACGGAAATATGTGGAGATAGGCAAGGGGCGAATCTTCGATCAGTCTGCAGGTTTCTTCGAAATCCTGCGCGGTTTCTCCCGGAAATCCCACCAGAACGTCCGTACCTAGCGCCACATCTGGAATTTCTTCGTCTATGGTCCGGAACAACTCCCGGACCCTGGCAGCGGTGTACGGTCGCCGCATAGGGCGCAGAATGCGGTCGCTGCCGCTCTGCAGCGGCACGTGAAAGTGATGTGCAAAGATTGGGCTTTCCGCTGCAAGTCTTATGATGGAAGGTTCAAGCCAGATCGGCTCTATGCTGCTCAACCTGATCCTGCCGATTCGAGGGATTTCGATTATCCGGGTCAGCAGGTCGTACAGGCGTGCATGTCCTTTGATTTTCCGTCCGTAAGATCCCAGGTTGATTCCGGTGATTACGATCTCCTGAAATCCCCGCTCGACCAGGGACCGTATCTCTTCCAGTATGGGTTCCGGTCGTGCGCTGCGTCCGGGGCCGCGAACATGCGGGACGATGCAGTAGGAACAACAGTTATCGCATCCGTCCTGCACTTTCACGAGCGGACGCGTTTTACCCCCTGTCAGGGCCATGGAAGGGACGCTGCACTCGAGATGAGACTGCAGAGGAGGGTGGAC
This sequence comes from Acidobacteriota bacterium, assembly GCA_012719355.1. GTDB lineage: Bacteria > Acidobacteriota > UBA6911 > UBA6911 > UBA6911 > UBA6911. The sequence continues at coordinate 102,658 of JAAYAM010000161.1, forward strand.
TACTATGGCTTCCCCGCCTGGAGCGGCGAGATCCCGGACAAGTTCCGGAAGGCGCTCTCGTTCTTCATTCCCGAGAACCATGTTTACGCCCGGAATGGCGGCAAGAGTATCGGGGTCGCGTTCCGCATAGCAGCCGGTAATGACCAGGCGCGCCCCGGGATTGTCCCGGTGCAGACGGCGTATGGTCTGGCGCACCTGCTGATCGGAACCGTGCGTGACGGTGCAGGTATTCACCACAATCAGGTCGGCATCGGCAGGGGCAGCGGTTTCCGTCATCGACAGACGGCTGAGCCCATGGCGCAGCGCGGCGCTATCGGCCTGATTGCAGCGGCACCCGAAGGTCACGAGTGAAAACTTAGACACCCCGCGTCTTCCTTAATTCCGTGTCACGCTGTTCGACGCTGTCAGCCAGCTGCTTCTTGTATCTGTGAAGACGTTCCGAAAGATCGCTGTCGCTCAGCGCCAGTATCTGGGCGGCGAGAACGGCGGCATTGCTTGCTCCGGACCTGCCGATCCCCATTGTGGCTACCGGCACGCCCGCCGGCATCATTGACGTCGAAAGCAGAGCATCCAACCCATTCAGCGGCGAGGAATCGATCGGAACCCCGATAACCGGAATGGTCGTATGAGAGGCGATGACGCCGGCCAGGTGCGCGGCAGCGCCTGCGCAGGCAATCACGACCTGCACTCCCCGCCCCTCCAGTTCTGAGGCGTAGCGCTGCGTCCGGGTCGGCGATCTGTGTGCGCTCGATATCGTGACTTCGTGCTCGATGCCGAAATCGGCAAGTATTCTGAGCATGTTCTGAATCACCGGAAAATCTGAATCACTCCCCAGGACTATCGAAACCTTGGGCTGGGTCACGCTTCCTCCGATCGGCGTTAAATTATACCAGTGGTTCCTCCATGCTGGCCTTCAATCCTTTTGCGCCTATATCCCTGCGGTGATGCATGCCTTCAAAGTGTATCTTATTGACCGCCTCATAGGCCACCATCACGGCCGAAGCCAGGTCCTTTTCCGTAGCGGTCACTCCGAGGACGCGTCCTCCCTCGGTGACAAAGTTATCTCCCTCTGCGCGTGTTCCGGCATGGAAGATGGCAACACGCCGGTCTTCTTCAGCCATTTTGAGTCCGGTGATCACCTTACCTTTGAGATACGGACCCGGATACCCTCCCGAAGCCAGCACGACGCAGACTGCGGCACCGTCATCCCATTCGGCGTTATACTCCTTGAGCCGGCCCTGACACAGCGCCTCGCACAGCCCGGCGAAATCGCTCCTGAGCCGAGGCAGAATAACCTGCCCTTCAGGATCACCCATCCGGACGTTGAATTCCAGAACCTGAGGCCCCCTGCTCGTCAACATCAGACCGGCATAGAGTATCCCCTGGAAAGGGAATCCCTCTTCCTTCATGCCGCTGATCACAGGACGGATGACGCGTTTCAACACATCGCTCTCGAGTTCCGGGCCGAGGATGTCATTGGTCGAGTACGCCCCCATTCCTCCGGTGTTCGGTCCCGAATCGTTGTCGAAGGCCGCCTTATGGTCCCTGGCAGCTACCGCCGGAAGAATGGTTTCCCCGTCTGTGAAGACTATGTAGGACGCTTCGACTCCCTGCAGGCATTCCTCAATCACGATTCGGTCACCTGCCTCACCGAATTCGCGATTGATCATGATCCTCGTGACGGCGTCTCTTGCTTCATCTGCATCACGGGCGACTATCACCCCCTTTCCCGCGGCAAGCCCATCGGCCTTCACCACTATCGGGTAAGGGGTTTCGGACGATCCGAGATAGGCGAGAGCGATCTGGGGATCCTGGTAGACCGTGTAGGGGGCTGTCGGAACTTTGTGCCGGGCCATGAAGTCCTTTGCGAACACCTTGCTCGACTCGAGCTGCGCCGCCTCCCGGGTGGGTCCAAGGACTCCTGCTCCGAGGGGTTTCAAGGCATTGACCAGACCGGATGCAAGTGGAGCTTCCGGCCCGACCAGCACGAAATCTATCTTTTCTTTCTTCACCAGATCGCACAACGCCTGCGTATCGTCAGGACGAACCGGGACGCAGCGCGCGCTGCGGGCGATCCCTGCATTGCCGGGTGCGCAGAATACCACTCTTACCCGCGGGCTCTGCTTCAGTTTCCAAACGAGGGCATGTTCTCTTCCGCCGGAACCGACAACCAATACTCTCATAGTGCCTCTCCTGTAACCCGGCCGCACAGTCGGCTCCGCCAGAGGGGCTGACTCGCCGGTCTGTCTCCATCTTCTGCTTCAGATTTTATCCAGATCAATCGACTTGAGATAGGCGCGAAAAGCCGGGCCAAGCTCTTCATTTTTCAGTGCAAACTCGATAGTGGCCTGGAGAAACCCGAGCTTGTCTCCCGCATCATGACGCTTACCCCGAAACTTGTATCCCAGAATCCGTTCGTTCGCGAGCATACGACGCAGCGCATCCGTCAGCTGGATCTCGCCGCCGCTCCCGGTGCCGGTTTCGGCAAGAGCGTCGAAGACCGAAGGAGTCAGGATATACCTGCCTATGATTGCGAGGTTAGACGGCGCCTTGTCCCTCGGTGGTTTTTCGACCATATCTGCGATTTCAAAGAGCCCCTCGTCGCCGTTTGACATCTGTTTGGCTTTGACTATGCCGTAGCGCGTTGTTTCCTCGACCGGGACCTCCATCAACGCGACGACGCTTACCTGGTAGCGGTCGTAAATATCTATCATCTGGCGGATGCAGGGAGGGTTGGCCTCGATGACGTCGTCTCCGAGCAATACGGCAAAAGGCTCATCATTCATAAGATCGCGCGCGACCAGGATAGCGTGTCCGAGTCCAAGAGCTTCCTTCTGCCGAACGTAAGCGATATGAACCATTTCGGAGACAGCACGCACCAAGTCCAGCAGATCCGATTTGCCCCGCTCCTCAAGTATCTTTTCGAGCTCATAGGAAATGTCGAAGTGGTCCTCGATGGCGTTCTTTCCCCGTCCTGTTATGATGACCAGATTCTCAAGTCCCGAAGCGATCGCTTCCTCCACGGCATATTGGATAATCGGCTTGTCAACCAGTGGCAGCATCTCCTTGGGCTGGGCCTTGGTAGCGGGAAGGAATCGTGTGCCTAATCCGGCAGCAGGAAAAAGGGCCCTTCGAACTCTTGTCATGTCGCTTGTCCTTTTCTCGGGGTAAGTTCCTCGTCCGCATGGTACCTCGACGTCAAAAGTGATTGAAACAATGGCATCTTCTAAAGTCAATGGTAGAATGCAATTGGTTCACCACCTCCCCCGGGAGTCTGGAATGCTCTATCCTGAGTCTTCGGGTTGAGAAATCATTCCCTGAGAAGGAACGGGTTATGCTGGATAAGAATTTTGTGCGGGAAAGCCTTGAGTACGTTCGAGAGAGACTGGGCGCCAGAGGGGGAACGTACTCTCTGGACGAACTGATCGCCGCAGATGCGGAGTGGAAAAGCATCATCCTGAAGAGCGAGGAGCTTCGCAGGCGGCGCAATGAAGAGTCTGAGGAGATCGGGAAACTCAAGCGGGCCGGCAACGACACTTCGGCTCAACAGGCGAAAGTGAAAGAGATTTCGAACGAAATCAAATCGCTCGAGGAAGCGGCACAGGCCGCCGAACAGCGCCTCAACTCCCTGCTTCACAGCATTCCGAACCTACCGCATTCCTCCGTCCCGGTCGGTGCAGACGAGACGGCAAACGTTGAGGTGCGCCGCTGGGGAAAGGCCCCGGAGTTCGATTTCGAACCGCTGGACCATGTCGATCTCGGCTCCTCCCTGGGCATTCTCGATATGGACAGGGCGGCGAAAATCACCGGCGCCCGCTTTTCACTGCTGCTCAGATCAGGGGCCCTCATGGAAAGGGCTCTGGTCAATTTCATGCTCGATGTCCACACAAAGCAGCACGGGTACACCGAAGTGCTCCCTCCTTTCATGGCAAACTCGAACAGCCTGTTCGGCACCGGCAACCTGCCGAAGTTCGGACAGGACCTGTTCAAAGTGGAAGGGACCGACTACTACCTGATTCCCACTGCAGAGGTGCCTGTAACCAATATCTACCAGAACGAGATACTCGATGAAGCCGAGCTGCCGAAGAAGTTCGTTGCCTACACCCCCTGTTTCCGCAGCGAGGCCGGATCGTACGGCAAGGATGTACGTGGACTGATCCGCCAGCACCAGTTCAACAAGGTGGAACTCGTGAAATTCGTAGCCCCTTCCACTTCGTATGACGAACTGGAATCGCTTACAGCCGATGCCGAGGACATACTGCAGCGGCTCGGGCTTCATTACCGCGTAGTCACTCTGTCAACCGGAGATATGGGATTTTCGAGCGCGAAGACTTATGACTTGGAGGTCTGGCTTCCCAGCCAGGGCCGTTTCCGGGAAATCTCGTCATGCAGCAACTTTGAAGCGTTCCAGGCCAGGCGGGCAAATATCAGGGTAAGAACGAAGGAGGGGAAGAAGCAGCTACTCCATACCTTGAACGGATCGGGGGTAGCAATCGGGAGAACCTGGTTGGCCATACTTGAAAACTATCAGCAGAGGGACGGCTCAGTGGTGATTCCGGAAGCGCTGCGGCCATACATGGGAGGAATGGAGGTTATTCGCAGAGAAGTCTGATTATTCCGATGGCACGGCCAGAGCCCGGTCGAGTGCGATGTCCATAGTCGAGCCTCTGCGCAATTCAAGATGCTTGCCGCGCGAGGTAAACACGGTCGCCAGCCCGATCCCGATTCCAACGCCTGTGCCGATGGCTGCGCCCTTTCCACCGCCGGCAAGTGTGCCGATTCCAGCACCTGCCAGGGCGGGCGCGACTATCTTTCCGGCGCTCTCGCCGGAGCCTTCGCCTTCAATCCTTCCCTCGATACCGACATCCCCGCTCCCCGGGGAATTAATCCTGGTGGCCGTTGCAAAAATCGGGAGCTGACCGCGGCCGGGAATCGAAATCGACTGAAAGAGGAGGTACATGCCGGCTTTCCCTTTAAATCTGCCTGGCCGGATCATTCGGGAAATGCTTCCGTTTACGACACTTCCCTTCGGGATCACAATCTTGTCTCCAAGATTGACCGGGGCCATGACGATGGCGGTAAATGCATCCCCCTCGCTGTTGGATTTTGTACTTAGATCATCATTCAGTTGCAGCGAAATGCGGGTCCCTTCGGGTAGAATCGTGTCTGCGGCCCTAAGCTCCAATGGCTGCAGCAATAGTGCTGCTGAAATAATGATCTGCAGCATAATGAGACGAAACGTCATTCTGGCATTCTTACACGGGAACATAATTACTTCCAATCACTATAATCGATGTCGAACCGGTCTGGACGGTTCAGCTTTTTTCGAACGATCTGATGCCACGACGGCTGCACCGCACCTTTCTTGACGGACATCGCAGGACTGTTAGCGTCTACTATGATCAACTCGCCTCCCCCTTCAGTGCCCCGCAAATCCTGGCTTGACCGAGTTCAGGCTCTGTTCGAAATCCTTCTGATGTCGGGACTTGTCTCAGGTTTTCTGGCCAGCTTCCCCCTGTTTGCCCTCGTTGAGGGAAGCGGTGAATCACTGGTTGGAGATGCCCGCATCATCGCCCTGTCCCTTCTGCTGGAATCGGCGTTTTCGCTGCTGATCCTTATACTGATTCTACGGCTGCGAGGCGAGCCGTTCAGCAGCCTGGGACTGCACCTCGACCGCTGGAAATTTCAGAGCGCCCTGGGACTCGGACTGATCCCATTCCTTTTCTTCGTCAACGTCGTGGTAGCGGTGGTGTTCAAATACTACTTTCCGGAACACTATCTGGAGGAAAACCCGCTGAGCAAAACCATTCGCAGCCCGGGTCAGCTGGTGCTGTTCATTTTCGCCGCTCTCATAGCGGGTGCGATCAAAGAAGAACTACAGCGCGCTTTCATTCTGAACCGGTTCCGCGACTACCTTGGGGGAGCCGTCGTGGGACTTGTGGTCTGGAGTCTGGCTTTCGGAGCAGGGCACTATGTCCAGGGATATCAGGGGATTGCGACCACGACGTTGCTGGGGCTGCTCTTCGGCATCGTCTATCTGAAAACCAGGAGCCTGATCGGTCCGATCGTCGCCCATGGCACCTACAACACGATTGCTCTTCTCGCGTACTGGTTCTTCGCCCCACGATGACAAAAAGCAGGAAAGATCCTCTCAGGCTGCCGATAACGACTCTATCTTGCACACGGGTGATCCGATGTTTGTGAACCGAAAGCTGGTTACGGTGCTCCTTGAACTGCACCGGAGCCGCCGATCCGGTATTCTCCGGGCGGAAAAAGGACCGGCACGAAGGCAGTTGATTCTTAATTGCGGCACTCTTGTTTTCGCGGAAAGCAACCTACCCGAAGAGCATCTCGCGCGAATCATGGTAACGATGGCACTGCTGGAGAAGACCCGGCTGAAGGAGATAGCGGGGATGATGAAGGAAGGGAGTACCAGCGAAGAGGCCATCCTCTCACTTCCCGGACTGAACATCGCCGGCATCGAAAAGAGCAGACTCGAACAGGCCGTGCTTATCACCGCTTCTCTGCTTGGACTCGACTGCAACCTCCGCTTCTACCCTGGCGAAAACCTCATGAAGAGTCGGGTGAGCCTGGGGCTGAAACTGCCGGAATTGATGCTTCTCTCGGTCAGACACGCCGTGAAGACCGGCATCCTGAAGGTGCCGCTGGAATTTGAAAATGCTATGTTTTCCGCCGCGATGGATGCGCAGTCAAGGGCTTCGGATTTCCCGCTCGACAGCGCCGAATCGCAGGCCCTCTCGCTGGTGAACGGCAAGACCGGCTCTGAGGAGTTTCTTTCCAGCATTCCTCGCGGCACACTCCTGACTCTCTATGTCCTGGGACTGGTGGATTTCGAACCGCGGATTTCGAGCGAAGACGAATCGGCCGCACTCATTCAGCAATTCGATGAGATGCTACGCCGTTTCGAGACCGCATCTCTATACGAGATCCTTTCAGTTCCGGCTACGGCGGAGTCGAGGGAAATTCAGGCATCCTACCACGAACGCGCGAAACAGCTGCACCCTGACCGGTTTCAGTCGGATCGATACTCTCCCGAACTCCGCACCAAGGCTCAGCAAGTCTTCAGTCGGATCAATCAGGCTTACCTGACACTTAAGAACCCGGAGATGCGAGCCTTGTACGACGGACAAGACCCGGACAAGGCAAAGACGGCGCTGCGGCCCGAAGAATCGGCAGAGGCGGCGTTCAGGGAGGGACGTGCGGCCATATCGCGGCGCGACTTTTCGACGGCGGTTCAGCGGTTCAGGACTTGCGTGTGGCTCTGCCCGGAAAATGCTTCCTACAACCACTACCTTGGCGTAGCCGAAGCCGAATTCCCGAACCTCAGAAAAAAGGCAGAAGAGCATCTGCTCAAAGCCATCGAGCTGGGAGACGTTTCGGCAGGCAGCCACCTGGAACTGGCAAAGCTGTATATCAAGGTGTCGCTGCCGAGGAAGGCCGAATACCAGCTGCAGGAGGCGGCACGCCGGAAGCCGGGCCATCCTGAAGTTGACCGACTCCGTGGAGAGCTGGAAAAGCTCAGGTCTTGAGCCGCCGCGCCCGAACGGGAACTGGAAACTGGGAACTGGGGACAACCCGTGTTACTATCGACAGTCACGACAAATTCGGCACGGGGTAACTAATTGCATGAACAAGAAAGAATCGATGAGCTATAAAGCCGCCGGTGTGGATTCAGTACAGAAAGATGTGGCCATGCAACGCCTCGGCGAGTGGGTGGAACGTAGTTTTGCCCTCCGTCCCGGCGAGGTGAAGATACCGCTTGGGTATTTCGCCAACGTGATCGACGGCGGCGGCGGAATGGGCATAGCGGTGTCGACCGACGGAGTGGGGACCAAGATCCTGGTGGCGGAGATGCTGGAGCGGTATGACACGGTCGGAATCGATTGCGTCGCAATGAACGTTAATGACGTTCTGTGCGTGGGTGCAGAACCGCTGGCCCTGCTCGACTATATTGCGGTACAGGTACCGCACCCGGATCTCCTCGAGGGTCTCGCCCGCGGCCTTTACCGCGGCGCCGAACTGGCACGCATCACGATACCGGGCGGAGAGATAGCCCAGATCGCGGAAATGATTAAGGGGAAGCGTGAGGGGTACGGTTTTGATCTTGTCGCTACGTGCGTCGGTCGGGTTCCGCTCGACCGTATCCTGACGGGAGATAGTATGGCCGCAGGAGACGCCATCGTAGGACTGGCGTCAAGCGGCGTGCACAGCAACGGTCTGACGCTCGCCAGAAAGGTCTTTTTCGAGCAGGCGGGATGGGCTCCCGACCGCTTCGTGCCGGAGCTGGGCAGGAGCATCGGAGAGGAACTTCTGGAACCCACGCGCATATACGTTCGTGAAGTTCGCGAGATGTTCGATGCCGGGCTGAAGATCAAGGCGCTGGCCCACATCACCAGCACCGGTTTCCTTAATCTCAATCGCGCCGTCGCTCCGGTCGGTTACGTTCTCGACGGCCTGCCGGAACCCCACCCGGTATTCCGGCTGCTGCAGCAGGTGGGCTCCGTCAGCGATGAAGACATGTACTTCACGTACAACATGGGGATTGGATTCTGCATAGTTCTTGCGCCGGAAGATGTCGAAGCGGCACATGCGATTGCGCGCAAACATCAGGCCGATTCGTATACGATCGGCTATACGGTGGCAGATCCCGAGAAGAAGGTGTACGTCAAATCCGTGAATCTGGTCGGCGTCGACGACAGGTTTGTAAAGGGCAGCTAATGCAGCTCGCTGAGGCTCTCGAGAGCCAGGCGGGCAGCCGACTGCTGGGCCTCTTTCTTGGTCCGGCCGGAAGACTCGGCAACGACTTCGCCGTGAATCATCACCTGGACCACAAAGGTCTTCTTGTGGTCCGGCCCTATCTCATCCACCACGCGATAGATCGGCTCTGGACGGCCCATGTTGTGCAAGTGTTCCTGGAGAGCCGATTTGAAATCACCGTAGGTTAATTCCCTCGGATCGAGCCCCTTGAGGAATTCGTCAACCTGACGTCCGACGAATTCCGATGCGGCCTCCACCCCTCCATCGAGGTAAATCGCTCCGATAATCGCCTCGTACGCATCCACGACGATAGCCCGCTTCGTGCGACCGCCCGTTTTCTCCTCGCCTCTGCTGAGGCGCACGAAATCTCCCAGACGAATCCTTTCGGCAAGCTTCTTGAGATTGACCGCGCTGACCAGGTAGGCCTTTATTTTACTGAGCTCCCCCTCCGTCAGTTCGGGGTAGGACTGAAATATACGCGAGCTTATGAGAAAGCCGAGGACGGCGTCACCGAGAAATTCGAGCGATTCGTTGTTTCTCAGGTTTTCCTCCTCGTGCTCGTTGACATAAGACCTGTGGGTCAGGGCCTGAAGAAGCAACGACGGGTCCCTGAACTTGTGCCCCAGCAGTTTTTCCAATTCATTTAGCCGAGCCGGTGTCGGTACGGCGCCTTCAATGTTCTCGCCCATAGGTACCCATCCTGGAGTTTGAATCCTCCCTAAGGATACGACTCCACTGCCTCTACCTCAATATCGGGAATTCAGAAATCTGCAGCCCGGCTCAACGGTAATCTTAATTCTGCAATGATTTAGCGCAGTGCTCCACCCTGAGTCTTCTGATCATGTGAAGGGCGGCCATATAGGCGAGGATGGCAGCCAGAACCGACAGGATGAATGAACCAAGGACCATCGGCTTGAGAATCGGCCACTGTTCCGCGAGCCGCAACCAGAAGCTGCTGCTGATGATCGCGCTCAGTTCAAAGCTCGGAAGAGAGGACCTGGAAGGGAAGCCGACGAAGAGTCCACCAAGCCACGTGCCGGCGCCATAGATCGGCACCAGGGTCCAGGGATTGTTGACGAATACCCCCACCAGCATGGCAACGCGATTCAGGCCGAATAGAAAAGAGAAACAGAAAGCCAGGATAGTGTGCAGACCCAGCAGCGGACTGAACGCCAGAAAGACTCCCAGAGCGAAAGCCAGTGCGAGGCGCTCCGGCGTGTCATTAAGAAGAAACAGGCGTTTGCAGAGTAACTTCATTCCTGACATTCAGACAATCTCACAGAATCACGCGTTGTCGGACCGGCCTGATTGATTTGAGGCAGAGCGGAGCGGGAACTGCGGTAAAAAACGCCTTCAGATACAACCAAACACCAGCAGAATGATACAGGACAGCCAAGTGCGGAATCAAGCCAAGCCGTCCGGGGATCAGGTTTGCTTGAAGTGATCGAAGCCGGCTTCAGGAAGCCGTCGCCGCTTCATGTCCTGCCCTATCAGCCAGATCTTGCCGGTTTCGGGTGTCAATTCTCCTATTCGCGTCACGGCTGGGAATTTCGCCGGATAGGAGAGTTGGAAGAGCTCTGTTTTCGATTCCGGCACTGAAAACAGGAGCTCGTAATCCTCACCGCCGTGCAGTGCCAGATCGACCGGATCTCCTCCCCACGATGCGGATTGTGCGAACACAGGGAGGTCCGCCGCGCGGATAATGGCGCCTACGCCGCTCGCATTGCAGATGCGCGGCAGATCCATGGAGAGACCGTCACTAAGATCGATCATGCAGTTTGCAAGTCCGGATTGGGCAAGCCACAGCCCGGTTTCGCAACGGGCTTCCGGATCGAGATGCGCGCTTACGGCTTCCCTTCGGCTGCGTGCACCGGGAATCCGGTTGCCGTTGCGCAAGAGAGCCAGCCCCGCGGCCGATTTTCCCAAAACGCCTGTAACGTAGAGAGCGTCTCCGGCCCTTCCTCCGGAGCGATAGACTACCTTGCGGTTCAGCGATTCTCCGAACGCCGCTATCGAGACGGCAATACCATCCCCGGAGCGTGACAGGTCACCGCCAATCAGGACAGCCCCCTGCGAAGCGTCAGCGAGGCCGTCGTAGAAACGATGGATCCAGGCTAGCGTCGTTGCATCCGGAATTGCGAGGGAAACGGTGTAGAAGCGTGGCCGGGCGCCCATTGCAGCAAGGTCGCTGAGGTTGACCGAAATCGATTTGCGCCCCAGAAGATGCGGGGTTATCCACTGGCGCCGGAAGTCGACGTTCTCAAGGAGCATGTCAGTCGTGACCAGCCAGTACTCCCCTCCCTTGACCGGTTCGACAACAGCAGCGTCATCTCCTATCCCTTTCCTCAGCCGCGGAGTCCGGGAACAGTATCTCTGCTGCAATTGCCGTATAAGCGTATTCTCAGTGAAGCTTCGTGGAGATTTCGGGGGCATAGGGGGGTTCCTGTTATCTCAGCTCCAGGCAAGCGCTCGGCGAAGCACGTCGGTTACCCTGTCGATAAAGACGACGTCAATCTCCTGCCTCAGCTGTTTTGGGATATCGTGAAGATCCTTCCGGTTTGTGCGCGGAATCATCACAGTGTGGACCTGTCCGCGGTGTGCCGCCAGGACCTTTTCCTTGATGCCGCCGACGGGGAGCACTTCGCCGCGCAGCGTGATCTCGCCCGTCATTGCTATGGTCTTGTGCACGGGCCTCCCCGTGCAGGCGGAGATGAGAGCCGATGCGAGGGTGATTCCAGCTGAAGGTCCGTCCTTCGGAATAGCTCCTTCGGGGATGTGGATGTGGAAGTCATGAGAGGCAAAGAAGTCGTCGGGAATTCCATACTCCTTTGCATGAGCACGTGCGTAGCTCAGGGCCGCATGAGCCGACTCCTTCATAACATCGCCCATCTGGCCGGTGAGGATTAATCCTCCCTTGCCGCTCATGGCCTGTGCTTCGACAAAGAGCAGCTCCCCGCCGAACGGGGTCCAGGCAAGCCCGGTCGCGATGCCGACCTGATCCTGCACAAGGCGCTCTTCGGAAGTGATTCTCACCGGCCCCAGGTAGCTCCGTACCTTTGAAGCAGTCATGCTGACAGGTTTTCTCCTCCCCATCGCCACCCTGGTCGCCACTTTGCGGCAGATTGCCGCGATCTCTCTCTCGAGGCTGCGCAGCCCCGCCTCCCGGGTATATCCGCGGATGATCGATCGAAGAACATTTTCGGGAATCGTCAGGTCTTTTCCAGAGAGCCCGTTCGCTTCAAGCTGCTTCGGTATTATGTGGCGCTTTGCGATCTGAACCTTCTCCTCTTCGGTGTAGCCCGACAGGGTGATTACCTCCATCCGGTCGCGAAACGCAGGATGGATTGTGTCGAGCACGTTTGCCGTGGTGATGAAGAGCACGTTCGACAGATCGAACGGGACTCCCAGATAGTTGTCACGGAACGAATAATTCTGTTCGGGATCAAGCACTTCGAGCAGTGCCGATGAAGGATCTCCGCGGAAATCCGCGCCAAGTTTGTCGACTTCATCCATCATGAATACAGGGTTGTTTGATTTCGCCTGATGGATACCCTGAATGATTCTTCCGGGCATGGCGCCCACATAGGTCCGCCTGTGACCGCGTATTTCGGCTTCATCATGAACTCCGCCCAGGCTGAGCCTGACAAACGAGCGTCCGAGGGTACGGGCGATCGACTTTCCCAGAGAGGTTTTCCCAGTCCCCGGGGGGCCGACAAAGCAGAGGATCGGTCCCTTGGTGTCTTTCTTCAGTTTACGGACGGCAAGATGCTCGATAATCCTCGTCTTAATCTTGTCCAGACCGAAATGATCCTCGTTAAGGATTTTCCGCGCCTTTTTCAGGTTGAGGTTGTCTCGGGTCCCGGCGGACCATGGGAGCCCCACCATCCAGTCGAGGAAGGTCCTGACCGTTGCGGTCTCGGCCATATCTGGCGCCATGCGCTCGAGCCGGCGCACCTGCCGGTCAAATTCCTCACGCGCCTCCTGCGGCAGTCCGGCTTCATCAGCACGTCTGACATAATTGCGGATTTCTTCAGAGAGTTCGGTCCCTTCGCCGAGCTCCGACTGGATCGCCTTCAGCTGTTGACGCAGGAAGAACTCGCGCTGCCCCTTGTCAATCTCGTCCTTTGCCTGGGTGTTGATCTGCTGCTGTACCGTGAGAAGTTCTACTTCTCGTGCAAGGAGCTCGTATATACGACGGAGCCGCATCGAGGGATCGAGGATCGAAAGAATTTCCTGCGCTTCCTCCAGCCTGAGCGAAATATTGCTGGCCACCAGATCGGCGAGGCGGCCCGGATCATCGAGGTTCGCAGCGATGATCATGACTTCCTGGGAGATATTCTTTCCCAGGGCGGAGGCCTTTTCGAGCGCAGCATTGACGTTGCGCATCAAAGCCTCTAGCTGCAGCCCGGAAATTTCGCGTGTACCCTCCTCGAGCACCTGGATATGGGCTTCGATATAGGGGAGTTCATCATTCCAGTTCCGCACCTGGGCTCTCGCTATTCCCTGTACCAGGACACGTACCTTCTGTTCCGGGAGCTTCAACATCCGGATGACCGCTCCGACCGTGCCTACCTCGTACATATCCTTCGATGTTGGGGTTTCGCCTGCCTGGTCGCGCTGTGTCACCAGCAGCACCATTCGGTTCTGCGCCAGCGCCTGATCCACCGCGCTTATCCCCTTTTCCGTGGATACCAGCAGCGGGACGATGGTGTAAGGATAGGTAACCACGTCCGGCAACGGAAGGACGGGAAGTACAGGCGGTATTTCGATGCGCTCCTCTTTTACCAGATCGTCTTTCTGGAAGCCGCTTTCATTCATGTCCGGAGTCGGCATGCTCGTTCAACCGTCCTTTCATCTTGGCAGATCAACGAAGCGGGATTAATAACCATCCTCATCACTCCAAGTATCGCTAAACGTTTGAATTGTCAATCGGGGTTGACCGCCAAATTTGTGGGGGTGGAGGGTTCCGCGATCAACGACCCGGTGTTCCTCCCCCGCACCGAGACTACTGATTCCGATTACCGCGGTTCAGCAAAGTTTCAAATCTTTTCGCACAGCTGGCGCAGGTTGAATAGTGAAAGGCCTGGAACTGAGATCAGGATAGAGGGGTCGAGACCAGCGCTCAATACCTACTGCTTCTTCTCAAAGAGCTCGTTGATCTCCGTCATGAACTCGCTGACATCTTCGAATTCCAGGTAGACGGAAGCAAATCTGAGATAGGCGACTTTGTCGATGCGCCGCAGTTCCGAAAGGAGGATCTTTCCTATGGTCACCGACTCCAGTTCGCGCTCCGGGCTCTCCTGCACCGTCTGCTCCACCCTGTCGACAATCTTTTCCAACTGGGTCAGACTGACGGGCCTCTTCTCGCACGCCTTAAGCAGCCCGTTGAGGATCTTGTTCCGGTCAAACCGTTCCCTTCCACCGTCCTTCTTGACCACCATGTAGGGAATCTCGTCGCTGCGCTCATAACTGGTAAAACGCCGTCCGCAGTTCAAACACTGACGCCGGCGCCGTATCGAATCACCATCACGGCTTTCACGGGAATCGACGACGCGGTCCTTCAGGAATCCACAATATGGACACTTCATCGCGCTGCCTTTTTGATCTTGATACCAAAGATTGCTTACATTTGACCCGCATAGGATGGCATAATTTAGTAACTACGTGAAGAGAAAAGGTTTGGGGAATCCGGGAGCCGGAATCGAGTCGGAATGCCCGATCTGCGGCAGTTCTTTCATTGAACTTTCGCTTCCGCTTAATCGTTCCAATGACTGAGGATTGGATAAACGACAAGGAGCCGCCAGTGCTCTCAGGGGATGAAAAACTTGTGGAGCGCTGTCTGCACGGAGACGAAGCCGCTTGGGAGCTGGTCGTGAAAGCATATGGGAAGCGGATTTATAACCTGAGTTACCGTTACACGAACCGCACCGACGTTTCGGAAGATCTCACACAGGACATCTTTGTCCGCATCTACCGGAACCTGCGTAGTTACCGGGCGGAAGCGGGAAGCTTCCAGAGCTGGATTCTCAAGGTGGCACGCAATCTTATCATCGATCACTACCGGCAATCGCGGAGGTACCCCCAGACCGGCGGGAGCGATCTTCTTGAAGAAATCAGGATCAGCGACGACAGGGCCCCTGATCCGCAAAGATGCGCAGAGCGGGTGGAAGCATCGAAATTCCTCAGGGAAGGACTGGGGACGCTTTCTCCGGAACTCAGGGAAGCCCTGATTCTGAGAGAACTCGAAGGCCTGTCGTACAGCGATATCGCGGAAATCTGCCAGGTTCCGGAGGGGACCGTCAAGAGCCGCATAAATCGTGGACGGATCGAGTTGGCGAAACTGCTGATGAAGCGCAGCGCAAGGACAGGAATGAAGGTATAAGGGGGCATATGGAGTGCAGAGCCACAGAAGAAAGGCTGGATGAGTACATCGCATCGAGCCTACCCGCCGAAGAGATGGAGGAGATATCCAGACACCTTGGCGGGTGTGCCAACTGCTCTCTCCTTTCGAAAGAGCTGCAGACACTGCAGTCGATGTGGGACTGCTACCCTGTCCTGGAGCCCGACGAATCACTGGTAGACAGAATACTGCTGAGAACATCGGGCCGTCCCAGAACGCGATCCTTACAGGAGCGGCTGCAGTCAATTCTAAAATATTCGCTGTTGAATCCGAGGTTCGCAGCCGGTGCCGTACTGGCCACCGCCTTCGTCCTTGTTTCCTGCGGCCTGCTGCTCCCGAGGATTGCGGAACAGTACTCCGAATTATCACTCAAATCTGTGGCGAGCTTCATGGACAGAAGCGTTCACCGGCTCTATGGAGAAGCTCTCAAGATAAATGAGGCGAGAAGCGAGTGGCAGGCGCGTTTCACTTTCTACAAGAACACAACCTGGAACAAGCTGAGGTCGGTCGTAGAGAGAATAGAGGCCCCAGTCGAAAGGCCGAGTGAACTGGAAGAGCGGATACCGCCGGACAACGAACGATCCAAGCTGGGAGACGACTGGTCGGTAGCTGCAATTCGAAAATCCAGAACGGGTAGCAACACTGGAGATGAGGTATAAGCCAATGAGATGTATCAACCATCCTGCGGTCGAAACACAGGAAGCCTGCAGCGCATGCAGCAGGGCCTTATGCAACGAGTGCATTCACAGGATCAAGGGCAAGCCCTACTGCGAAGACTGCCTCGCGCGCGGCGCGGAGTGGGCCTCGACCGTCAAAGACCTGCGCCTGCCGTCGGATTCACCCAAACGGGCCGCGCTATGCGCAATCATACCGGGCATGGGTGCGGTCTATAACAATGAGTACCTGAAAGCCATAACTTACTTCGCGGTCTGGGCCGCCCTCATCACGATGGGAACCAGAGTCAGCGGTGTGTTCGGCTTCGGCTCGTTCGTCTTTCTTGTCTTCACTATTTTCGATGCCTACAGAAGCGCCGAGGATCTGGCACGTCGACGGATCGAGACCGGCATCGTCGAAGACCGGCGCCCAACGCAGGACAAGGCCTTGATCGGCTGGGGCGTTCTTCTGATTGTGATGGGTATTCTGTTCCTGCTGCACAACCTCATCCCGTACTACTGGTTGTACCGCTTCTGGCCGATCCTGTTCATAGCTCTGGGTGCATATCTCGTCTATCGCGCCATAAAGAGCCGCGATGACAACAGCGGCGAATCAACTTCCGGGGAGAATATCTGATATGTCGCGTCCGAGCAGCGGAGCCCTTACTGCGGGCCTGATCCTGATCATTATAGGAACAATCTTTCTGATTGAAAACTTCTATGAGCCCTTCTCGGTTTGGCGCATCATCATGCGCTATTGGCCTGTTATCCTGATCATTATCGGCGTGAAGAAGATTTATGACTACTTCACCTTCCCCAAAATCCCACCTGCGCCGGACAAGGCGCCTTAGGAGCCGGAGAGTATGTCGAAAGGATACCGTCCATCACTGCTGGGAGGTTTGATCTGGCTCGGGTTGGGAGTCCTGTTGCTTCTGCACAATTTCAGAATAGGACCCGATATCTGGACCCTACTCGGACGGTACTGGCCCGTTCTGCTGATTCTCCTCGGTCTGGGCAAGATCCTTGACTATTTCCTTAACAGAGATTTCTCGATCAGGGTGGGCGAAGTGGTCGGAATCCTGGTATTCCTGCTCGTGGGCCTAGCTCTCACCGCAGTATCCGAGAGCCACGTCGGTGCTATGATCAGGGAGCTTCCGATACCGATCGGGGGGACTCTGACGAGGCCTGGAAGCTGGCTCGGCGACTCTCACACATACGTGGAAGAGAGGACGTTTCCGCTCGAGTCTCGACGGATAAAGGTCGAGAACAGTCATGGAGGAGTTGCGATCATTCCAGGCAACGACAAAGAGCTGAGGGTGCGTCTGAGGAAGACGATCTATGGGAGTGAAGAACGCGTCAGGAACTTCGCAGCGCAACTGAGGCTCTCCGGGGAACTGAGCGCGGGCGGACAGTTTCTCGTCCGGACCAACCGGGAGTCTTTGAGCACCCCGGTTCGCATGTTTAAGACGGACATGGAGCTGTTTGTGCCGAGAGAATCGCAGGTGCAGGTCGTAAACAGTTTCGGGGATCTCACGGTCAGGAATATACATGGAAAACTCGATCTGACTACCACGCACGGGCAGCTGGACGTCAGGGCCTGCAGCGGCGACTTCACAGTCTCCAACCGTTATGGTGAGAGCCGTCTCATCAATCTCTCAGGCAGCCTCGCCCTCGACGCACGCGGCAGGGCGTACATCAAGGATATACGCGGGGATGTCACTGTCAGAAACGAGTACTCTCCCGTTGAGATTTTCGACGTGGACGGAAAAACGGATCTTTCGGTCACTGAAGGTTCCGTCAGGGCTGAGAACATCATGAAACCTCTGTCGGTCGTCGCTCGAGGGAGCCACGTGCGCCTGAACAATATCAGGGACAGCGTGAAGGCGGTAATCAGCCATAGAGACGCCGACATATCCAACACCGATGCGGATGTCAAAATTGAAAGCAGCTATGCAACTCTGAGGATCAGGAATATAAAAGGGAACCTCGACATCAACTCAGGCTTTGATCGCGTCTTCGCAAGCGATATCAGCGGCGGCGTGAAGCTGGCAGGAAAAGGGAGTGCCGTGCGGGCAAATTCCATCAAAGGCCCTCTCGACGTCCAGACCACATTCAAAGATGTTTTTGTCGACGGCTTCGAGAGCAGCTGCTTCGTCACCAATCAGCACGCAGGAATCAACATTTCTTCACAATCGGTCGGAAAGGGAGATATCGACGTCACGAACAACAACGGGTCCGTCACCCTGTTTCTGCCCGACGACGCCGCGTTCAGCATCAGCGCATCGGCACAGAACGGAGCGATCCATTCCGGCTACCCGGGGCTGGAGCCGGTCAGGAAAGGGGGCGACGCTATGCTGAAATCAACTGTGAATTCCGGCGGATCTGCTATCACCGTACAGACCCGTTACGGTAACATCAACATCTATCGTATGCGTGATCGGAGAAACGACCGATCAAAATTCTAATTACTGGCCGGGAGTTGCCATGAAGAGAGCAGGGTGGCTGTTCTTGCCGGGTCTGCTGTTGCTGGCCGGCTGCGATTTCGATGAGCGTCTGAGGACGGATATGGTCACGCTGTCCCGGACCCAGCAGCTCGGAAATGAGAAGGAACTCACATCAAATATAGATTTCGATATCGGTTCGCTTGAAATCACCGCGACGGATGATCCCGGCGTCCTGTATTCACTCGACCTGGAGTATGACAGGGCCAGCTACACGCCGGAGATACATTACGATTCCGGCGGTTCCGGGGAAGCGGGAACATTCCGATTCGACCTCGATAGCTCGCACATGATCGGGATCAGGCGGGACTCGCATGAAAACCGCCTGCGCCTCGCCTTTAACGGCTCCGTCCCGGTGCGCCTGAAGGTAAGTGCAGGAGTGGGGGGTGCCCGGCTCTCACTTTCCGGCATGAAGGTTTCGGAAATGGAATTTGACGCGGGCGTCGGCGGCTCGCAGATCTCTTCCTACGAACCCAACCCGGTCTCCTGCGACCATATCAGGATAAGAAACGGCGTCGGAAGCGTCAAAGGTACCGGTTTGGGAAACCTCAACTTCCGCCAGTTCGAATTTGAAGGAGGAGTTGGGGGTGCCAATCTGGACTTCAGCGGAGAATGGAGACGGGACGCAGAAATCAGGATACGGGTCGGGGTCGGAGGAATCAGCGTGCTGATGCCCAGAGAGGTCGGGGTCCGGCTCGAGGCCCAGAAAAACTTTCTGAGCGGCCTCCACCTCGAGGGATTCACTCTCCGGAACGATCACTACTACAGCGATAACTATGACGATACCCGCTTCAAGGTCGTGATGCGGGTAGACACTGGTGTAGGCGGTTTCAAGATCAGCTGGATCTGAATTCATGAAAACGTACGGCTGGCTTGGTCTGTCGCTTCTGGTCGTTTCCGGATACTTCCTCAGTCGTCGAATAGAGCCCTTCACTGCATGGTTCTACTGCTTTGCCTGGTGGTCCTATATCCTCCTTGCCGATAATCTGCTGCTGAAGCTTCGAGGCCGGTCGCTCCTGGTCAGCCGCAGGCGCGAATTCTGGGGCATGCTCCCGATTTCCGTTTTCATCTGGCTCCTCTTTGAAGCATACAATTTCGTGATCAACAACTGGTCGTACGATGCGGTCCCGCCTCAGACATGGCTCCGCTGGCCCGGCTACGCGCTGGCCTTTTCCACGGTGCTTCCCGGGATCTTCATCACGTCCGATCTTGTTGAACTGGTTTTCGGCCGGTCCACCCGGCCTGCCGCTTCGGAGTACGAACCGATTGAAGAACCACGCCCGGCACCCTCGCCTCTGTTCATCGTCGTTGGGCTCTTGCTGACGGCCGCGCCTCTGGTATTGCCGACCTACTTCTTCGCTGCCGTCTGGCTGGGGCCCATCTTCTTTCTCGATCCTCTGCTGGAGAAGTTCGGTATCAGGAGTCTCTCGTTGAGCATTCACAGCGGCGAACGAACGAGGGTCTGGAGCCTCATGCTAGGGGGATTCATCTGCGGATTGATATGGGAATTCTGGAATTTCTGGGCCGGTGCCAAGTGGATTTATTCGGTCCCGTTTTTCGACCGGCCGAAGATTTTCGAAATGCCGTTGCTCGGTTTCCTTGGCTTCCCACCATTCGCGCTCGAGTGCTGGATTCTGTACCACCTCGTAAGGGCTGTCCCCCGGCGCATGGTTTCTTCTGCAGCACGCATCGCCTGGTGGATGGCGTTAGCCGCGTTGTCTCT
Source organism: Acidobacteriota bacterium (assembly GCA_012719355.1). Taxonomy (GTDB): domain Bacteria; phylum Acidobacteriota; class UBA6911; order UBA6911; family UBA6911; genus UBA6911. Next base: position 122,713 of record JAAYAM010000161.1, read on the forward strand.
GGCCGTTCTTCGAGGGATAGACCGGCACACCGTGCTTCGCTTCGCCGCCGTCGTCACCGATAAAGCCGACTCCTGCAAAAATTTGGTCGCTTTCGCGGTCCCGGATGATAAACTCCAAGACGTTTCTTATTCAAATCGAGGCGGGAGTGAGTATTTTGGGGTTTCCGGAATGAGCAGATTCCCAGCTTTATTTTTCGACTAATTACCTGGAGGAAATTTCCATGGAGATCAGATATGCAGCCAGCGGGCTCAAACCATTGGCAATCAAGGTTTTCTACAGCGACGAGGATGGATTTGAAGTCGCTTCTGTAATCGTCACCGGGAAGAAAGACGCGGTTCTTATCGACGCTCAGTGGACGCTGTCGAACGCGCACAGGGTCATCAGCGAGATACTGGAGACCGGGAAGAACCTCAAGACGATCTATCTCACCCATGCGCATCCGGATCACTATTTCGGAGTCGGAACGATAGCCGAGGCTTTCCCGAAAGCTGAAGTAGTTGCCATCCCGTCGGAAGCCGACATCATCAACAAGCAGTTCTTCGGGAAAATGGAGATCTGGGAAAGTACCATAGGCTCCCACAACGTCTGCAGAAAGGCAGTAAATGTTACCGCTCTCAAGCAGGAGTACTTCGAGCTGGAAGGGCACCGTCTCGAGATCATCTCGAAAGTCATGGGCGACATGAGATATAACACGATGGTCTGGATTCCTGAAATCAAGGCCCTCTATGCCAGCGACGTGCTGTTCAACCAGGCGCATCCGTTCACATGCGAGCTGACGGCGGGAGAGAGACAGCAGTGGATCAAAGACATCGACAAGATTGAAACGATGGGCGCCGACATCATCATCCCGGGTCACCAGAAACCCGGAATGCAGTTTGACAGAAGCTCGCTCGATTTCACTCGCGAGTACATTGTCGCCACCGAAGAGGTGCTGGCGAAGACAAGTACGGCGGCCGAGTTCTACTATGAAATGAATGCGCGCTTCCCTCAGGCGAATCTGATCCAGAAGAGCAACGAGATGAACGCGAATGTCTTCAAGGCCGGAAGAGACTGGCACTGGAGAGAAGAGGAATAGCCGCTCTGGAGCCCGGCCCTGCGGGGCCGGGCTTTATGCCCACACCGAATCGCCATCCCTCAGTACCGGCAGCGCCGGACAAATCACTAATCATTTCCCGCCCTGAAGACGACAACTCATTAGTACGGTTCCCAATCGGAGCCGCGGGAGCATAATATGCGGATTTGCCCGATTCTGTTGCTTCTCCTTCTTGTATCCGGCCTCCATTCGCAGGAGGCGCCGCCTCCTTCTTCCGCTCAAATCCCCTATGTGGAGCGGGAACAACGGAATTTCAATTTCTATCCGGGCGGCAAGCTGTCAATCTCGTCCGCAGTACCCGGGAGCCTGAAGATCATCGGATGGAAGACGGGCTCGGTTCGCGTTGATGCGGAGACAATCGTGTACTCCCTCCCCCCGGAAGAAGCGAAATCGTTGTTGAAGAAGCATCCCATCCGGGTGCGATGGAATCAGACGAGCGCTTCGGTGCTGGTCCAGGAAGCTCCGGCAAGGATGGAAGTCAACCTGACGGTCTACGTTCCCGGCGACAAGACGGACCTGATTGCGAAGATACCGCGTGGAGACATCAGTATAGAATCGGTAAACGGCTGGATCGAAACCTCTACCGGAGAGGGGTGTCTGGAGGCCAGATCGCTGGGAGGGTATTTCTCGGGCATCACGCCGCGCGGCGATATTGTTGTTGAACTGTCTGGCCTCCGCTGGAAGGGACTGGAACTTGCGGCGATGACGCAGCACGGTTCGGTTGACCTGAGACTTCCGGAGCGATTCTCGGCCGCTCTCCAGCTCGAGACGCGCAACGGGAGCATTTCCGTGGACTATCCCGAACAGATCGTCGATGGAGAACCTCAACCTCCTGATATCCTGATCAACGGAAACGCCCAGTCTTTGAAAGCGACCGTCGGGGACGGCGGCGCCCCCATAAGACTGCTCACCTATTCGGGTAACGTCAGCCTCGTCAAAATCGACTGAAGACTGTCCAGCTTTTCATCGTCCGGACCGGTAGTTACAATCGACCCTGACGGCTTGGAATATGGAATATGATCGAGATTGACGGGGAAGGGCTGACGCTCGAAGCTATGGCGCAGGGTTGCGCTGCAACGCCGGCGCGTTGAACTGACACAAGGGGCGCGGATACGGGTGATCGAAAGCCGTGCCGTCATTGACAAAGCCCTTGCAGGCGGCCTTCCGATCTACGGTGTGACCACAGGGTTCGGCAAACTCAGTGATGTCAGGATACAGCAGGACGAAATCCGCCAGCTGCAGATAAACCTCTTGCGCACCAGGCGTCGGTCGACAGTATCCCGACGTCCGCCAACAAAGAAGATCATGTCAGCATGGGAATGACCGCGGCGCTGAAGCTCAGATCTATCGTCGATAACCTGGAAATGGTGCTGGCGGGCGAAATTCTCGCTGCCTGCCAGGCAATGGAATTTCGCAAGCCGCTGCAGCCCGGGGCAGGGACGAAAAGAGCCTTTTCGCTGGTGCGCGAGCACGATCGCATGATCTCGCCTGACCTCTCCATCATCAGCGGCCTGATCCGTCGGAATTGTTTCGCGGATCTGCTCCGCCGGAAGTCCGGCTGAGCGGGCAGTGGGCCAATGCGCGGTCAAGGCTGAGACTCCCGCTTCTTCGGAACTAGGCGTATCTCGAAGATTCGGGGCCATAACTTGCCGGTCACAAACAGCCTTTTCCTGACGGGATCGTAAGCTATGCCATTCAGCACCGCCTCAGGATCCTTTCGGTACATGGGGCCCAGGAGTCCCCGCAGATCAATCCAGCCCAGCACTTTGCCGGACTCCGGGGCTATGCGGGCAATGCGTTCGGTGTGCCAGACGTTTGCGAAAATCTGGCCATCCACCATCTCCAGTTCATTAAGCATCGTGACGGGCACGTTGCGATCGTGAACCTTGATTCGCCGTTTTTCCCGCAGCGTGTCCCCATCAAGCACGCGAATCGCGGCCGATCCATCGCTCATCAGGAGGTCGCGGCCGTGTGCCGCCAGTCCCCACCCCTCCCCGGCATAGGAAAACTGGCGCATCAGACGGAAATCCTTAAGATCGTAAACGAATCCCTTCTGCGCTTGCCAGGTTAGCTGCACGACCCGGTTATCGACTATCGCGATTCCTTCTCCAAAGTACTCAGGCGGCAGATCCACTTTCTTAAGGATTTCTCCGGTTTCAAGCCGAACCTTGCGCAGGGATGAACGGCCGTATTGGCCTGTACCTTCGTAGAGGAACCCGTTGTGAAAAACAAGGCCCTGAGTGAAGGCGCCGGTATCGTGCGGATACGATCGCAGCACTTCATAGGTGTACTCAGGCGTAGTATTCCTCTGAACCTCGGCCAGAGACACGACCATGCAGAGAAGTGACATAAGAGCCAGTACTGTTTTCATCGCGATCATACGAGATGATACAGCACCGAGCCAATGCGATCATCAATAGAATGCCGAGCGCAATCAGTGAGAAAGAAAATCCCTTGCATTCTGACTAATTGTGATGCATCAATAGCCGCGGTATAGAGAAAGATAATGAGAACCCGCGCCTTCCTGAATTCAGAGCTGTTGCCCGGCACACTTGAAATGCTGATCCTGAAGACATTGAACCGCGGACCGGCTCATGGATACGCTATCGCCAGACATCTGGAGCGCACTTCCAAAGAGGTATTGAGAATCGGAGAAAGTTCGCTCTATCCGGCCCTTCAACGGCTGCTTCTGAACGGTTTCGTGCGCGCTGAATGGGGTGAATCCGAGCTGAAACGCCGCGTCCGCATCTACCGGATCTCCCCTTTGGGACGCAAACATCTTGAACAGCAGGCCGAAAGCTTCGCCCGCCTTATTGACGCAATCGCTCTGGTAATGGAGGAATCCTGATATGTGGAGGCGGCTTTGCAACAGGATTCGGTTCTTTTTCGCGCGCACCCGTTTTGAGCGCGACCTGGCCGAAGAGATGGAGGGGCACAGAGCTTTGCTCGAGGCAGATAAACTCCGGGAAGGACTCTCCCCTGAGGAAGCCGCCGTCAGCGCCAATCGCCAGTTCGGAAACACGGTGTTTCCACGTGAAAACTCAAGGGAGATCTGGAGCTTTTACCGGCTGGATGCATTATCCACCGATGTTCGCTGCGCGCTACGCACAATTGGCCGCCAGCCGGGCATGGCCGCCGCCGCCATCCTGGCGCTGGCGATTGGAATCGGCGCATGCGCGGCGACCTGGTCGTTGATTTCGGCCTTGCTTCTGCATCCATTGCCGGTCAAAGAGCCCGAAAGACTCTTCTGGTCCAAGTCCCAGCCGGACGATGCCACATCAAGCGCAGTGGATTATCCAACGTACAAACAGATTCGAGAGGCTGAGATTTTCGACGGACTTGCAGCAAACGGCGTATTCTGGTTCTCGGTCTCCCTGGCAGGCGCCCCTCAGCCCAGGCCTGTCTGTTTTGTAAGTCATGACTACTTTGATACGCTTGGCATTCAAATTCAGTCGGGCAGGAATTTTTCGCCGGATGACGATCGGCGAAGCGCTCTTCCCACGGCGATAATCTCCCATCGATTATGGAGTAGTGCGTTTCCCGACGACGGTAACGCAATCGGCCGGCCGATCACAATTGGGGGAGTACAGGCTGTCGTGGTAGGGATTGCGCCCCGGGAATTTCCTGGTCTCAATCTGGCCAATCCGGCGGATATCTACATGCCTATACACGCGGTGGGCGCTGTCGGCGATCGTGTTACCAACTATTTCAGTGATCCTATTCCACCGGCCGCATCTTCGCCTTCCACCTGGATTGGGATTGCGGGACGCCTGAAACCTGGAATGACCGCAGGCGAGACTGCCCGGAGGCTCAACAGCCTGCTTTCCAGGGAACCGGGCTCAGGCCGCTGGACCTTGACGAATGTCAACACAATGGCTATTCCCGTGGATCGCTCCGGCACAGTCAAGTTTTCACAGCTGCTCGCCATGACTGTCGGGTTGATTCTGCTCATCGGGTGCCTGAGCACGGGGATGCTTCTGCTCGTCCGCACGGAAGCGCGTAAAGATGAGTTCGCGATGCGGCTGGCACTCGGGGCCTCCCGCGCGCGGCTGGTGCAGGGAATCATGGTCGAAGGAGTGGTGCTTTCGCTTGCGGGCGCGGTGCTGGCGCTTCCCGTTTCCGATATCCTGTTGAAAGGACTTCAGACTTTTGAACTGCCGGGAAGGATACGAATCAGTTCCATCAACCTGGCAGTCGATGGAAGAGTCCTTGCCGCCCTCGGTTCTGCAGCTGTCGCAGCCTGCATGCTTATTGCGCTGGTTGCAGCCGTTTATGGCTTCTCGGTCGATGTAGGGTCAGGTTTGCGTGCCCGCACCGGCGCGACTCGCAAGACTCGTTCCGTCCTTGTTGCGGCTCATGTCGCAGTCGCGCTCGTGCTGCTGTCGGGCGCAGGACTCCTGGTGCGCAGCCTTGTTGAGGCACTGCGCCTCAATTCAGAACTCGAGACCGGGCAGATTGTCACAGGACGTCTTTCCCTGAGTCCATACGGCTACACCCCGGCTCGCAGCGAAGAGCTTTTTCGGGATCTCAGGCAAAGGCTTGCCGTCAACCCCTCCATAGAGTCCGCGTCTTTCAGCATGGAGTACGTTGGCATGAGCCAGGGAGGGAGCCTGACGATAGACGGTATCGAGCGCACACCTCCGGGTTACGTCCGTTTCGTGTTTGTGGACGACCGCTTTTTCCGGACCATGGGCATGAACATTACACGAGGCAGAGAGTTCTCGACATTCGACGTCGATAACGGCTCTCCGGTTGCGATCGTGAGTGATTCGTTTTCGCGGTTGCTCCCGCACGGCGACGATCCTTTAGGAAAATCTCTTACAGAACCAATCGGGCAGCCCGGCAAGCGTCGTGTTCTCCAGATTGTCGGAATTGCACCGGACGTGATTGATGACATCAATGTGCTTGAACCGATTGTGGTCTATTCGCCATTCGTTCCCGGACACCCGACTCCCGATCGGACACTCGTGCTGCGAGCGTCGGGAGCTCCGAAACGTGCGGTACAGGATGCCATGGGCGTGATCAGGCAACTGGATGGATCAGTCGTTGCTGCGCCGTTGCGTACGATAGATCAGCGCCTGCAGATGCAGATGGGGCCACAACAGCTGGGTGCGTCCGTGCTCGGCTCGTTGGGCATCATTGCGGCGTTCCTCTCCATGCTCGCCATCTATGTCCTGGCCACGTCGAGCGCGATTCAGCGACAGGACGAGTTGAGGATTAGGGCAGCCTTGGGAGCGCGTGGCAGACAACTCGTTCGGCCCATGATTGCAGAGACCACAAGACTCGTCGGCATTGGCCTGGCGATTGGACTTCTACTCACATGGATGGGAGAATCGTTGATCGCTGCTTTCCTCTACAGAGTCAGGCCTCTCGATCCGGCGGCTCTTGGGACAGCGTCGGCAGGCATGCTTGTGATTGCCGTGGCAGTAAGCCTCGCCCCGGCACTGCGCAGCATACGGCAAACGGATGCAGTCAGGCTGCTGAAGCTGAAGAGCCGCTTCTGATTCCCCGCTGCAGCTAGTCGGTGAGCTTGATGTGGAGCTCGCGCAAGTGTTTCGGTTCCAGTTCCGACGGCGCGTCAAACATCAGATCGCTGCCGCTCGCAGTCTTCGGAAACGCGATCACTTCCCGTATATTCGGCTCGTCGGCCATGAGCATCACCAGCCTGTCGATCCCGGGAGCCATTCCGCCGTGCGGCGGCGCGCCGTATTCAAACGCATCCAGCATGTGGCCGAAGCGACGGCGAATCTCTTCATCATTGTAGCCGAGACATCTGAATATCCTTGCCTGAAGCTCCCGCCGGTGAATACGAATGCTGCCGCTTGCAAGTTCGTATCCGTTGCAGACCAGGTCGTAGGCATCGCTCAGAACAGCGGCCGGATCGCTCTCGAGGATATCCATATGCTCGGGCTTCGGACTCGTGAACGGGTGATGGACGAAGCTCCAGCGATTCTCATCTTCGTCCCATTCGAACATCGGAAAATCCACGATCCAGCCGAAGGCCATCATGTTCGGATCCGCAAGCTTGAGCCTGTCACGAAATTCCAGACGAAGCGCTCCCAGCCCCTTGCATACGGCCGGCTCTTTGTCTGCGACAATGCAGACGAGGTCTCCCTCTCTGGCCCCGGTAATTCTCGCGATTTCCGCAGCTTCGTCTGGCTTGACCGATTTTGCGACCGTCCCTTTGATCCCGTCCGAAGTCCATGCCAGTGTACCGAGGCCTTTGGCGCCTGCGCCTTTCACAAGATCGGTGATCACGTCAATGTCCTTCCGGGAATAGGAAGCGCAGCCCGGTGCGACGATGCATCTGACTACGCCGCCGGCCTGCAGTGTCTCCGAAAACATCCGGAATTCAGAATTCCGCACCGCGGGTCCGAGGTCGATGATCTCCATTCCGAAGCGCAGATCCGGCTTGTCGTTTCCGAAACGCGCCATTGCTTCGCCGTAGCTCATCCTTGGGAACGGGCTGATGATGCGTTTGTGCGGCACGACCGCGGGAATCAATTCCGTGATGAGTCCCTCGACCACAGCAAGCACGTCGTCCCTTTCGACAAAAGACATCTCCAGATCAAGCTGGGTAAACTCCGGCTGCCGGTCACCCCTCAGATCCTCATCGCGCATGCAGCGTGCGATCTGGAAATATTTCTCGTAGCCGGCGACCATGAGGAGCTGTTTCAGCTGCTGGGGGCTTTGCGGCATCGCGTAGAATTTCCCAGGCTGGACGCGGCACGGCACTACGTAATCGCGCGCTCCTTCGGGCGTCGACTTGATGAGCATCGGAGTTTCCACTTCGATGAATCCCTGGCGGTCAAGGTACTCGCGCATGAACAGGATCGCCTTGTGCCGAAGAATCAAATTCCGCTGAAGCCGTGCCCGGCGCAGATCGAGATAGCGGTAGCGCAACCTGGTCATCTCGTCAGTCTTGTAGCCGTCGTCGTCGATCGGAAGCGGGGTCGGTTTGGCGGTGTTGAGAATGTTTATCGTCTCGGCAAGGACTTCGACTTCTCCGCTGGCGAGATTGGGATTGGCGCTCCCTTCGGGTCTTAATCTGACTCTGCCTATGACCTGCAGAACATATTCGTGCCGGGCCTTTTCCGCCACGCTGAAAGCTTCGGCCAGGCTCGGATCAGCCGTGACCTGTACCAGCCCTGAGCGATCGCGAAGATCCATAAAGATGAGTCCGCCATGATCTCTTCTCCGCTGCAGCCACCCGGCGATTCTTACCGTCCTGCCGACGTCTGAAACACGCAGTTCACCACAATTTTCCGTCTTCAGCATATTCTGATATTCCGTTCAGATAGTTTAGGGAGCAAAGCCGTTAACATACATCAACACTGCCTTCCGGAGCAGCAGGGTAATGTGAGGCAACATAGCGCTCGAGTATCCGGATGAACTCAGGAACAAGGTTTTCGCCGCTCAGTATCGTGTCGAGCCGGCCGTCGACATAGACTGGGGCTTTCGGATCTTCTCCCACCCCGGGAAGAGAGATCCCGATATTGGCGTGTTTCGATTCGCCCGGACCATTGACCACGCAACCCATGACCGCCAGCTTCATCTGCTCCACGCCACGGTACTGCTTCTTCCATTCGTGCATCCTGGTCCTGATGTACGCCTGAATCTCGTCAGCCATATTCTGAAACAGCGTTGACGTGGTGCGTCCGCATCCCGGGCAGGCCGACACCTGGGGCATGAAACTGCGGATCTCGAGCGACTGCAGAATCTGCTGCGCCACCAGGACCTCTTCCGTGCGGTCTCCTCCCGGAGAAGGAGTCAGGGATACCCGTATGGTATCGCCGATCCCCTCCTGCAGCAGCACCGCCATCGCCGCGGTCGATGCGACAATTCCTTTCGCCCCCATCCCGGCTTCGGTCAGCCCCAGATGGAGCGGGTAATCGCAGCGCGATGCAAGTCGGCGGTACGTATCAATCAGGTCCTGAACGCCCGATACCTTTGCGCTCAAGATGATACGATCGTGCGCGAGACCATATTCCTCAGCCGTCGCGGCCGATTCGAGCGCGCTGCGGCACATCGCCTCAATCATGACTTCTCTGACGTCCTCAGGATGGGTGCTTCGGGCATTCTCGTCCATCAGGCGCGCCAGGAGCGACTGATCCAGCGATCCCCAGTTCACGCCGATCCGGACCGGCTTTGAGTTTTCGATTGCGATGTCTATTATCCGGCGGAAGTTTTCATGACGCCTGCCGCCCGTTCCGACGTTGCCCGGATTTATCCGGTACTTGGCAAGAACGCGAGCGCATTCGGGATATTGCGCCAGGAGCAGGTGTCCGTTGTAATGGAAATCGCCTATGATCGGAACCTGCCCGTGCCGCTCCTCCACCCGCCGCACGATGTCGGGAACACGCTGCGCAGCCTTCGGGGTATTGACTGTAATCCGTACCAGCTCGGATCCTGCGGCCGCCAGAGCTGCAATCTGAGCAGCAGTGCTTTCGACATCTTCAGAGCTCGTATTGGTCATCGACTGGACCACGATCGGGGCGGTCCCGCCGACCGCTACTCCGCCGATGCTCACTTCGACTGATCGTCTTCGCACCCGAACCACTCCGGTTCCTTCCCAAAAATTGACGAAAGATTCATTATGGCATCTTTCGCGCACCCTTACAGGATCCTCCTGCAGAATAAGCGCGGATTATACCAGCCGGCCGGAATTCCGAACAGTGGTTCGCTCGAGCCACGCTATGATAGAAAGCATGCGAAGGAGAAAAGACATGGCTGTTGCCGGTGAAATGCTGGGGCCCGTGCTGTTGGACGCGAGACGGATAAGGGTGCGTGTGCGGCAACTTGGAATCCGGATCGCGCGCGACTACAGGGGAAAGAAGCTGCATCTCATAGGCATTCTGAAGGGAGCCAGCATTTTCCATGCCGACCTCGTCCGCGCGATAGACCTCGATCTGTCCTTCGATTTCATCGCGGTCGGCAGCTACGGCTCCCGGACCACGAGCAGCGGTGAAGTGAGGATTCTGAAAGATCTCGATGACAGTGTTGAAAACAAGGACGTCCTCCTGGTTGAAGACATAATCGATACAGGCCTGACGCTGCACTATCTTCTGCAGAACCTGGGCGCCCGCAGACCGTCATCGATCAAGGTGGCTGCCTTGCTCAGCAAGCCTTCACGACGCGAGATCGCTGTGCCGGTCGAATACGTGGGCTTCGAGATTCCGGATGAATTCGTCGTCGGTTACGGACTCGATTACGGACAGCGCTACCGCAACCTGCCCGACATCCGGGTACTGCGGATCACCGGCTGAATCCCGTTATTGATGGTCGGCAACAAGCAGTTTGGGGATGACGGCATTAATGAGTGAGGCTACAGCGTCTTTCATCATTGCGGCGCATTCCAGCACTTCGCGATGACTGAGCTTCCGAGGAAGGATTCCGGCGGCCATGTTGGCGATGCAGGAGATCCCGAGCACTCCGATCCCCATATGATTCGCCACAATGACTTCCGGGATGCTGGACATTCCTGCTGCGTCTGCGCCGATTGTGCGGCACATGCGGATTTCGGCGGGCGTTTCGTAGCTCGGTCCACGCAGCCCTGCATAGATCCCCTGACGGAGCGAAATGCCTGTCTCGCGGCCCGCCTCGAGAGCGGCGTTCCGAAAACGGCTGTGGTACGCCTCGCTCATATCGGGAAACCTTGGACCCAGTTCGTCCAGATTGGGCCCCTCGAGCGGATTGGCTCCCATGAGGTTTATGTGGTCGGTTATCAGCATGAGGTCGCCGGGGCGAAATGCGGAATTGATCCCCCCGGCTGCGTTGGTGACGATCAGCTGCTTTATCCCGAGGCAGCCGAGAATGCGGGCAGGATAGGCGACCTGCTCCATCGAATAGCCTTCGTAGACGTGGACGCGCCCCTGAAGCGCCGCTGCGGCAACGCCTCCAATTCTGCCGAGTATCAGGTTGCCTGGATGTCCCGGAACGGTCGGAATGGGAAAATAAGGAATATCTCGGAAGGGTATCGTGACGTGATCGTTGAAGGACTCGGCAATCGGCGCGAGTCCTGAACCGAAGATGAGTCCCAGACAGGGCTTCAGCCGGCACCTTCTCTGGATCGATTCTACCGTCTCCTGCGTCCGGACTTTCATCCCCGTCGTCGTCATAGGCTGCCGGCTCCCCTGTATAGTTCTTCAACAGGATCCTTCAAGAGACCGGCAGCCATTACCTTCTAAAACTGGAAAGCCTGCAAGCTAGGGGTGTGCACTGCGCATCTTCTTACGCAGCCGCTTGCGCGCCAGAGCCTGTTTGATTCGTTTCTTTTCACCAGGCTTGAGATAGAACGAGTGCTTCTTTACATCCTTGATGATATCTTCCTGCTGCACCTTGCGTTTGAAGCGCCGCAAAGCGCTCTCGAGGGATTCACCTTCGTTCAAAATAACTTCCGCCAATCCAGTTCACCTCCTTTGGTGACGAGGGGGATAAAATTACTCTCGGTCGGCACGGGTGTCAAGTCCCTGACCACCCTCTGGTGTAATAATGCCCTATTCCGGCCCGTAACAGAATTGCGGCTATCCGCCGTTTTCGACGGCCACCGGTGTCACACTTGCCACGTAGTCGCCTTCTTCGAGGTCGATGCATTTCACCCCGACTGCCGCGCGAGTGTGGGTGTTTCGGATGTCATCCGTATAGAGCTGAATCAGCTTCCCCTGCGCCGTAATGAGCATGACCGAAGCGTCTTCCTGCACGTGGCAGGTATTGACTACGGTTCCGTTTTTTGAGCCTACCCTGATGTTGATTACACCGGAACCTCCGCGTCCCTGACAGGGGTATTCCTCGACGTCGGTACGCTTACCGAATCCTTTTTCGGTTACGGTAAGGAACTGTCCCGGACCCTTGAAGGCCGACATGGCCACTACTTTGTCTTCACCCGAAAGCCGGATTCCTATTACGCCGCGGGCACCACGTCCCATTTTGCGCACGGTCTTCTCCGAGAACCGGATTGCCTTTCCCATGCGGGTGGCAAGGAGAACGTCATAGCTTCCGTCGGTAAGCTGGCAGCCGATAACCTCATCATCGTCCGGAACATAGATCCCGATGATCCCGGAACTGCGCGGGTTGCTGAATTCGCTCAGCTCGGTCTTCTTGATGATTCCGTTCCTGGTGGCCATGACGACATATTGGTCCGTATCGAAGGATTTGACCGCAATGATATCCGCTATCTTTTCGTCTTTGTTGATATTGACGAGGTTCACGATAGCCTTCCCTTTGCCGGCCGCCCCGACGTCGGGTATGTTGTACACCTTAAGCCAGTAAACCTGGCCGCGATTAGTAAACACCAGCAGATAGCTGTGGGTGGATGCAACAAACAGGTGATCGATGAAATCCTCGTCACGAGTCGTCATCCCGATGCGTCCTTTTCCTCCCCTCCCCTGCGGATGGTAGAGCGAAGTCGCGGTACGTTTTATGTAACCCGAGTGCGTAACCGTTATAACGACATCTTCTTCGGCTATCAGGTCCTCCCTCGTGAGTTCCACCTCTTCGTCCACGATCTCGGTCCGTCTTTCGTCGCCGTAGGTTTTCTGCACCTCGCGCAGCTCTTCGATGATGACTCCTTCCAGCACTTTCTCGCTGGCCAGGATCTCCTTGAGACGCGCGATCAGCTTCAGGATCTCCTCATATTCGGAAACGATCTTCTCGCGTTCCAACCCGGTCAGGCGCTGCAGCCTCATGTCAAGGATCGCCTGCGCCTGAGCCGCAGTGAACTGAAACTGCGTGATGAGTCCCTCTCTTGCCACGGCCGGTTCCTTCGACGCCCGAATCAGTGCGATGACCTGATCGAGGATCTCGAGAGCGCGCTTGAGTCCTTCGAGAATATGGGCCCGCGCTTCCGCCTTCCTTAGCTCGAAAATCGTCCTGCGACGCACGACGTCTTTGCGGTGGTCGATGAAATATGTCAGCGTTTCACGCAGGTTCAGGATGCGCGGCTGGTTGTTGACGATCGCCAGCAGTATGATTCCGAAACTGCTCTGCATCGGAGTCAGTTTGTAGAGGTTGTTGAGCACAACCTGCGCGGGTTCGTCCTTTTTCAGCTCAATGACGATGCGCATTCCTTCGCGGTCCGATTCATCGCGCAGATCCGAGATCCCTTCAATTTTCTTTTCGCGCACAAGTTCGGCGATGCGCTCGATCAGCTTCGCTTTGTTGATCTGGTACGGAATCTCGGTGACGACAATGGCTTCCCGGTCGCGGCCGGACTTCTCAACTGAAGCCCTGGCACGCATCATGATTATGCCGCGCCCGCTTTCGTAGGCGGTTCTGATACCGCCGCGCCCGTAGATGAATCCCGCAGTCGGAAAATCAGGGCCCGGGACAAAGGCCATGAGATCGTCGAGCGTAGCATCGGGGTTCTCGATCAGAAGAATCGTCGCATTGATGATTTCGGTGAGATTGTGCGGTGGAATGTTGGTCGCCATTCCTACCGCGATTCCTGAGGAACCGTTGACGAGCAGATTCGGAAATTTCGCCGGCAGCACCAGAGGTTCCGTCAGAGACTCGTCGTAATTGGGGCCGAAGTCAACCGTTTCCTTGTCCAGATCGGAGAGGAGTTCGTCCGAAAGCCGGGCCATCCTGATTTCCGTGTAACGCATGGCCGCCGCGCTGTCCCCGTCGACTGATCCGAAATTCCCCTGTCCGTCTATCAGAGGATAGCGAACCGAAAAATCCTGCACCAGCCGGACTATGGTGTCGTAGACAGCGCTGTCGCCGTGGGGATGGTATTTGCCGATGACGTCTCCGACCACACGGGCAGATTTCTTGTAGGGCTTGTTGTACGTGTTACCAAGATCGTACATGGCATAGAGCACGCGCCTGTGCACAGGCTTGAGCCCGTCGCGCACGTCCGGCAGCGCTCGGCCGATTATGACGCTCATGGCATAGTCCAGGTAGGACTTGCGCATTTCGTCGATGATGTTTACCGGTGTATGTTCAAGGGCTTGATTCATAAAAGCAAATGGACTCGTTCTTTCTTAGATATCGAGATTCCGGACATTCAGGGCGTTGTCTTCAATGAAGCGCCGCCGGGGTTCAACTGCATCTCCCATGAGAATCGTAAAAATGCCGTCTGTCTGGACCGCGTCGTCGATCGAGACTCTCAGCAGCGTCCGCGTCTCTGGATTCATGGTCGTCTCCCAGAGCTGCTCGGGATTCATTTCTCCGAGACCTTTGTATCGCTGCATGCTCAGATCCTTCTTCCCCAGGGCGATCAGATATTCCAGGAGCTTTTCTCTGGAATCGACCTGAACGCTGTTCCCGTTTTCTCTCACGTTCAGCGGAGGCTTCGCCGCAGGTGCCACTTCCAGATGGAGCTGGAACAGGCGTTGCCATTCGGCCGAAGAGAGGGATTCCCAGTTGAGTGTTACTCTGTTGCCGTTATTCCGGCTGTCAACTTCAAGAGAATGAAGGTTGTGCTCCTCATCGAGCGGAGTACTGAAGTCGTAATTGAGCGGTTCGAGTATGCGTCCGAGTTCCGAGAGAAGCTCCCGGTCCTGGAACAGCTGCTTCAGCGTAAAACCTGTACTCAGCAACCCTCCTTCGTCAGCTACAAATGTCAGAACCCGGTCAAGCAGGCGCCTGTCTTTGAGCCGCCGCTCGAGTTTTCCGTAGACGGCCATGTACTCCTGCACCGCTTTCATCAGCTCGATAAGCTCGGGGCCGCTGTACTGCTTTCCGGTCTTTTCGACCGTCACGACCACGCCGTCGGTCGCACGCTTCATCAGGAAATCTTCCATTTCGCGTTCGTTCTTCAGGTACCGCAGTGTCTTCCCATGTTTGATTCCATACAAAGGAGGCTGTGCGATGTAGATGTGCCCGTTCTCGAGCAACTCCGGCATCTGCCGGTAGAAGAACGTCAGAAGGAGGGTCCGGATATGGGACCCGTCGACATCGGCGTCGGTCATGATGATGATGCGGTTGTAGCGCAGCTTGTCGGTCGAAAAGTCCTCTTTCCCTATTCCGGTCCCAATGGCGGAAATCATTGTGGCGATTTCCGCGTTGCCCAGCATCTTGTCGAAACGGGCTTTTTCCACGTTCAGGATTTTCCCTTTGATGGGAAGGATGGCCTGGAACTTCCGGTCACGCCCCTGCTTCGCCGAGCCGCCGGCGCTGTCTCCTTCGACGATGAAGATCTCGCAGAATCGCGGATCGCGCTCCTGGCAGTCGGCAAGTTTTCCGGGAAGGAGCGCCGTATCCAGAGCCCCTTTCCGCCTCGTCAGGTCGCGTGCCTTACGCGCCGCCTCGCGCGCACGCGCGGCTTCGATCGCCTTTGTCAAAATCCTGCGCGCAATCTGCGGATTCTCTTCCAGAAACGCTCCGAGCTTTTCGTTGACCGCATTCTCGACGATCCCCTTCACTTCGCTGTTGCCGAGCTTGGTCTTGGTCTGGCCTTCAAACTGCGGATGTCTGACTTTAACGCTCACGACCGAAACCAGGCCTTCGCGCACGTCTTCTCCGGTGGGGTTCTCCTTCAGATCTTTCAGCAGATCCTGTGCCTGCGCGTATGCGTTTATGGTGCGGGTCAGCGCTGACTTGAATCCCGACAGGTGTGTTCCGCCTTCATGAGTGTTGATGTTGTTGGCAAAAGAGAAGGTGCTTTCACTGTATCCGTCGTTGTACTGCATCGCCACTTCGATGATCA
Source organism: Acidobacteriota bacterium (assembly GCA_012719355.1). Classification (GTDB taxonomy): domain Bacteria; phylum Acidobacteriota; class UBA6911; order UBA6911; family UBA6911; genus UBA6911. The sequence goes on from JAAYAM010000161.1 coordinate 138,454, forward strand.
CATCTTCCTTCGTGCACTCGAAATAGATCGGCTTGGGATGCAGCACATTCTTGTTCTTGTTGAGATATTCGACAAACGAAGAGATGCCTCCCTCGTACTTGAACACCTCCCTGCGCTCACTGCGCAGGTCTTCGAGTATGATTTCCAGTCCCTTGTTCAGAAAAGACAGTTCCCGCAGCCTTGCGGCAATCGTGTCGTAACTGAACTCGCAGGTTTCAAAAATCTCGTCATCAGGCAGGAAAGTCACTTTGGTGCCGCGGCGCTTTGTCGTCCCGGTCTGGCGGAATTCCGTAACGGCTGTTCCCCGCCCATAGCTCTGTTCGTACACGTTGCCGTCGCGCCAGATCTCCAGGTCAAGGCGCCGGCTGAGAGCATTGACCACCGATACCCCGACCCCATGCAGCCCGCCCGAAACCCTGTAGGAATCGTTATCGAACTTGCCTCCCGCGTGCAGCACCGTCATCACGACTTCCGCGGCGTACTTCTGGGCCTGTTCGTGAAACTGGGTGGGAATCCCGCGCCCGTTGTCGATTACGGTGACGCTGTTGTTAATGTGGATCGTCACTTCCACCGTCGTGCAGTGACCATTAAGCGCTTCGTCGACTGAATTGTCGACCACTTCATAAACCAGGTGATGAAGTCCGTCGATGCCTGTTGAGCCTATGTACATGGCCGGACGCATCCGGACTGCTTCGAGTCCTTCCAGTACCTTGATCTTGTCCGCGCCGTAATCCTCTACTCTGCCGGGTACTTCAGGCACACTTCCATTATCCAGTTCACCCGATGGCAAAATATTTTCGTTCATGCTGGAGATTTCTTCACTTTTCGAGAGCCGAGACTCTAGATATGGAAAATCGTTACAAACTGATTGTTTCCAGGTAATTACTTAATTCGTTGCAACCAACGAATTATAGCACACGAAAGCCTCAAAAAGGAGCTAAAATGTCTCCGAAATCGCCTATTTAAGTTACTCAAAAGAAAAGATTTATTGTCTCAGTTTCAGCGGGATCCAGTTTCTCCGGGGCGGCCCGTTCCGAGGGGGGTCGCAGCGCCATTCCAAACCTCGAACCGCAGCGTGTTTTCGGGCACCGAGGAGACGAGAAATTCCTTCGCGGAAGTCAGAAAAACCTGGGTTCGCCTCGCCAGGAAACTGAGAAATGTGTGCAGCCTCTGCTCATCAAGTTCCGCTTCAGCGTCATCTACGAGAAACACCGGGTAGTGGTCATTGACCTTTTGGTGAATCTCCATCTGGGAAAAGTAGAGCGACAGCAGGCAGGAGCGCTGCTGTCCCGCTGAACCGAAATCAGCCAGCGCCTTGCCGTTGACGTACAGCTTCAGATCATCCCGGTGCGGGCCCGGGGAAGTGTATCCAGTTCTCCTGTCGGAGGCACGTGCCTGGACAAGCCTACGCCTGAATAGTCCTTCGATTTCGGCTAAAGCGGGGCTCTCGGCTCCTATACTGGAAAGATAGTGTATTTTGAAGACATCGGCGCCGAACAGGCCCTGGGGGAGTTGCTGCTTCATCATTTCTGAGTAGCGCAGGCGGTTGGAGATGATGCGCGTGCCCGGCTTGATGAGCGCCTCATCCCAGCTGTCGAGCAGAGCGTCATCGATCCTCCCGGACCCGTCGCGCGCCGCCGACAGGAGTCTGTTGCGCTGCCTGAGTGAGCGTCCATAGGCCGCCAGATCGCTTATATGGCCCGGAAAAAGGTTGACCATAGCCCGGTCCAGGAAAGATCTTCTGTCGGCCGGTGTGCCCCTTACAACGTTCAAATGCTCATGCGTGAAAGCAAGGATCTGAAGATTGCCGACGAAGGCATCCAGCGGAACAGGCTTTCCAAGCACGAAGAGCTTTTTTTCGGAAATGGAAATAGAAACCTGCAGATCGCGTGTCAGGGTGCCATGCTGCACTGTCCCCTCGACGCGGCACTCCTTTTGTCCGTGCCGGATGCAGTCCCGTGGCACGGCAGTACGGAAGCTCTTGCCATACCCGAGCAGGTAAATAGCTTCGAGCAGATTCGTTTTTCCCTGTCCGTTCAGACCCGAGATGAGATTCGTTTCTGCAGAAGGAACTATTTCCAGTTCCCTGATATTCCTGTAATTGAACAGACGGAGTCGTGTGAGATGCACGCCTAGAACTTCATCGGCATTACAACATACCGGTAATCAAGCTCGGATGTTCCGACCGGCCGCAGCAGGCCCTGCGTTTCCGAGTCTTTAATCGAAATCGAGATCGATTCGGAACCCGAAGCTCCGACGAAATCGAGCAGATACATCGGATTGAATCCGATCTCGAGGCTCTCGCCTTCGTAATCGATAGGAACCACTTCCCTCGCCTCGCCGGCGTCGGCGCAGCTCGCGGTAAGTTCCAGGGCGCCGGTCTTGAATGAAAGACGTATGGCTCTGAGCTTCTCATCGGACATGATAGCAGCTCTGCGGATCCCGTCTCCCAGGGCTTTCGTGGATGCTATGATCAGCTTGTCATTGTCGCGCGGAATCACCAGCTCGTAGTTCGGGAACTGGCCCGCAAGAATCCTCGAAACAAGCCTCTTTCCACCGACGCCAAAAAAGAGATGGTTTTCGTCGCGGCCGAATTCGATGAAGACGTCCTGGTCGCCGATCAGCTTCAGAATCTCTACCAGGGTCTTGCGCGGAATGAGCGCCCGTACCTCGGCATCGATCCCGGGTACCTCCATACTCTTGCTCACCAGCGCCAGCCTGTGGCCATCAGTCGCAACCATCCGGATTTCGTTTGGAAAAAGTGCGAGAAGCGCCCCGTTGAGCGAATAGCGTGATTCCTCCTGCGTGATGGCAAACATGCTCCGCTGTATCATGCTTCTCAGCAGCCCCCCGGGAATCGTCGCCGTGGCTGGTGCGGCTTCAGGAATCGAGGGAAAATTATCCTTCAGAAGCGCCACGATCTTGTATTCGGAATTTCCGGAACGAAGCTCGACCCAGTCGTTCTCCAGAAGAGAAAACTCTATGTCCGAACTCTCCGGGAGCAGCCTCACTATGTCGAACAGGCGCCGCGCCGAAATCGTCGTCGTACCCTCAGCCTGCACAACAGCAGGGCAGCCGCACCGGATAGTAACGTCAAGATCTGTAGCGGCTATATCGATATGCTCGCCTGCGGCTTCCAGAAGAATATTTGAAAGAATCGGTATCGTGGTCTTTTTCTCAACTACGCCCTGCACCAGATTGAGTTCATTCAGCAATGCGTTCCTGGTTACCGTGAATTTCATGAATGACGCTCCTTGGGGAAATGAGAGATTGCATTCCTGCACTGCCGGACCTGTGATTATACCGCTTCTCAAGCCTGAAGTTTCATCAAAAAACAGATGTCGGTCGCGGGTCTTTTCTTCTTCTACTGAATCTATCAATCAAACTACTAACTAGTAGAAATAGTAGGAGCTGTGGATTTGTGGAAAAGCGGGATAATCGCCGCTATTCCGGAGAGATGCCCCGTGAATGCTCGCCGGGCGCCACTGTGCAAAAAAGGGCTCTTCTGTGGAAAACAGGCGACACCCCAAAATCCACAATTCATTCAGAAGCGCTGCTTGTGAATAACATGCCCAAGTCCTGAAAAAGTGGTGACTTGTCTTGTGAATATCCTGTTAATAAGTCCTGGAGACAGACGTCGTGCCGGCAGAATCAAAGGGGGGAAGGCTTTCAGGCTCTACGCCTGCATGTTGATTGTCGGTGTCGGGAGTTCTATGTCTTCGACCTGTCTCGGGCCTTTAACTCTGGTGCCGAAACGGTCGGCGTGGTCTCTCATGGCCCTGTACGCCTCCTCAAGTGTGTCATAGGGCCCTTCAGGCAAGAATCCTGATTGATCGAATCTGCTGTATTCGTAAATCCACATCACTTCCTCCTTCGGGACGGATCAGCGTAGTGACTTGACGATTGCATTTACAGCCGCATCAATCTCCGAATCCTTCTTTCTGAGCGAGTCTATTTTTCGAATGGAATGCAGAACGGTCGTGTGGTGCTTCCCTCCGAAATCCTTGCCGATCTGTGGCAGAGAATTGTTTGTTAGTTCCTTGCAGATATACATAGCGATCTGCCTTGGCACGGCAATCGGGCGGGAGTTGTTCTTTGCTTTGAGCTGCGCCGGTCTGAGCGAAAAGAAAGAGGCGACGGCACGGAGGACTGCCTCAGTGGAGATGACCGGGTTTTCTTCGGTGGTGAATCCCTTGAGCACTTCTCTGGCGTATGGCAGATCGATATCTGCGACATCCATACCGTCAAGTGAAGCCCTCGCGCTGAGGCGATTGAGCGCGCCTTCGAGTTCGCGCACATTTGAACGAATGCCGTTGGCAATGAAGATTGCCACTTCATCGCGCAAGGCAAACGACTCCGCATCCGCCTTCTTCCTGAGGATTGCAAGCTTGGTTTCGAGATCCGGCGGCTGGATGTCCGCAATGAGCCCCCATTCAAACCGGGAATGGAGCCGCTCTTCCAGCGTCGGGATCTGTTTGGGGGCGCAGTCGCTGGTTATGACAATCTGCTTCTGTGCGTCATAGAGGGCGTTGAAAGTATGGAAGAACTCCTCCTGGGTTCTTTCCTTTCCAGCGATAAACTGTATGTCGTCCATCAACAGGACATCGATATTGCGGTACTTCTGGCGGAACTGAATGGTGCGATCGTAGCGTATCGCGTTGACCAGTTCATTCATGAACTTTTCCGACGACATGTAAGCCAGCCGGATGCTCTTGTTCCGTTTCTGAATCAGGTTCCCGACCGCATGCATCAGGTGTGTCTTTCCAAGACCGACGCCGCCGTACAGGTACAGGGGATTGTACGCTATCGAAGGACGCTCCCCAACGGCGAGCGCGGCGGCCCGTGCGAGCTGATTGCTGGCCCCGACCACGAACGTGTCGAAGGTGTATTTCGGGTTAAGCCTCGGTCCCGAATCCGCTGTCGCTGCCGCGAGAGCAGCCTGCGGCTGTTCCTGCGCCTGCTGCGCCTCGACCGAAATCCTGAGCGAAAGCGGCGACCGGGAGATTTCACCGGCCGTCTTCATCAGCAGATCTGAATAATTCTCGAGCAGGCAGTTCTTGAACATCTCGGACGGTACCGCCAGCCGCAGTGTTCCATTATCACGTCCTTGATATGCTATGGGCTTGAACCAGGTTTCAAAACTCTGCCGGTTTGTATGTTTCTGGATGACTGAGAGGACGTGTTGCCAGAAATCCATAAGCTCAATACCCTAAAATCCGGTTGCCCTACTCTTGGTTTTTCCACAGAGTTTTCCACAACTGTGGAAAACATAGAGGTGCCCATGGCCAGCAAATGCTCGATCTGCTTGCTGTTCCCTGAAAATCTGAATGTCAGGATTTCGCGCGACCTCGCGTACTGTTTTTTCTCAACAACGGGCCCGAAATCTAACACACGCACTCCGGCACATTCAACAAAAAAATAACTCGTTTGGTATTTTGGCCGGTAGTGATTATTGCCCGTAACCATGCGGTTTTCAACGTGTTTCGGTCATCGAGATGCCCACAAACAAAGGTTGAAAGAACGGTGCTATAAAATGAAAAGTCCTATCAAGATAATAATAGTAAATTATATATCGTCTGACCATGGTGATGGTCGTCGATTCGGGAAATACCCTGCCCTGTAGCACCTTTGGGACGGAAGGGTCGGGCAGGAAATTGCCGGCAAGGATAGCTAAAACAGATTGGAAATAATCTTCAGTGTGACCAGAATCACAGCAAACTCGCCTGTCCAGGCCTTAAAGTTTTTCGAAATAGGGGAGCAATCTCTTGTAAGTGGCGGGCAATTCTTCAGGCAGGACGCGGGTTTCACCGATTACGGAAACAAAGTTCGAATCGCCCACCCAGCGGGGGAGCACGTGCATGTGCAGGTGGTGTTCAACCCCGGCGCCGGCGGCGCGGCCGACATTGAAGCCCATGTTGAAACCATCCGGGCGATACTCTTCCCTTAGCGCGTACTCGCAGCTGCGGCTGAGTTCGATGATCTCATGCAATTCTTCAGCACGTGCGGCAGTCATGGATGAGATATGCCGGCGCGCGACACACATGAGGTGTCCTGAAGTGTAGGGGAAAAGGTTGAGGAGCACGAATGCGTGCGCGCCCCGGAACAGAACAAGGTTTTCTGCATCGCGTGTATCGTCGATAATCTCGCAGAATACACACGATTGAGCTTTGTCGGCGTTGCGGATATACTCGAAACGCCAGGGAGTCCACAAGCGATCCATCAGAGATTGACCAGATCCTTGATTTCTTTCCCGGGCTTGAAATAGGGCACTTTCTTTGCAGGCACGCTTACGCCCGTGCCGGTCTTGGGATTTCGGCCCTGGCGTGATGAACGGTTGCGGATCCGGAACGAGCCGAAACCGCGCAACTCGATCTTTTCACCACGCTGAAGCGACTCGGTGATGCTGTCCAGTACAGTCTGAACGATCACCTCGGCGTCCTTCTTGGTAAGTTCCGACTGGGCTGCCACTTCCTCTACCAACTCTGCTTTTGTCATGAGTCTATCTCCAAAGATATTCAAACCGGATGTGAGACCCTGAACGGTCGCGGTTCAGCGAGAGAGCGGAACTTGAATCCCCGAACAGTAGATCCAGAATCGAAAAAGATTTCTTCACAGGCTCCACGATGCCGGGTTTTCCCGAAACTCCGCCCATTTCGGCAGCCGCTGCGATTGCATCTTCCAGACCGCCTAGCTCGTCCACCAGACCGTCCTCCTTAGCTTGCTCACCTGCATACACTCTGCCGTCGGCAAGCTTGCGTACATCTTCTTCCTTCATGCCGCGGCCGCTCGCCACGGCCGATACGAACTGGCCGTACATCGTGTCAATCAGAGCCTGAAAATAGGCTCTCTCTTCTTCCGTGAGCGGACGCGTAGGGGAACCGGCGTCCTTGAAGGCACCGGTCTTGATCACTACATCCTGCATCTTCGCCCACCTGAGCAGGTCACCGTAATTGTACCACTCAGCGATCACTCCGATGCTTCCAGTGATGGATCCAGGGTTAGCATAGATTCTGTCGGCGGCGCAAGCAATATAGTATCCGCCCGATGCAGCCACAGATGCCATGCTTACCACCACCTTCTTTCCGGATTCGGAGCGGAATCTCTTGATGCCGTCATAAATCTCCTGCGACGCAGCAACACCGCCGCCGGGGCTGTCGACACGAATAACAACCGCCCGAACGCCCGACCGGTTGCCGTAATCCTTGAGGTCGTCCAGAAACTCTCTGGAATCTGAGATTACCCCTTCCAGTTTCAGCAGGGCGACCTTGCCGTCGGATAAGGAAAGGCTGCGGGAGCCTCCATCCGCAAAGTACACCACCAGTCCAAGCAGGACTAGTATGAAAAAGAGGAAGGCTCCCCCACCGACGACGATCCAGAGCAACAGATTGGTGCGCTTCTGAGTCATTTCCTTATAGGAAAACAGTTATTCGGTTTCGGGCTTCTTGAAGCGTGAAAGCTGCTCGCCAAGCCTTTCGCCCATGGAAGTTCCACCCGAATCGGCCGTGGCCAGGTACGATGTGAATTCAAGACGGGGCTCGTCTTCTTTCATGGCCTTCAGACTCAACCCGATCTTCTTTTCCTGCAGGCTGAGCTTAATTACCTTCATCTCCACTTCCTGGCCGATGTTAAGAAACTCGGTCGGCTTCTCAACATGCTTCTCGTCAAGCTCGGAAACATGGCACAAGCCCTCGATTCCCTCTTCGAGTTCGACAAAGGCTCCGAAATTCGTCATTCGAACCACTTTGCCTTTCACCGTGTCTCCAAGATTGTGGCGGCTGAACCATTCCTCCCACCGGTCGGGTTCGAGCTGCTTGATTCCGAGCGAGAGCTTCTGGTTGGCGGCATCTATGCTGAGAATAACCGCCTGCACCTCGTCGCCCTTCTTCAGAACCTCAGACGGATGCTTCATTCGTTTGGTCCATGAGATGTCCGAAACATGAACGAGCCCGTCGATGCCGTCCTCCACCTCTATGAAGGCGCCGAAATCAGTAACATTGCGCACCTTGCCGGAGATTACCATCCCGGGGGCGTACCGGGTCTCAATCACATCCCATGGATTCGGTTCAGTCTGCTTCAGCCCGAGCGATATGCGCCTGGATTCGACGTCGATGTCGAGCACCACGGATTCGACCGTATCGCCGACGGCCAGGATTTTCGACGGGTGTTTAACCCTCTTGTTCCACGTCATCTCGGAGATGTGTATCAACCCTTCGACGCCCGGCTCCAGTTCGATGAATGCTCCATAGTCGGTGAGGCTTACTACCTTCCCCTGAACACGCATGTTTTTCGGATACCGCTCATCGGCATGAAGCCATGGATCTTCAGTAAGCTGCTTGTATCCCAGCGATACCCTGCCGTCTTCTCTGGTGAACTTGATGACCTTCACCGTGATCTTGTCGCCTACCGAAAACAGTTCTGAAGGATGATTGACGCGGCCCCACGACATGTCCGTGATGTGGAGAAGCCCGTCGACCCCGCCGAGATCAATGAAGGCGCCATAGTCGGTGATGTTCTTCACAATGCCTTCCATGACCTTGCCGCTTTCGAGCACCTCCATCGTTTTGGCTTTCTCTTCCTTCATCGATTCTTCAAGAACCGCCTTGCGGGAGAGCACGATGTTGCCGCGCTTTTTGTTCACCTTGATGACGCGCATCTCGAACTCTTCGCCGCGCAGGCTGTCGAGATTGCGCACGGGCCTCACATCTATCTGGGATCCGGGGAGAAAAGCGCGGACCCCGATATCGACGGCCAGGCCGCCTTTGATCCGCTCAATAACACGGCCCTTCACCACAGTCCCTTCGCGATAAGCGCGCTCGATCTCGTCCCAGATCTTCATGCGCTCGGCTTTCTCTCGGGAAAGCACCACATATCCATTCGCATCCTCGGTTTGCTCGAGGAAGACATCTACGGAGTCCCCCGTCTGAACTGTGACCTGTCCCCGGTCATTCATGAACTGCTCAATGGGGATAATACCCTCGGACTTGAATCCGACATCGACAATAACACCACCGCCTGAGATGGCGATGACCTTGCCTCTGATTACCTCCCCTTCGGAAAAACTCTGGGTTCTTCCTTCATAAGCTGCCAGGAGATTCTCGAAGGATTCATCCTCCTTGGCTCCGGCTCCAGCAGCCGCTTCATTCTGCCCGGCGTTGTCCGGACGAGGCTCCTCAGCTGCAGGGTGCGTTTCGTTGACGTCAAATGACATTCATTCCTCCTGAAATAGATCCAGCCCGCAGAGCGGGATAGGGACCCGTATTTTTTGAACTCTTATAAGTGCGTTGTGGTATGGAACAGGAAGTGGCTTAGCCGTGTTCTTCTTCGTTTATTCTGGCGAGGCAAATCCAAATGTCCACATCCCTTTATCACGAGAGATATAAGCAGTGATTTATAACTCTTTTGCGGACTTCTGTCAAGGGGGTGGCGGTTCGACCGGTTCCCGCTTTCAGGTTCACTCTTCAGGAGTTAACGTTCACAACGGGAACCGGATTTTCTTCATCATTTAGTCATTACTCTTCCCACGGCAGCCCGGGTTTCCCAAAATGCCCGTAGTTGGTCGTCTGCCGGTAAATGGGCCTGAGGAGCTTGAAGCGCTCGATGATCGCCGCCGGCCGGAAGTCAAGATTCCTGACAAACTCGGCAGCTTCCGCCGCATCGCCGGTCCCGAATGTGTCCACTTTGACCGAAAGCGGGTGAGCTTCACCAATAGCGTAAGAGATCTGTATCTCCGCCCGGTGAGCGAGCCTCCGCTTGACCAGTTCGCGGGCGATGTAACGGCAGAAATAGGCGCCGCTGCGGTCTACCTTTGAGGGATCCTTTCCGCTGAAGGCGCCGCCGCCATGCCTGCCTGCGCCGCCGTAGGTATCCACGATGATCTTTCTGCCGGTCACGCCTGCATCCGCCGAAGGGCCCCCAAGAACGAAGCTTCCCGTAGGGTTGACGTGGAACCGGATCTTGCTCGTAAACCAGTTCCCGAGGATGCGCGGAGCGAGCGACTCCACGACATACGAGACGATCGATTCACGGGACACCACCTCCGAATGCTGCGGAGAGACGATTACATCGGTAACGGCAACCGGCTTGTTGTCCTCATACAGGACAGAAACCTGCGTCTTTCCGTCCGGACGGAGCCAGGCATGGCTTCCGTTGCGACGGTCTTCAGCCAACCCGCTGGCCAGGCGGTGCGCAAGAAGAATCGGCAGCGGCATCAGTTCAGGAGTCTCGTCAGTGGCATATCCGAACATGATCCCCTGATCCCCCGCACCCTGCTCGTGTTCCATGTTGCGGTCGAAGTCGACTCCCTGCGCGATCTCCTGAGATTGTCTCGATATGAACTGGCTTATCCGCACCCCCTCAGCATTGAAGGACATGGAGGGGTCAGTGTACCCGATCTCCCGGATAGCCTGTCTTGCCACGGCCTCGTGATCCACTTCGGCGCTCGAAGTGATTTCGCCTGCTATGACGACGTTCTCTTCCTTGCACAGCACTTCACATGCTACCCGGCTATTGGGATCCCGTTGCAGATACGCATCGAGGATCGAATCGGCGATATAATCGCAAACTTTGTCGGGATGTCCTTCAGTAACTGATTCGGAGGTGAATGCATATGGGGCAGAACGGTCTACAGTGCGGGTCGTGGTCATCTATAGGCTCCTTTTCATAAACGTCACCCTATTCTCTATACTTCAGTGTGCATGTCAAGGAAAGTGCGCCCTCGGGAGAGTAAAAACAAGTCTACATCGTTGGTCCCCGTCCGCGGATTTTCGTCTGTTCGTAGCGCTCCTCATCCTCAACGCATCGCACCGCATAAGGGAGCGCAGCCAGTCGTTCTTCGCTGATTTCCCTGCCGCACTCTTCGCAGATTCCGTACGTACCCTGGCGGAGCTTGCGTTCCGCCTCGTCCATCTTGATGAGCTCTTCCTGCCGTATATCGACCAGCTTTATTCCGACCGACTGCATCAGGTCGACAAAAGAGATGTCGCCTGAATCCATGCCCCTCTCAAATTCTTTCCCGTATTCACTTCCAAGCTTTTCAAACAGCTCGTCGTGAAGACCCTTGAGCAGCTTCTGTTTTCTCTCCCTAAGGAGTTTTTCCAGTCTGGCCTGTCTGATCCTTTTCGGCATCTCTGCACTCCTCTCTCTAGTTTATCGGAGTCCTAACTGAATGCAATCTCGGCGCCTGTCACCACAATTGTGTGTGAAACTTCGCATGATTGGGGTTATTGTTCCCCCCATGATACGGATTTTCGCTTTCCTGGTCCTTGCCGCCGCCGGCACTGTTCTCTCTCTGCCCGCGCAGGAGAAGATCGACGTTGAGATGAACAGGAGAATCCGACAGGAACTGTCGGCGAACTCCCGGATCATGCATACGATCCATCGCCTCACGGATGTGTATGGGCCTCGACTCACCGGCTCGCCGGGCTTCGAAGCCGCGTGCCGCTGGGCGCTCGGTCAGCTGAAGGAATGGGGGCTGCACGCCGAGCTTGAAGAATGGGATTTCGGGAGGTTCGGATGGGTGAATGAGAAGACTTCGGTCGCCGTCACGTCACCATTCAGGGGCCGGCTCGAGGCCAGCGCTATTGCCTGGACTCCCAGCACCAGCGGTACCATCAAAGCTAATGCGGTGCTGATCATTCCTCCCTCGCGCCCTACCCGCGAGAGTCTCGATGCATATCTCCACAGCGTCGGAGAGAAAGTCCGGGGGAAAATCGTCCTCGCAGGTGCCCCGGCAGTGGTGCCGGTCAGGTTTGTCTCTCCTGCCAAGAGGAGGGATGATTCCGAACTGCTTGCTGAATACGATTCCGATCAGAAAGGCCGCCAGAAGGAGCGCGAAGACGCTTCGCCGGACATGCTGCCTCGGCTGCAGCCCTACGAGATCGACCAGACGATTGATGCCTTCCTGCTGGCACAGGGGGCGCGGGTAAAGATAACCGATTCCGCAAGGGAACACGGGCAGCTGCGTGCTTCCACGAATTACACGTACAATGCTTCCACCGCACTGCCCGGAATCGTCATCAGGAACGAGGATTATGGACGGCTCTGCCGCCTCCTGGCCGGTGGAATGGATGTTGAAATGGAGATCGATATCCTCAACAACATCCATCCCGAGGGGAGAAAATCGTTCAACGTTGTTGCGGAAATACCCGGGACCGACATGAAGGAACAGGTAGTCATGATCGGGGCACACATCGATTCGTGGCACACGGGGACCGGAGCTACCGATAATGCCGCCGGCGTCGCAGTCATGATGGAGGCGGGACGCGTGCTCCAGAGACTCGGGACAAGACCCCGGCGCACGATCAGAATTGCGCTCTGGGGCGGGGAAGAACAGGGCTTGCTTGGATCAAAGGCCTACGTGCGAGACCACTTCGGGACATTCGAATCTCCCGGCAGGGAGTTATCGAATCTTTCGGCCTACATCAATCTCGATTCGGGAACAGGACGAGTTCGCGGCGGCTCGGTCTTCGGACCACCGGAGGCCGCCTCGGTGGTCAGGGAGATTTTATTTCCTTTCCAGGATCTCGGAGTCGCAGGCGTGAATTCCATAAGAAACCGTTCCCTGGGCGGCACTGATCACTCCTCTTTCAACAGGGCAGGCCTCCCTGGAATCAACCTGCTGCAGGACCCGATAGAATACCGGACCCACACCTGGCACACGGAGCTGGATACCTTTGAACGTATATTGGAGGAAGATCTCCGGCAGTGCACGATAGTCATCGCGTCTCTCGTATACCATCTGGCGATGCGACAGGAGATGCTGCCACGCTTTACACGATCTGAGATGCCCCTGCCCGACTAGTACTACGGCGGCCTTCAGCCCAGCAGCTGGAGGGCACGGTTCACGACATCATCAACCGTAAACCCGAACTTTGCAAAAACCACGTCTCCGGGTGCGGAGGCTCCGAAGTGGTCGAGGCCCATCATCTGTCCACCGGCGCCCAGATACTTGCACCACCCTTGCGAGATACCGGCTTCCACGGCAAGCCGCGCCGTCACCGAGGGAGGAAGCACTTCGTCTCTGTACTGCTGCGGCTGGGCGTCAAAAAGTTCCCAGCTGGGCATCGAGACTGTCCGGACCGACACACCTTTTTCCAAGAGTCTCTGTTGAGCGGCCGTGATCAGACTCACTTCGGAACCAGTTGCAATCAGGATCAAATCCAACTTTTCCCCCTGCCCGTCCGCCAGAACATACGCGCCTCGCCTCAAGCCGTCCGCAGGCCCGTAGACGGTCCGGTCGAGAGTAGGAACCCCCTGCCGCGTGAGCACAAGAGCAACGGGACGGTCGCGTGTTTCGATCGCGATACGCCATGCTTCGGCCGTTTCATTTGCATCGCAGGGCCTGATTACGACAAGACTTGGTATTGCCCGAAGGGCGGCGAGGTGTTCCACCGGCTGGTGTGTAGGTCCGTCTTCCCCGACCCCCACGCTGTCATGTGTAAAGACAAAGACGACTCCCAGCTCCATGAGTGACGCCAGCCTGATCGGGGGACGCATGTAGTCGGAAAATACGAAAAAGGTCGCCGTGTAGGGGATGATGCCGCCATGTGCAGCAAGCCCGTTTGCAATCGATCCCATGGCGTGTTCCCGCACGCCGAAGTGCAGGTTTCTTCCCTGGTATCCCCAATCCCCTCCACTTGTTCCCTGCCGGATCTGCGCGACGTAATCCGGATTCTGGAAGTCGCCGCTTCCTTTGATAACCGTCTGGGTAGACGGATTGAGATCAGCCGAACCGCCTATGAGGGACGGGATTCTGGGAGCGATTGCATTCAGGACTTTTCCCGACGCGGTCCGGGTGGCGACGCCTTTGGCATCGGCCGGAAAAACCGGGACGTCCGATGCCCAGTCGGGCGGCAGCTCGCCGCGCATCAGCTGCCGGAATTCCTCTGCCGGTCCCGGGAACTCTTTCTCATACGCCGCAAATGCGGAATTCCATGCAGCTTCGTATTTCTTCCCACGGTCAACGGCCTTGCGGAAGTGTTTCAATGCCTCATCAGGGACATAAAACGGAGCATCGGACGGCCACCCGAGGTTCTGCTTCGTGAGTTTCACTTCATCCACACCGAGCGGAGAACCGTGAGACTCGAATGAGTCCTGCTTGTTCGGGGAACCATAGCCTATATGGGTTCTTACGAGAATCAGAGA
>JAAYAM010000162.1 GCA_012719355.1 Acidobacteriota bacterium
GACTTCGATCGTCGTAAAGTCTACTGATGCAAGGACATCCCAATAATATTGAAGGAAGCTCTTCCATGTTGATTGTCGTTTTTGATCCGGCGCGGGATCGATGCCATGGGCTTTCAAAATGTTACGGACACAGGTATTTGAGATCAGGTGGCCGAGATTGGCCAGCGCCCCCTGTATGCGATCGTAACCCCAGCCCGGGTTTTCACTGGCCATGCGAAGGACAAGTTCCACTATCTCGGTCGAGACAGGCGGCCGTCCGATCTTCTTACGGTGCTCGCTGTAATCCCACTTTGCCGCCACCAATTCCCGATGCCATCGCAGAATCGTATCGGGAGTTACGACAGGGGACAGCTGTGCGAGCATTTTCCGTCCGAGTATCTTGCCTTTCACAGCCAGACGCCGACGCTGATCATTGTTGAGCAAAATGCGCTTTTTGCCGAGCTTTTATCGGAGCACATCATTTTCGGCGCGAAGATACTCAATTACCTCCTGCTGTCGATGGTTTATCCAACCAGCCAGGATCAGGAGCAACAACTGCCAGGATTTTAGATATGTTTTCATGTTTTTCCAGATGAGCTGTAAAAAGTGGCAGCATCCTGTATGGAAGAATCTATGTCAAGTGCGGGAAAAGGGAGTTGCGGAGGCATCTGCAAGGGTCATTATTTCAGCCGCTTGCAGCTCGGCTGACTTTTTTCACCAAACGCCCGCAGCGCTATCGATGCGCTCGGCTTGCGCGGGCATTTCGTCACGGTCGCAGCTCCGGCGCCGGGCACGGAAATCCCTGTCGACTTTCAAAGCATTCTTCCGGGCAAGCTCGTGGGCGGCGTCTCAATGGGCGATGCCACGCCGCAAGTGCTGATACCGGAACTCGCCGAGCTGGTGAAGAGCAGACAGCTTCCCCTGCACCGCCTGATCAAGCGCTACCGGATCAAAGATCTCAACCAAGCCATGCATGACATGCAGAGTGGCGTCACTTTGAAGCCTGTGATCGTTTATTGAAATCCATTCCGCGAGCGTCTCGACGGGGCCTTGCCCTCCGGCGAAAATTCGGGGCTGAAAAAGCGACCCCCGCCCCGACCCCGAGCGAAGCAGGGAGATAAACACGGCCGGCAAGGTCTTCCGGTCGCACAGAAACCGCAGCGCCGCTCAGAGCTCAGGCCGGCGCTGGATTCAGTCGTTGATGGTCAGCCCGCTCAGATTCTCAAGCGCGGCCATTGGCAGGCAAGCCGGATCCAAACATAGGTTGCGGCCAATGGCTGAGCCGGGACAGATAAATCCCAGTTGGACTAAATCCGCCTGCGGCGAATAGATAAAAGCCACATAACCGCTCAAAAAATCTTAATTGCATTTCATAAAGAGTCGGGCACAGTATCCCTTCTCAGGGAGATCTCACCTCCCTAGAAAGGATACTGCACCATGACACCGTTACGTCAACGGATGATAGAGGATATGCGATTACGAGGGCTTTCTGCAAGAACTCAGGAAGCCTATATAGCCGCGGTTCGGAGACTAGCTGAGTATTACCACAGAAGTCCGGACCAGTTAACCGAGGAAGATCTGCGCAAATACTTCCTTTATCTCATTAATGAAAAAGCACTTGGGCCTGCGACGATCACGATTGCGCTCTGTGCAATCAAGATTTTCTACGAACATACACTACAACGGCAATGGCCAACTCTGCAATTTGTCCGCCCTGCCTATGAAAAAAAGCTGCCGGTGGTCCTGAGTCGCAAAGAAGTCCGTATCATTTTGTCTGCAGTAAAGGTTCCGGTCTACCGTGCCTGCCTGACAACAATCTATGCCTGCGGATTGCGGCTCTTGGAGGGAGCGAAACTGCGAGTCTCCGACGTAGACAGTGACCGGATGATGCTACATATCCATGGCGGCAAAGGGAAAAAAGACAGATACGTGCCATTGCCAGGACCACTACTGAAAATGCTGCGCTCACTTTGGTGTACGCATCATTCGCCCCGATGGCTGTTTCCCGCACAGCCATCGGTAATACAGGGACAGAACAACATTGCACCAAACGGCGCCCCTGTTACCTGCAGTGCCTTACATCGTGCTTTCCGCAAGGCACTGCAGGCCAGCCGTATCAGCAAACGGGCACACATCCATACGCTGAGACACTCGTATGCCACTCATTTACTGGAAGCTGGCATCAACCTGAGAATCATTCAGGAGAACCTCGGTCATAACAGCCCTCGAACCACCCAGATCTATACGCATTTAACCAAGGAGGTAAGGGCTACTCTGACCGATCCGCTCAACCAACTCATGGAAGGCCTCTAGCCTCTTCCGGAGGTCTTCGATGTTCGAGGTGGCGGATATTTTCCGCCTCCATGGTGCGGCGTATCGCGCGCGCTTTGGGAATCGATTGCTTCCCAGTCAAACCCGCGCCATGCGTGACATCGAGGCGTGCCGTACGCCGTACTTTGGAGGCCATATCAAACAGTGCGACAACCGCGAGTGCGGGCGGAAAGTCTACGTCTATCACTCGTGTGGCAACCGTAGCTGTCCAAAGTGTCACAGGCAACAGACCGAGCGCTGGCTGGAAAGGCAGCGTGCCCGGCTGCTGCCAACTCAGCACTATCTGCTCACCTTTACGTTACCCAAAGAATTACGTACACTGGCCTTCGCTCACCAGAATAAGATTTACGGACTACTCATGCGCTGCGCGGCAGCAGCTTTGCAGAAGCTTGCCGATGACCCGCGTTACGTCGGTGGGCGGTTGGGGCTCATGGGGGTGGTGCACACATGGACGCGAGCCATGTTGTATCATCCTCACGTTCATTTCCTGGCAACCGCAGGTGGATTCTCCCGCGATGGTGCCGAGTGGATTAAAGCAAAGAATCCGGCCTTTCTGGTTCCCGTAGATGCTCTTTCTGTCATCTTCCGTGCCAAAGTATGCGCAGCCCTTAAAAAGGCCGGCCTTCTTGAACAGACTCCCGGCATCGTCTGGAAGAAAAAATGGGTGGTGCACTGCCAACCTGCTGGTTCAGGGCAGAAGGTGCTCGAATATCTGGGAAGATACATATTCCGAGTCGCCATTACAAACAACCGCCTTGAGCGGATCGAGAATGGCCAGATCACATTCCGATATCGTGATAACCGCACTCAGGAGGAGCGTCACGTTACGATACCTGCGGTCGAATTTATCAGCCGATTCCTCCAACACGTACTTCCACGAGGATGCACCAAGGTACGCTATTACGGAATTTGGAGCGGCTCTTGTCGCAAGCAATTAGATCAAGCCCGCGATTTGCTTTCCCATATTCTTCAACCTGACTCGCCTTTTGACACCGCCTTGCCAAATACTCTCGTTCCATTGCTGACTTCACGTTCCCCAGACCGTTGCCCGTATTGCAAGATCGGCCTGTTGCTCGAAATCGAGTGCCTATATCCTCAGCGGAGAGCTCCACCATGAACAAGATACACCGCAAGCCCAAATTCTTTCAGCATTTCAGCATTTTCTGCTACAGGTCTGTCCCAGCACCCTTTTTCTATTCCCTGCACCACCCTACTTTCCCACTGAACAGGTCTAGTTCTCCTGCAAACAACGTTTCATTTCTTATAACGATCTATTAAAATCTTTATCCGAAAACCAAATGGTGCGTCCCGGATTTAGTCCAACTCAGGATTTTGTCGCGGCTAACGCGACAAGAATCCTTAATCTGTTGTAGCCATACAAGAGATAATTTCCTCATTCCCCATCCTCCAAAAAACTGACGTTTATACTGACGTCATGGGAAACACGGATAAGTCTCTTCAGAAGGAACCTTCGGAGTTCGGCAGGCGCATCGCCGAAGCACGGCTGCGCGCCGGTTTAACTCAGGTGGAATTGGAAAAAAGGCTCGGCGTAACCCAGCAGGTAGTCGCAGCCTGGGAACGACGCGATGTGGCTC
>JAAYAM010000163.1 GCA_012719355.1 Acidobacteriota bacterium
CGTCCCGGAAGGCACATTCTTGTTGATGTTGAACGTGCGGCGTCCCGAATCGAAGTCCTCCCGGTCGAGCCCGACCGCTTCGCCGATCCTCATTCCTTCGCGCGACATGCTGAGGGTGAACTCATAATATTCCGGGTAATGCAACGCGATCTGGTCCTCGACATTGTGGAGATCCTCTACCGTCTGGAAAATGTCGGATCTGCCCACGACTCTGTCCTTTTTCTTCTTTCTGTAAAATCTTGATAAGCCCACAACGGGATTCATAGTGATGATCTGGTCCTTCACGGCTTCCGTCATCATCGCCCGGAGAGTCGCGCACATAATCCGGATCGTATCGCGGCTATAGTTGCGGTCTCTCCCGGCAGGGCGCTTCTTTCGTTTCTTCTGCTCCTTTTCCCGGTTACGAAATCGGGCCGTGGAGTAGGTTGCCTCCGCCTTGCCCGCGAGGAAGTCCGCGATTGCCGGATAGTTCAGCTTGTCGACGCCGATATCTCCGAGGGCGGGGCAGATATGGACCCGCAGGTTGGTCTCATAACAGGAATACGTCGTGCGTTTCAGCCCTGCCGCCTTCATCCTCTGCAGGAACTTCGGAGCGTACTCGCTCACTGTCGGGACTGCCGCCTTTTCCTCGACTGGCTGCTGAGGCGCTGCGGGCGCGTCCGGCAGTTCGATCAGCTTTACTGCGTCGGTTCCGTACTTCATCCACGCTTCGTCGAGGACTCGGGCCTTGTACTCCGCGGCCTCCCTGCCCTTTTCGCCGGATCCTATCAGCTTGGTCTTCCGGAAGAACACTTTCCCTTTGGCTACCGGCCACTTGACCCGCACGTACCACTTGTCGCTTCCTTCCGGGATCTCTACGACTACCACTCCCATCGCTCACCTCCGCATGAAATCTCTAAGGTCCTTCAGGACTTCCGCCAGCAGGGGATCCTGCTGCACTGAGACCTTGGTGGATTCCATATATCGGGTAAACGCGCCCATCTCCACGAGAATCTTCCCTCGCGGGCTCAACCGATGGATCGGCATGCCGTGCTTGCGGATCAATCGGCGTATCGTCTTCTCGTGCAGGCCGGTCATTTCGCAAAGGGTTTTGATCGGGACATACTGCATTACTGCTATTTTTCCCCACTACGGCCGCTCCCGCATTTCTCCTCGATCTCCATGATCAGGATCTCCCGGTAATCCCCGAGAGTCTTTTCGATCCGGGTGATCACGTCCTCGGCGCTCAACCCAATTGCCGCGGAGAGGCAGAGTTTTGCCGTGATAACTTCGGCCATCGTGCGATCAACGCTTTTACGCTGAATCGCGCACTCTTCAACGAATTTCTTCAGCTGCGCTTTTCTTTTCTGTGCACTCATTTGCGCTGTCTCTCATCTTCGGTTTCCTGCACTGCAGGGGGATGTGAATCTGCGGCCTGCCTGAACCTGCCGCACCTGCAGTACTTCCCATCATCCTGATGGAAGCAGGCCGTATCCCACTCGTCGGCCGCGTGTCCGCAGTTGGCCACTCGCTTTCCGCAGGTGCACAAAATCCGGTGCTCGGAGTAGCGATGGCCGCAGGAACAAATGTCTTCAGGATTCATTTCAATCAATTGACCTAGCCTTCCCAGTTGATCTCAGCTGTTTTACTTTCCTTCGATACGAACATCGATCGGCTCCTATTTCTTATAAAGGCAGCCTCCGACAGGACACGGCCTCACGCGTCCACATCAGTTCCTGCCGCATTATTCGAGACACGCCCTGGGGTTCCATTGGGCCGGTTCTGTTTCTTCAGCCTGGAGATCCTGCGGCGGTTCAGACGGTTCCTTCCCAGCCGAATCCGGAGGGCATCGAAAAGCATGATCTTTTCGGCCGCGATCCGCACATCCTCCGGCTGATGTGTGCAATCGGGAACCATCTCGCTGCTCACGATTAGCCGGTTGTACTTAACTGCGTCCTCAATCGCACATTTGATGACCGATGCATCTCCGTCGCTGAATATTTTCACTTCTCGCATTCCTCTTCCATATATAGCAGGCAGTAGCCGGGGTAGCTGTTCTCGATACGGATCATTACTTAAATCTGAGTCCCATGCCTTCCTCGACTATCTTCTCAATTGTGTGGAGCGGGGCATTCAGGATATTGAAGCCGCCCTCGAGAGCCACCCTGATGTCTTCGATGGTGCGGTTTATCATGAGGACTTAATTCCTTTTTCCCTGATTTCGCTAACGTAAAACGGGCCCACCAGAGGTGGGAGTGACAGGGCAAAAGGGACCCACCCCAATCAACCTAGCCTATACTTTTCTGGGTTATCTCCCAATAGCTCAGAAAGGACGGGCGGAGA
>JAAYAM010000164.1 GCA_012719355.1 Acidobacteriota bacterium
CGGCTTTCAATGCCTGGGTGATCGAGCCGGATTATCTTGCGGGGGTCAAGGCGCCCGATATGACCACGACCATTCTTGGTTCGCGCCTTTCCATGCCGGTTATCACCGCACCCATGGGAGGGCAGGGAATAGCGCACGCGTTGAAGGAGATTCCGAATGTAAAAGGGACAGGTTTGGCCGGCACCCTCTACGTCAACAGTTCGGTCTCGCACCTGAGCATGGAGGAAATAGCGCAGGGCGGGTCAGGACCGAAGTGGTTTCAAATCTATTTTCCGGCAAACCGGGATTACGCCCGTGAACTCCTGGTGCGGGCCAGAGATTCGGGGCACAGCGCAATTGTCGTGACCGTCGACAGCACCACATTCAGTAACCGCGAAAGGACGATACGGCTGGGCATCCAGGCTCCTGCACTCGGCGCGGGGAACGGAGTCAAGACTCCGGGAGTCGATCCGCGCAGCGCGTCGCAACTGAAGACTGACTTGAATTGGGATGACGTGGGCTTCTGCATGAAGGAGTCCGGTCTCCCCGTGGTTATCAAAGGCGTGCTCTCGCCGAAAATGGCGGTTGAATGCGTCAGGCGCGGCTGCGCGGGAGTATGGGTGTCCAATCACGGAGGAAGAGCGATTGACAATACAGATGCGGCGATCAGCGTGCTTCCGGCCGTCGCGGATGCTGTCGGCGGGAAGGGAGTCGTGATCATGGACGGCGGCGTCAGGCGCGGTCAGGATGTTTTCCGCGCACTCGCTCTCGGGGCCGACGCTGTGGCGCTGGGACGGCCGATACTCTACGGCATGGCACTCGGCGGAGTCCAGGGAGTGAATTCGGTGTACTCGCGGCTCAAGACCGAGCTCGGGATGGTAATGCAGCTTGCCGGAACCCCGACGATCAAAGACATCACACGCGGACACGTCAGACGCGTCGAAGGCCGGGCTTAGGGATTTTGTTCTGAGGCCTCGTCTCCGGCTGGTATCGGGGGCGATTCTGCGTAACAATATTGGTAAGACCGTTGAGGTGATCAAAACATGTCGGACTATATCGAGCAGCGTACCAGTTCATTGACTACCTGGACGCATGTTATCTACGGGCTGCATGCGCTCAGCCTGCTTACCGGGATTCTTACCGCCGCTACGGTTTTCGGGGCGTTTCTTGTCGGCTGGCCCTCGATCGTCGCGGTGATAATCAACTACGTGAAACGAGGAGAAGTGCGCGGCACGTGGCTCGAGTCTCACTTCCGATGGCAGATACGCACGTTCTGGTACGGTGCGCTCTGGGTCGCACTCTGCCTCGGCTTTGTGCTGATCACGTTTGGGATCGGCATCATCATCGCGTGGCTGCCGCTGGCAATCATCAGTGTATGGTTTATCTACAGGATAGTCCGTGGCTGGCTGGCGCTCAACGCCGGGCGGCCGATGTACATGTAAGGCATAAGAGTCCGCGGGAGGTGAAGCATGCGTTTGTACGCAGGTGGCCTTCTCGTGATTTTCCTGGTGATCGGCTGCAAGGGCGCTCCGCCCGGAATGCAGTCGGGCCAGGTGCTCCGGACCGTTGATTCGTCGACCAGCTTCACCGTTGATACCGTGGTCAGCAACCTGGTGGTTCCCTGGGCGATCGCATTCACGCCCGAAGGAAATATGCTGATTACCGAACGGCAGGGGCGTGTGCGTTTGGTTGAGAACGGCAAGCTCCGCGCCGAGCCCGTCGCGGTCATAGCAGATGTCGAAGAAAGCGGCGAAAGCGGATTGATGGATCTCGTCCTGCATCCGCGGTTCGCCGAAAACCGCAGCGTCTTCCTCTCATATGCATACAACACCGATGACGGCATTCGGGTCAGGGTGGCCCGCTATGTCTTCGACGGCTCTTCGCTCACGCAGCCGAAAACAATTATCGAGAATCTTCCCGCTGCCCGTTACCATGCCGGTTGCCGTCTCTCGTTCGGTCCTGACGGGAAACTGTACGTGACGACCGGTGACGCAACCGAACGGAAACTTGCCCAGCAACTCGACTCGCTGGCAGGCAAGACGCTGCGGCTGGAGGAAGACGGGTCGGCCGCGGCCGACAATCCTTTCGCAGGCAAGTCAGGCGCACGCCCGGAGATCTGGTCGTACGGTCACCGCAATGCGCAGGGGATAGACTGGCAGCCGGGGACCGGCCTGCAGTTTCAGACCGAGCATGGGCCTTCGGGCAACGACGGCCCGGGCGGGGGAGACGAAGTAAATATCGTCGAGAGAGGGAAGAACTACGGCTGGCCCGTCATTCACCACGGCGAGACAAAAGAAGGGATGGAGTCTCCGCTGCTCGAGTACACTCCCGCGGTAGCGCCTGCAAGCGGGCGCTTTTATACGGGTTCGCTTTTCCCGGCATTCAAAGGAGATTTCTTCTTCGGATGCCTCAGAGGCGAAACCTTGATCCGGGTGCGGCTCGAAGGCCGCAAGGTAGTCAGCCAGGAGCGGCTTCTGCAGGGAGTTTTCGGCAGGCTCCGCGCGGTCGCGATCGGGCCCGACGGCGCCATCTATGTTTCGACTTCTAACCGCGACGGGAGAAGTTCTCCCGCGGCTGAAGATGACCGGATACTTCGTCTGAGACCTGATTGATGCGTAAGGGGATGCAATGGCCCGAAAACCAAAGAGCAAAGACAGATATCAGCACCTGGAGTCTTTTCTTGAAGAAACCCTCGAGGCCTGGCGCGACGTCCGCTCGGGTATCATCAGCGAGGTAGAGAACATCCCGGAGGACAAGTTCGATTTTCGCCCGACGCCGGAGATGCGCTCGGTGCGCGAGCTGATATGGCACATCCTGGAAGTCTCGATGATGATGACCGGCGAACTGACCAGGCCGGATACGAACATGAAGCGGATGCCGTGGCCGGATCTGCTGGAGAAATATGCTTCTGCCGCCTATCAGGCGAAAAGCAAACGCGAACTGCTCGACATTCTGGCTTCACAGATGGATGATGCCGAACGGAAATTCCGTGCTGCCGGCGATCTTGCACTCTGGCAGTTCATGGAGCGCTTCGACGGTCTTCCCGGAACGAAGATCCAGTGGCTTCACCACGGAATCTCCCAGGAGATGTACCATCGAGGACAGCTCACGGTTTATGCCCGGCTGATGGGACTTGTTCCCGCGCTGACCCGGATGATCCAGGGAATGTGAAATACATGGCCGGCGAACAGGAGTGCCCGGCCGCAAACCCGTCTCAGAAGGAGGATCACGATGCCGGATGATTCCTTTCGAACCATAAGAGCACTTCTTTCGAGCACGAAGCCCGAAGAGATCCGTAAAGGGCTGGATCTTGCCGCGATTGAAATAACCAAGCTCGGGGCGAGTGAATCTGCGCCTCTGTTTGAGATGATAACGACACTCTTTTACATCGACGTTCTCGACCGCCCCGAACTCGCTCCGGTCGTCGATTACGCGATAAATCTGGCTGTGGGGTTCGGCCCATGGATTTTGCCGATGCTCATCGAACGTCTCGACGCCGGAGACATCAAGGCTCAGTGGGCCGTCGCACATGTTCTCGGGCGGATTGGGCCGGCTTCGATCGATCCGATGATGAAAGCGTATGAGGCGACTGACGATCTTACCCTTCGTGCATTTATCATGTATGCGCTGGGCAAGATCAAGTCTCACGAGATAGGGAAGGCGATCGGGATGGCGTGTGACGCGGCACGGTCCCCGCATCTGGAGCTGCGCGACACGGCGACACGGGCGCTGGGGAAGTTCGCCGAATTGATACCTGCCGGCACGCTCCCCGATGAAGCGAAACAGATGATGATCAAGTGCCTGCATGACAATCTTTCCGACGCCAACGCGAGCGTGCGGGCGAAAGCGATCCGAAGTTTGGGCAAACTCGCGAAATTCCGGCACATGACGAAGTCTGAACGCGACAGGCTGCGATCTTCATGTGAAAGCATCCTTGGTTCCGACGAGAAGGGGGAATGGGACCGTGCTTTCATTGTCCGGAAAGAAGCGGAAGAGGCAATCAGCCATTCCGACTGATGCCTCGCGGCAGGCTATGTCGCATTCACTCGTCTGTGAGGCTCTGCTATAATTGGTCAGCACTGCCCCCGTCTCCCCGCATCCGCAGGGCCCGGCAGCCCCAAGTCGCAGCCCGACTGAAAAAGCATGCCTCTTAATCCTTCGATTTCGATAATCATCTGTACAAAAAACAGGGCGGCAGGATTGCTGCGAACCCTGGAAAGTCTGGACAGTTGCAGGATTCCTGCGGGCTGGAGGGTCCAGCTGATCGTCGTCGACAACGCGTCGACGGATGCGACCGCCCGGATCATCAATGAAACCAGACTGTCCCGGATGAGCGCTCATTATGTGTATGAGCCGAAACCGGGATTGAGCAATGCCCGCAATACCGGGCTGAAGCACGCGGAAGGCGACGTAATACTGTTTACCGACGATGATGTGCTGGTGGAGGAGACGTGGATTCAGGAACTTGCCGGTCCCATCATTGAGGACAGGTGTGACGCCGCCGTAGGACTGGTGATGCTGTCAACAAGGCTCATGCGGCCCTGGATGACCCGGACACACAAGGGATGGCTTGCTTCCAGCCTGGAAGCGCAAATCCCGCACTGGCCGGTATCACTGGTCGGCGCCAATATGGGCTTCAGCAGTTCGGTGCTGCGGCAGGTGCCCGCTTTCGACCCGGAGTTGGGAGCAGGCGGGCTAGGTTCAGGTGAAGACACGCTTTTCGGCTTGCAGCTGGTTGAGGCCGGTTACCGCATCGAATTCAATAATGCGGCCAGGGTGGTTCACGATTTCGACCGCTCGCGCCTCCTGCGGCGCAACTGGATCGAATATGCGGTGAAACGCGGCCGCTCCGAAGCCTACATTGATTACCACTGGAAGCACAAACCCGTGGTGAGTCTTTCCCGCGAATTCGCTTCTTACTGGATACGGCTGAAGATACGCAGAATGATTCAGCATCCGGGTCCGCTCTATGCTGAAGGGTGTCCCCCGTGGGAAATGAGCTATGTCTCGAACCTTGCGCGTTGCCGGCAGTTCCGCAGGGAAGCGATGCGCACGCGGGTTTACGGATATCACGCGCTCGTAAGAAGGGATCTGGTCTGGGAAGGCGGCACGCCCGTGGTGCAGGCGCAGGCCTGATGGCGGGTCGAGAGGCGGCGCCATAAGCTTTCCAGTTCGTGCAGCTTATGGCGGGGCCGACGAGACTTGAACTCGCGACCTCCGGCGTGACAGGCCGGCGTTCTAACCAACTGAACTACGACCCCACCTCTCCAAAGGTGCCGAATCATAACCCATCTGTTTCTGCAGTTCAAGAGCTCCTTCGACACTTTCTCGATTCTCTGCGGGATAGAGATGGAACGGAAAAAGGGTTATAATGTCGATCCACAAAGGTATCTCGGCAGTTCCGGGCCCAGGCAATCCCTTGCCGTATGTCAAACCTGAAATATGAGGGATATCTATGAACCAGATCCGTTTAGGAAAAACCGACATATTGCCGGATGCAGTGCGGGGCCTCCTTTCGGTTGTTCTCGCCCTATGCATCCTGATCTTTTCCGCCGGATGCGAAAAAGCTCCGGTCGAGCCGGTCAATATCTCGTCCAACGACGTCTGCTATTACTGCAAGTCTCCGATAATTGATCTGCAGTATGCCGCTGAATTCATCACTAATGATGGGTTTGTGCGCAAATTCGATGATTTTTCCTGCCTGATGGAAAGTGCAAGGAAGGTGGGCAGGAAGAAGATCTCCGCATTCTATGTCATGGATGTGCGTTCAAAGACATTGGTTCCCGCGGAACAGGTCCAGTTTGTCAGGTGCGAGAACGTCCCGACGCCGCGCCAAAGCGGGATTGTCGCTTTCAAAGACGCGTCAACGGCGGAGAGTTTCGCAGCCAGTTCATCAGGAAAACTGGTGACGCTGAGCGATCTTCTGGAGTGACGACCGGTCTCTGCCGCGAAACGCTGCGCTGCGGCAGAGACCGTCGCGTTTTGCTCTGCAAAACCAATACAGAGTTGGATCGAATTTTAAAGGATCTATCTTTTCTTGAACTGCATTTGGCGGGGGTGCTATACTTTGCGAGGTTTAACATTTAGCAACTTTGAGTCTGGCATTTGCAGGTCAGACGATAAAGCTGGAATGCTCATGATGGTTTATACGGCTTCAGATCAGAGACCTAGCAGAGTGGAGAGGCTAACATGAACAGTAGGTGTGTGCGAGTTCTCGCGGCGGTATTCATTTTCTTCCTGTTCGGGTGTGCAGCGTTCGCCCAGCAGGAGGGAAAGAAGCGACGGACGGCGGCCAGCCTTGACGGCACAACGGGCTTGTTCAAGGTGTGGGACGCAGAGACATTGCGGGCAGGCGAAACGAATTTTACCTTCGGCTATGATCAGTTCAATCGTGATCCTGGCCAACTGGAGATAGGGAGAGCGGTTGCCGGTGTTGCCGTCGGCATAGTTGATCGCTTCGAAGGCTTCCTGTCCTACGACGTTCAGAGGCGCATAGAGGCGGACAACATTCTCGCCTATCGCCGGACGCCTGGAAGTCTGCCGATTCCGGCTACAACCCCTACTGGAGTTACGTACTTCAGTCAAACGGCTCCGTTCATGGATGTTCCTGTGGCGACCGGGCGAAGTGACGTGCATCTCGGGCTCAAGTTCAACCTCCTGTCCGAGCGCGGGGGGAAACCTCTTAGTCTGGCTCTGACCGGCTTCGGAACGATCCCCGGACACCGTTCGTCCGTGGGCCTTGCGCGAGGATTGTCGAATGGATCGTACTCCGGCGGGTTTGGAATGCTGTTTTCGAAGACCGCAGGGGATTTCGCGAGATTCCATCTCAATGCAGGGACGCAGTTCCTGACTGAGCCGAGCGTGAACGGCTCCGGGGCGGAACTGGCTGATTTCCAGAACGAATTCCTCTATCGTGGCGGTGTCGAATTTCCGGCGTACAAGCCTTACAGAATCATCGCAGAAATCAGCGGGACTGAATACTACGGTTCCGGGAGTGCTAACCTGAATCCGAGCAGCCCGATGGATATAATCATCGGCGCAAGGGTGTTCCCCGCGAGATGGCTGTCTCTCGGCGCCGGCTACCAGGCATCGGTCCGGCACGTCGATGACGATCCGGCTATCGGAGCACTTGGGGCGAACTACCATGGCTTCGTCGTTCAGGGCACCATCGGCATCAGAAAGAACGATCCCCCGACGGTAACCTGCAACGCCGCCAAGAGCACGATTCTTCAGACCGAATCGACGACGCTGCGTGCCAGTGCAGTTGACCCTGACGGTGATAACCTTACCTATTCCTGGACCAGTACCGGCGGCAAAGTGACGGGCAACAACGATACCGCCACTTTCGATGCTACCGATGTGGCTCCCGGAAAGTACACCGTGACGGTGACGGTTTCGGACGGGAAGCACGATGTGACCTGTTCGACCGAGATCACCGTTCTGAAGAAGAACTATCCTCCGACCGCCTCGGTGGAACCGGCGACGTTCGATGTCACGCAGGGCGATACGGTCAATCTGCGTTGTGCGGCTACCGATGCCAACAACGATCCCCTGACCTACTCGTGGTCGGTCAATGGCCAGAGTCTTGCTGCCACCGGTCCTCAGATCTCGTTTGGTTCCGAAGGAAGAACTCCGGGTGAATACACGGTAACCTGCACCGTCAGCGACGGCGAGGCGACCGCGACGGCTTCGGCGAAGGGGAATGTTCGCGAAAGAATCATCCCGAACAAGCCTCCCACGATCGAGTGCCTGACTACGACGATGGATGTGGCCTCGGGAAGCACCATCGAACTGCGTGCCAGGGCGACCGATCCTGAGGGAGCGCCCCTGACCTACACATGGACCTCCACCGGAGGTACGGTAAGCGGCACCGGTGAAACCGCGACGTTCAATGCGGCCGGCGTCAGGGCAGGAAGCTACACCGTCACCGCCACCGTTGATGACGGCAAAGACAAGGCCTCGTGCAGCATGACCGTGAATGTCTCCGAGCGGTTGAGCGTTACCAAGGAGAAATGCGGCTTCTTCGCACCGGGCGGCACAAGGGTCGACAACTGCGCGAAAGCCATTCTGGATGACCTGGCAGTGCGGATGAAGAATGATCCGACGCTGCATGCCAATGTTATCGGCTATACCGACAGCCGCGAGAGATCCAAGACTCTGGGCGAGCGCCGTGCAAAAGCGATGGTCGCCTACCTGGAGAAACAGGGAGTTGAGTCTTCCCGGATGACTATCACCAACGGCGGCCAGAATAATCCTGTCGGCGACAACAAGACCGCTGCCGGAAGAAGGCTTAACCGCCGCGTCGAGATTGAATTAACGGTGCGTTAAGCATTCGAAGGTCAACTCACGGATGGATGAAAAGTGCCGGACGAAACGTTCGGCACTTTTCACTTTCCGGCCCACCTTATCTGCTATACTCGCTACATGTTTTTGAGAGGCATTTCGCGATTACTGGCTTTTGTGCTGTTGATCTCGGCCGGCGCAGAGGCTGGCGACACGCGCACGCCGGCCGAGATGGAGAGAATCGGCCCTTTTGGCGGGGATGTCCGCTCGCTTCTGATAAATGCAGCCAATCCGCAGGTGGTTTACATCGGAACCAGCAGCGGAACGATCTACAGGTCCTCTGACGGAGGGCGTTCATGGGGTTTGATTCACCCGGGGATCGGCCGCCTCTCTTTCGTGATTGACACACTCGTTCAGCATCCGACGGAACCGAATCATATCTATGCCGGCGCGTGGGACCGCTATTCTGAAGGAGGAGGGCTGTTCGAATCAACGGACGCCGGGACCTCATGGAAGCAGGTGGCGCTGCCGGTGCCGTCTCTCGCGGTGCGCGATCTTTCGATATGCAGGAGCCGGCCCGAGATCATGATTGCGGGCACTCTCAGCGGAGCTTACGTGACTGTTGACGGGGGACAGACCTGGAAACAGGTAGGGGGGAAAGTCTTCGAGAAGGCGGAATCGGTCGCGATAGATCCCGTGGACCCTGATCTCCTGTACGTGGGAACGTGGAGGCTCGGCTACAAATCATCGGATTTCGGCAAGACCTGGATCAGGGTTGACAAGGGGATGCCCCTCGATTCGGATGTCTTCTCGATTGCTATCAGCGCGAAGAATCCGGCTGTGGTCTATTCAAGCGCCTGTTCGGGCGTTTACCGCTCCTCCAACCGTGCCCAGACGTGGTCGCGGCTCCGGGTTCACCCGGCGCGTTTTACCATCCGCGCCCAGGTTGTTTACATCGATCCTGCCGATCCGAGCACGGTCTATACCGGTACCACCGAGGGTCTTTTTGTCAGCAACGATAATGGCGTGAAATGGCGGCGCCTGACATCCTCCAACGTCACAGTCAATGCTATCCAGGTTGATCCCGGCAACAACCGCCGGATCCTTATCGGGACCGAGTACCAGGGAGTGCTGCTGAGCGAAGACCGGGGCAAGAACTGGTCGGAGTCAAACCGCGGTTTCATACACAAACAGATTTCGTGGATTGTTCCGGATTCCATTACATCCGGGAGTTTCATTGCAGGAGTGGGCTCGGGAAGGGGCGGGTTATATTCGTACGACAGCCGGACCGATGCGTGGCAATCATCATTTATCACACCCGGCACAAGGGTGCTTTCGTTTCTGATACTTCCCGGAACGCAGGGCAAGCTGGCAGGGACCGCGCAGGGCCTGTACTGGCAGGCAGGCAATTCTTCCACTTGGACGAAACTGAAGGGCGCTGTCGCCAAACGCACTGTTTACAGTCTTGCACTCGATGCCGGCGGTACGGTCGTGTATGCGGGAACAGACCTGGGAATCTACAGAAGCCCTTTGAGTTCGCTGGACTTCCGCGTCCCGCCCCAGAGCCGCCTCAGTCCGAAGGTGTGGTGCATCACCCCATCGAAAACCACTCCAGGACTGGTGTATGCAGGGAGCAGCCTCGGGCTCATGCGCTCCTGGGATAAGGGAACGACGTGGAGTGTCATCTCGTCATACGGGCTTCCGAACCGCGCCATGATCAGGATGGTGGCTATCTCTCCTTCGAACAAGGACAATCTCTTCGCCGCCACCTCGAGCGGCCTCTACAAGTCGGAAAACGGCGGAGTGCACTGGAAGCGTGTCAATGACGGAAGACTGGGCCTTGACGTCTCCTCGATTGTTTTTCTGGGGGATACAGGCGAGAGGGTAGTCTCCGCAGACGGGAGTTCCGGCGGCATATACTACTCAAGAGACGGCGGCGAGACCTGGGAGAAAGTGTCCTCCGAGGAATACGATTCGCCGGTCTACTGTCTGGTGACAGATCCTGAAAACCCGACAAACGTCTATGCCGGCACGCGATCGTTTGGGATCTACAGATTCGAGCTCCGGTAAAACCAGTGCAGTCCTTCCGTCGCCGGCAGAGGATGAGAGCGACGGGATCTGTTAATATTCATTTCGAATATCTAACGTCGGAGTATGCCGATGAGCCGCAGTACGATTATTGTAATCACGTTTCTTCTGCTGTTCACGATTTCGAGCTCTCCCTCACAGGTTAGGAAGCCCAAGCGCGCCGGCCGGGCGCCTTTTCTCGATCATGTTACGACATATCGGGAGACCCCGCACGTCACAAGGGTCGTATTGAAAAACGGGATGACCGTGCTTGTGAACGAATTCAGGACTCAGCCGGTTCTGTCGATTCAGGCGCACGTGGAAGCGGGGGTGCTGGACGACGATCCGGGGGTGGCACAGCTCATGGCGTCGCTCTTAACCCGCGGGAACGAGGATTTTCGGCGCAGTCTCCATGTCCTCGGGGGTATTGCCCGGAGCAGGGCCGGGTACCGTACGACCGTGTTCGAAGTGGTGGCCCCGTCGTCACACTGGAGACGCGCCCTGACGGTTCATGCCGGGGCTCTTCTCAACCCTCCGCTCGATCCGGAGGATGTGAAGGTGGAAGCGGGCCTGTCTCGAATTCCATCCCGGACACAGGATGAGTTTGAATACCAGAGACTTCTCGAGACCGCTTTCACCGAACCGCGAATGGCGCAGGATTACGGGTTGATCGGTGCTGCAGAACCGATTTCAGCCGAGAGCCTCGCGCGCTTCTACAGGACGAGGTATCCGGCCTCCCGGACGACGCTGGTGATTTCCGGCGATATCACTGCAGGGGAGGTATTGAACGAGGTTGTCCGGTTGTACACGGCGAAGCCGGCTCCGCCGGGGAAACCCGCTGCCGCTGCCGAACGGAGCGGAACGGGGTTCAAGTATGAAGCCGTGCGCGCAAACATTCCTTTTCCACGCGTCTACATGGGATTTCATACCGTTGCTGCAACGGCGAAGGATCACAGGGCCGTCGAGGTCCTGGGCGCGATCCTGGGGGTGGGAGAAGGCTCGATTCTCGCCGACCGTTTGAAGAACCGGAAAGGAATCGTCTTTTCCGCAGAAACGATGCTGCACGCGGACCGTCATTTCGGATTTCTGACAGCTGCAATGGAGATGCCGCGGGAGAATATCGACAGAAGCGAAATTGCCGCGCTTGTGGAGATAGAGCTTCTCAAGAAAGAAGGGCCGTCCGAGGTGGAGATGGAGAGGGCCTTTGCTCAGCTGGAGAGGGCGTACTGGCAAAGCCAGGAGACGGTCTCGGGGCGCGCCGAACTCCTGGCTCGGTATGAAACGCTCGGCGACTGGACCGGGATTGAGCGGTATATCTCCGATCTGAGAAAAGTCACCCGGAAGGAAGTGCAGCGTGCGGCCGCCGCTTACCTCAATTTCGACAACTGCACCCTGGTGGAATACATTCCCGTGGAACAAGAGAGGAATCTGACGGCTGACGCTATCAGGAGCACTCTGGAAGGGCTGCTGGATCCCGGGACAGAACAGGAGGCCGCCGAGCGCGAAAAAGAGACGTCTCCGGCGATAAAAATTCCTTCTTCCACCGCGAAATTCGAGCCCAATCAAATCAAATTCCCTTTCCAGACTGCATCGCTTCTTCGGGGGCCGGCGATCTTCATCAGGGAAGAGCACACCTCACCCCTGATCGATCTGGGACTCTTCTTCCCGGGCGGCAAGCTGCATGAGACTGAAGCAGATGCCGGCATTACGAGGCTCATGCTGCGGGTGATGCTTGCCCGGCCCGATTTCCATCGACGGGTAGAAATCCTGGGCGGGCGCATACGCCCTGTCATGACGGACGACTACTACGGCTTCTATTTTTCGGTGCTTTCACGGAATTTCGGTGCAGGTTTCGATCTTCTGGAGGAGGCGATACGGAGGCCGGTCTTCGAAGAAGAAGCCGTTGAGAGACAGAAGGTTCTGCAGCGGCGGGATATACGGCTCGGGCGAGATTCCGGTGAATATGCGCATGAGCTTATGGATGCGGCGCTGTTCGCCGGATTTCGCTACGCCGGCGGGTGCAACGGCGACGATGCCAGCCTGGAAAAAATCAGCAGGGATTCCCTTGAGAAATGGCACGGACTGCACGTGAGGAATCACAAGCCTATTGTTGCCGCAATAGGAGATACGAAGGGAACCAGCCTGGCCAACTATTTCGTCAAGGGCTTCAGCGGTTCGCGAATGCAGGATACGGTACTCCCGCAAGGATTCGTGAAGCCGCTCGAGAAAGCGACGGTAACGGAACAGGACTGGGGCAGGGAGGAGACGCTGGTTTCACTGGGATTTCAGGCGCCGCCGCTCGAAGACGTGGACAAATATGCCGCGGCGGTCCTGCAGAGCTATGCCGGCGGTTCGGGCAGGCTGCGCCAGGTGCTGAGAGACCGGATGGGGGCCGCCCACGACGTATCGGTTAGATACGAACCGTTGCTGCGTGCCGGGAGCATGAGGATCTGCGCTGACACCAATAGGGAGAATGCGGAAGCCGTTCTGAAAGCTCTGCGCGCCGAAATCCGGAGGATCACGGATACGCGAATCACTCATCGCGATTTGGAGCCGGCCCTCAATTCGGCTTCAGGATTGTACATGATAGGAAATCAGACCAGGCGTGCCCAGATTTACCATGTCACGATAAATGTACTGGCGGGAAAGGGGCTTGAAGGATATAACAACTACCTGTCGAGTGTCGGGAGCGTGAGTCTTGAAGATTTCCACGCGATTGCGGAGAACATCCTCGATCCTGACAGGGAAGTGACGCTGGTCATGCGTGGGAAGAAATAATAAGTCTGCGTGCTAAGCACCGGTCACCGGTTTCTCCGGCATCCGGTGGCGGAGGTTTCGGTGTTCCGGGGTCTGGCGAAATCACGGATGGGCGTCTTTACAGTCGCGCTCATCGCCTTATGGGTGCTCAAGAAGCTCCTGGTTTCGCCCGGGGTCCATTCGGATTTCGCATGGATCGCGCTGCTGTTGGATTTTGCCACGCTGCTGCTGACAGTTCCCGCGGTTTACTATGCCCTGAAGCTGTCCAAAACCATACGGAACCGGCTGCTGTGGAGGATAAGCCGCCGTCTCCTGCTCGCCAATGTGTTTATCGGGGCCATCCCGATCTTACTTGTAATCGGCATCTTCTGGTTTGCAGGCCTGCTGTTCTACTATCAGCTGAGCTATTATCTCATTTCGAATCAGATAGGAATCCATATAGTCCAGATTCATGCCGCCAACGTTTCGCTGCGCGAGGGACTGCAGGAGCTGATGACAAGAGATCCCGCTCCCGGTCCTGCGGCGCTGCAGGCGAAGCTCGATGAATACGCCAGGCACGTCCTCGCCGCTTACCCGTCCGCCTCGATCGTGCTGAGTTTTCCCGGGCAATTGCCGCAGCACTCATTCAGCTACGTGAACCGGAGCCCGGATACGGGCGCAAAATACGAGATACCGCACTGGCTGGCGGGCAGGGACTTCAGCGGTCTCATTATCGACGATCTGAAGGGGGCCGGGTTGTCGCTCAGGAGTCTGGTCTACAGCGACATGCAACCCGATCTGCCATTCAATATCGATGTTTCGGTTCCTTTCGACCGTTACCTTCTGGACAGGCTGAAAGCGTCGTTCGGCCAGAACCTCCTTCTGGCAAACCAGCCGGGACAACCCGGGACTCCGCTGATGCCGCAGGACACGGCGGAACTTCGCGACAAGATCGTCGAATCGACATACACGCCCGAGACCGGTGTCGTGTGGGAAATGCCCCTGTTCCCGATTTCGTGGACGACGGGAGAGGAAATCAGTTCCGGGGCCCTACTGGTCGAGCTTTCGACCACGGCCCTGATGCGCAATCTCTTCCGCTCCGAGAGTAATGTGGGTGCCAGGATACTGGGTGTCCTGAAAGCAATTGTCTTCTTTTTCCTGGTTGTCGAAGTGATATCGATAGTAATCGGGATTCTCCTTACCAGATCGATCACCAATGCCGTTTACAACCTGGATATCGGGACGGAGTTTGTGAAACGGGGAGATTTCAGCCACAGGATAGTGGTCAGGTCGCAGGATCAGCTCGGGGCGCTTGCCGCTTCCTTCAACCAGATGACGGAATACGTGCAGCACCTTGTGAAGGAAATGGTGCAGAAGGAACGGCTGGAGCGCGAGCTGGAGATCGCCAAGGAGGTGCAACAGCAGCTCTTTCCGAACCATGCCCCCCAGGTCGGCAGGATGAATCTGGCCGGTGTGTGCCTGCCCGCCAGGACGGTGAGCGGCGACTACTACGATTACCTGCCGTTCGGAAAGCACGAACTGGGGCTGGCGGTCGGGGACATATGCGGAAAAGGGATTTCGGCCGCGCTTCTGATGACAAACCTCCAGGCAACGCTCAGAAGCAACGTGATAAACCTGAGGAGACAGGAACCGGGAGACGGGCAGATACCCGCATCCGTTTTGGTGGAGAGTCTCAACAGCCAGATCTGCGGCTATACGGCCGACAACAGATTCGCTTCGTTCTTCTACGCGATTTATGACGACGTCGCGCAGTCGCTTACCTACTGCAATGCCGGTCACAATCCGCCGTTGTTCTTCAGCGGAAGGGACGTCCGGAAATTGATGGTCGGGGGGACGATTCTCGGGGTCTTTGACGATGCCACATTTGAACAGGAGACACTCAGGATGCTGCCCGGAGATCTCCTGGTGGCGTATACGGACGGGATTGTCGAATGCACGAATGAATACGGGGAGGAGTTCGGCGAGGACCGCCTGGTTCAGCTCGTGCTGGATAATCGCGATCTGCCGGCGGACCGGATCAAAGATGCTATCGTGCGGCAGGTCCTCTCATGGGCTTATGCCGAAGAGAGAGACGACGATATGACTCTCGTGATCGCAAGAATCGCCGAGTGATGCGGACTCCGTGGAATAGCTTGACGCATCGGTATTTTGCGCCATAATAAATTGCTCCATCGTTACTGCCGGAATGTGCCATGACGCGACACGCTTTCTTTACGACGTTTGAAATCAGTCAGATCTGCGGGGTCAATCCGACCACGGTGCAGAACTGGGTGAAAGGCAAGAAGCTGAAAGCATTTCAGACGCCGGGCGGGCATCGCAGAGTTCGTCGCGAGGATCTGATTTCGTTTATGAAGGAGTTCAGTATACCGATTCCTCCGTCCCTGTCAGGGGATGCTCCGCTGGTGCTGATCGTCGATGATGAGAGCGATATCCTGGATATGATGGAGGAACTGATGAAATCCGGTAACGACGAGATTCGGGTGGCGAAGGCGCGCAATGGTGTGGACGCGCTGCTGATGATCGGCGAAACCAAACCGGACCTTCTGATTCTCGACATTATGATGCCGGGGATGAACGGACTGGAAGTATGCAGGAAATTGAAATCGAGTCCCGGCACCCAGACGATCAGGATAGTTGCTGTAAGCGGCGATCACAATCCCTCCCTAAGAGAAAACGTCCTGCATGCAGGGGGCGATCTTTTTTTTACAAAACCGCTTGAACTGGTACCGTTTCGAGAACAGTGTTTCGATCTTCTGCACAGATGAAGTGAGGGTTTATGACTATTCTCGATGAAACGGATCGATGGAAATCCATCGATCCCAAGGCAATGCATTCACTTCTGGATTCATTTCCGGATCATGTCCGGAGCGCGGCCGAGGCGGGCCCGCTCTTTTCGGCCGCCCGGCCCGCAGGGATCAGGACGCTCGTGATAACGGGACTTGGCGGGTCTGCGATAGGAGCAGACCTGGTGAAGTCTGTGGCGGGTCCTGACCTGCAAGTGCCGCTGATCGTGAACCGTGACTATGATCTTCCGCGGTTTCTGGATTCGTCGTCCCTCGTCGTTGTATGCAGCTACTCGGGCAATACCGAGGAGACCATCAGCGCATATGGGCAGGCGAAAGAGGCGGGAACCCGGATCCTGTGCATCACCTCGGGAGGGGAGCTGGCCGAGAAGGGGCAGTCCGACGGATACACGGTGCTGCGGCTGCCTTCGGGACTGCCGCCCCGTGCGGCGCTGGGTTATTCACTGATTACACTTCTTTGCGCCCTCCGGGAAACAGGGGTCGTGAAGGATCCCGGGGAGGATATCAGCGAAACCGTCCAATTGCTCTATGTGCTGCGGGACCGCTGGAATCCCGCGAGCCCGTCGGGAGGGAACCTTGCGAAGCAGCTGGCGGCTTCCCTTGAAAAGAAGATCGTCGCGATGTACGGGTCCAGCGGGATCATGGAGGCGGCTGCTTATCGCTGGCGCTGCCAGATTGAAGAGAATTCGAAGAACCTGGCCTTCCACCACGTGCTTCCGGAGATGAATCATAACGAGCTTGTGGGGTGGATGTATCCCGAAGAGGGGCTGCGGCACATCGGTGTTGTGCTGCTGCGCGACAAAGGGGACCATCCGCAGGTTCAGCGCAGATTCGAACTGGTCCGCGATCTGATTACGGGCAAAGCCGGAACAGTGCATGAAGTCTGGAGCGAAGGAGAATCGCGCCTGGCGCGCGTGCTCTCTTTGCTTTACCTTGGAGACTATGTGAGCCTGTATCTTGCATACCTTAACGAAGTCGATCCGACCCCGGTGCAGGTGATCGACTATCTGAAAAAGGCGCTGGCCGTGGCCCGCTGATGCTGCCGGGAACCGTCACGGGTCTTATCGGGTAGGAGTCTGCTGTGAGACGAGAGATTTTTCGCGAATACGACATACGCGGCATAGCCGGGAAGGATTTGACCGGCGAGACGGTCGAACTGCTGGGCCGCGGTATAGGGACCATGATGCGTCGGCGGGGGTTGCAGCGAATGACTGTGGGACGCGATTGCCGTCCCAGTTCTGATGGATTCAGGGATGCGCTTGTTGCCGGCCTGACCGCAACGGGCATGTCCGTCATCGATATCGGGCTGTTTCCGACTCCGCTTCTCTACTATTCAATAGTGCATCTGAAGGCCGACGGCGGCGTGATGATCACGGGGAGCCACAATCCACCCGAGTATAACGGTTTCAAGACGTGTATCGGCACCGATTCGATCTACGGCCGGCAGATCCTGGATATGCACGACATTATCGAATCAGGTGATTTCGAACGCGGGAAGGGGAGTGTTACGACCGCCGACGTCCTGACTCCCTACCGCCGGTATATGCTGGAGAACATACGCCTGGCGCGCGGAGTCAGGGTTGCGCTCGATTGCGGTAACGGCACCGCCTGTCTTGTTGCTCCCGAGCTCATACAGGCTTTGGGATGTGAAGTGACGGAACTGTTCTGTGAAATGGACGGCAGCTTTCCCAACCATCATCCCGATCCGACTCTGGTGGAGAATCTCGCGGATCTGCAGGCGGCGGTCAAATCGTCGGGACTCGAGCTGGGAATCGCGTTTGACGGCGATGCCGATCGTCTTGGGGTGATCGCGGAAGACGGACGAATCATTTGGGGGGATATGCTGCTTGCGCTTTACGCCCGCGACATCCTCAAGACAAACCAGGGTGCGAAGTTCATTGCCGAAGTGAAATGTTCGATGAACCTCTTCCGGGACATCGAGAAGCATGGCGGGCGGCCGTTGATGTGGAAGACGGGACACTCGCTTATGAAGGCGAAGCTGAGGGAGGAAAAAGCGGTTCTGGCGGGGGAAATGAGCGGGCACATGTTTTTCGCCGACAGGTATTTCGGGTTTGACGATGCCATCTATGCCGCCTGCCGGTTGCTCGAGATCGTGGCCGAATCCCCGGTTTCACTGAGCCGGATGCTTGACGACATGCCTCCGACCTTTGTTACTCCCGAGATCAGGATCCAGTGCGATGAGCAGGCGAAATTCGGGGTCGTGGAGAAGGTGAAAGCGCTTTTCCGGGAAAAGTACGAAGTTATCGATGTGGACGGAGCGAGGATTGTATTTCCGAACGGCTGGGGACTGGTGCGCGCTTCGAATACCCAGGATGTGCTGGTGATGCGTTTCGAGGCGGACACGAAGGAGAACCTTGACAGTATCAGGGCTCAGGTCGAAGAAGAGGTACGACGGGCTATGCCGTAGCACGAAAGAGTATGCATGTTCCGGCTGAATCGATAAAATGGAATGGTTTGTCGAGGGCGTTACGTGCGAATGACTCAAACCATGTGGAGAATGGCGGCTGTTTTGTCCATTATCCTGCTGTCGCAGGTCAGGGCATACTCGAGCCCCGGGAGTTTCGCTTTTGCCAACAGCAATTATGTAATCACGGCGGAAGTGGCGGGTGAGCACTCGTTTGTGCTGAATTTCATCAACCTTTCTGATTTCGTCATCGTCGTGCAGCCTAACGAGTTCATCTATCGTGGGGCGTCCGGGCGCTTCTACATAGGGCAGGTGTACGAGAAGGGAGGCACGGACAGCCGCGGCGAAAAGCTGAAGTACTCCGCTTCGGTTCTGATCAAGGGGAAATCGTTCGCGGGTCTGACGATCGTCGGCGCTTTTCACGAGCAGGACGAGATCGAAGAATTGAGCGTCCGGGTGGGTGCAAAGCGCTTTTATCTGGAGCCGATGGACAAGAGCGCGTTTGAGGCGCTTGCCCGCAAGATCGGCGACCTGGATCTGGACAGCGAATCTCCGGCTGCGGCGCTGGCGCGGGCCGATATTCCGGAGATGGGAAGAGTGCGCAGTACCGACGGGACTTCCGAATGGGACCGGGACTGGCAGGGGCTGCTGCTGGCCGACGGCAGTAATCCGCCGAAGATCATAGAACGTCCGGAGATCCCTCTGACGAACGAGGCTCGCAAGTCGAATACCTACGGCAGGGTAAAGCTCTCGGCAATGATCACCCGAAACGGTGCGATCCAGGACCTGAAAGTGGTAAAGGGACTCGGAAAGGGATTGGATCAGAGAGCCATCGAGGGTGTGCAGAACAGCTGGGTGTTTCTTCCCGCGACCAGAAACGGCGAAGTATTCGATTCCGTCATAGGGTTTGAAGTCGAGTTCCTGCCTGAGAAGAAGCCGTAGCCCTTCCCCGCCGCCGTCTCCCCGAATCTTTGAACCCCCACCGAAATCCTGGTCGAAATCCTGGACACCCACCGTTCTGGGGACCAAATTGTGCCAAATTGTGGACAAATTGTGGACATCCATCGTTCTGAGGAGCCAGGTGGGTCCGGAAACGGGTCGGCTTCAACCCGAAAATCGATGGAAAATCGATGGGTGTCCAGAAATGTGTCCGGAAATGGACAGAATCGTGGACACCCACCGTTTTTGGGGAACTGGGCCCGGGGGCCGGGTCGCCTGCCGCCGAAATCAATGGGTGTCCAGAAATGGGGTTGTATCGGGAGGCGGTTATCGACGAGAATAGGCGCTTCATGCATCAGACGGGAAGGTAAAGGGATCGATGACTGCCTGCATATTTCATGACACGCATCCTGATCAGCAGGACCGGAGAATATTCGACATTGTGGAGGAAGCCTACAGCCGGCGGGAGAAAGTGCTGATCTTTTCCAGAGACGGTGAACGTGCTTCCGCAATTGACCGTCTCCTGTGGATCATGAAGCAGGAAGCTTTCCTACCACATAGGGTGTTCGAGAAAGACGAGCCGGACGGCGACGTTCCGATCGCAATCGTCGCAGCCGAGATGAATCCGATCAAGGCGACGCTTCTTGTTGCCGACGGTCACTGCGATCTCGATTTCGCCTGCAAATTCCGCTCGATCCACGAATTCGTCATGCGTTCGACGCCGCAGCTGCATGAGGCCTGCCGTGAACGCTATCGCCAGTACCGGCTCCGCAACGTGAAAGTCGATTACCGGAAAAGCTGACGCCTGTCCGCCGCCCGGTAAGCAGTAATCCGTGTCCCCCCTTGCAAAACGCTTCTGCAGTCAAAATAATTCCTGGAAGGAGTTCAGCTTAGTTCCACTGGAGGGTGTACATGAACATGAAGAAGATGGTCGGTGTCTGTATTCTGTGCCTGTCTGCCGCCGGGGCGCTTGCTGCGGACCGGGCGGTGGCCGTGCTGCATCCCGCGTCGGGAAGTTCGTGCAAAGGAGTCATGCGGATTACCCAGGAGGGATCGTCACTGAAAATCGTTGCCGATATCGAGGGTCTGACGCCGAACGGCAAACACGGATTCCACATTCACGAGTTCGGAGACTGCAGCGCGCCGGATGCTGCAAGCGCGGGAAGCCACTACGATCCGAAAGGGTCGAAGCATCACGGCATGCCGCATGACGCGATGCGGCACGCCGGCGACATGGGCAATATTGCGGCCGACGCTAACGGCAAGGCACACTACGAACTTACCTTGACCGACGTATCGATAGACGGGAAGGAGGCTCCCGTTCTGGGTCGCGCAGTCATCATACATGAGAGATCTGACGACTCCAGCCAGCCGGTCGGCAATGCCGGCGGGCGCATCGCGTGCGGAGTCATCGGCCTGGCAAAACCGGAATAGCGGTCCGTCTCCGGTCAGCGTCTCAGAAGTCTGCGGGAGGCAAGAATGCTGAGGATACACCCGGCGCTCAGCAACGAAAGAATGCTTCCCCTGCTGAGCATACTCAAAATGCTTCCCGCACTCCCGACGCTGAGAATGGATCCTGCGCTGCC
>JAAYAM010000165.1 GCA_012719355.1 Acidobacteriota bacterium
GTACCTATTTGAAAAACTGCCGAATATGGACTGCAACAACCTTGAAGCCCTCGACCAGCTGCTTCCCTGGAACGTCCGCCTGTAGTAGACTCTCGCTTTGATCCAGTGGGGATTATTTGACGCTTACTCTCGTAGGAATAGCCCACCGTATCCTTGACTTGACGCCACTCAAGGTTGGTGACGGGGTCCAGGTACACAGGCGCGGCCAGTGCTGCTGCCGAGAAGCACGACAGTCCGGTCATTACCAGTAGCACAGTGAGCAACTGTCTTTGTTCGTTTAGTCCATTCAGCATGGTATTCCTTCCTCCAGATGATGGCGTTAATCAATAAGAATTGGTTTTTACGAGACAGAGATCATGGAAAAAGCGAGTGCGGAACCATTTGGAATGAAAAACTGGCGGGTACGGCTAGCAAGATACGAATCCTTCTCATCTTCTTCACATCCTAACTAATCAGCGAATTGTTAAGATTTTCGCATGTCTTTGAAAGCAATTTAGAAGCCAAGAGCAGGCAATTCCCTCTAAGCCCTATGGGCAGACTGATTTAGACATCCGGACTCATGGAGACGTTTGACTTCTTTGTAAAAAAAGCCGACACCCTCTATGAGTCAGATGGCAAAAAAGAGCGGTATTAGTTGGCATATTTATATCAAGAGATTGCAAAGAAAACCGACAGTTCACCGCTGCACGCGCCATGAATCCCGCGCTTGATCGCGAGCACTTCTTTCTGGTTACCCTCGATAGCAAGAACAGAACCATCGGCTACCACATGATAAGCATCGGAAGTCTGTCGACCTCGATCGTTCATCCGAGGGAGGTCTGGAAATCAACATTGATGGACAGGTGCGGCTGCAGTGGTCTTCATCCATAACTATCGTTCAGGAGATCTTGCTCCCTCGCGGGAAGACCGCGACTGCACCGACCCGGTTAGTTGAAGCCTCGAAATCCTCGGCATCCGCGTCCTCGACCACATCGTATTCCGCCAGATGCACCTTTGCGACTGTCTCTGCGTTTAGCATAGAGAGCCGATCGTACGAAGCAGCTCAACGAGAAGAGCCTTGTCAAATCCGGGCTTTATCTCAAGAGTTATATTGCCCACTCCTAGATCCTGCCGGTTTTGTTCGTTCATCATGTAGCCCGTGCAACTATTTCACATCCTGAACAAGCGTGTTTAGCGTCAACCATTTCTTTTTCCAACGACAATTAAAACTTTCTTTTCTCCAACCAGGTTAATTGGAGCAAGAGAGCTGCTCTGCCCCGGGGGGTGGGGCAGAGCAGCTCTCTTGCTATTGCGCGTCACACCGCGGTTACCTTTTGATTTTTCTTTTTTTGCGCAGCCTCTGCTCTGTAGCTGGGAACATTTAACTCCAGGATTATCGAATGATGTACCACTCGATCTATTGCGGCTGCGGTGGTCATAGGATCTTTAAAGATCTGGTCCCATTTCGAGAACACAAGGTTACTTGTAATCATCACGCTCTGTCGTTCGTAACGTTCGGACAGAAGCGTAAAAAGGACCTCCATCTCCTCCCGATCCTGCTGCACGTATCCAATATCATCCAGGATAAGACAGGCAAACCGATCGAGGCGCTTGAGTTCTTTCGTCAATCGTAAATCCCTTTTTGCCACCAACAACTTCTCAACCAAAGCCGATACCGGGGCAAACAGAACGGAATGCCCGCGGCGCACCAGTTCATGACCGATTGCAGCAACGATGTGTGTTTTACCGGTTCCAGGGTTTCCAAAGGCGCAAATGTTCGTTGCGTTCGGCAAAAATTGTCCATCACAGAGAGCCTTCACCTGATTTCGCACCGTTACGGGCAAGCGGTCCAGTTCGAGGGTCGCCAGCGTCTTGTCTCTTGGAAGTTTTGCTTCGCGCAGCAGCTTCTCAACTCGACGATTCTGCCGGTCCTCGGCTTCCAATTCCGCGAGTGTCTCCAGGTATCTGACGTGTGCCCATCCGGCCTTCTCTGCTTTTGATGCAGTCTCGTCATAGTTCGACAGGAATGATGGCAAATGGAAGGCTTTCAGTCGAATCTCGAGTGTTTGGCTTCGCATGGTGCCCTCCTTATGCAATCAGTTGATCATAAACAGTAAGATCGGGCTGTTGGATCTGAACCTTTGGCCAAGGAATCTCTTCTACGAGGTCAGCAATCGAGCGCACTGCTTCGTATTCCGGAACCCGTCCTTCTGCCAGTAGCTTTTCTATGGCTGCCTCAACCCTGCTTTCTAACGTTCTTGCTGCCAG
Source organism: Acidobacteriota bacterium (assembly GCA_012719355.1). GTDB lineage: Bacteria > Acidobacteriota > UBA6911 > UBA6911 > UBA6911 > UBA6911. The sequence continues at coordinate 2,248 of JAAYAM010000165.1, forward strand.
ATGAAGGATTCTCAAGTACTCCAGATCGGCCCATTTGGTGGATTTTTCTTTAAGGGAGTCATAAGCCTTTCGAAAATTCAGCGTGGGAAACATAGCTTCACGGTAAACAAACCTCTGAAAAGCCCCAGGTTTCCGAACAAGGGAGTACACTATGTGCCTGTAATCGATTCTGTAATTGTCGTTGCCGCGGATTCTTTCCAGGCGCTCTACGACGCAGCCGCGGTAATACAACTCGATTTCGTCCGCAAAAATACGAGCCCTCAATCGGTGACCAATCAGCCGGGACGGCACTGAGTAGGCATTGTGTAGGATACGAACAACACTCGACCGGGCTACAGTGACATCGAGCTCCCTGAAAGCATCCATCCGTCGAACGGGCAAAGGCCGCATATGTTCCAGTTCCTGACTTAATGCGTTCTTGCGAGAAACGTTCCGTTCCTCGGCGATGCTTCGAAGAAAGTTGGTGTACTCACTGAGACTGCTAAATTCCCGGATACCGAGCAGCCGCAACCTCTGATCGACTGCATCTCGGAATCGGAAGTGAGATTGCTCGACATCTCCGTTCTCATGCGCATTGCCAGGAAAGTTTTTTGATGGCTCCATTCCGTAGTGATTTAACAGTTCGATATATCGTGCGGTGAATCCTCGTCCACGGCTCATAATCAGCTCATGGGTTGCTGCCGAAAGATTGTCTGTTCGATGCACGAATGGAACCGCTCCGAGGGTCCAGAGTGCTTCTTGTAGGCCCTGGGATAAAGACTCAAAACTTTCTGAGTAGCAGATTGTTACGTGTTCCCAGTTCGAGTATGGGAGCACGAAATGATAAACCAGATGCTTTAGTGGAACACCGGCGATCGTTATTTCCAGTGCATTCATGCTTGTGAAATCGGATTGGCACTGCTCGCCAGGGATATGCACTTGAGGAAAAAAGACCTCCTTGTCTGGACCGTTCAGTGCTCGCCAGTCGCGGAAACGCCGTTGTAATGTTCTTAATTGCCCTTGAGGAAACCGATCAGGATATCGTCGCTGCAGTTCGTGGAAAACAGTCTTTGCCTGCAATCCGGCATCTCGTTCCAACAACTGCTGTATCTCCGGCCATACCTCTGTAAAGGGATCTGGCCGTGTTCTCCAGTCATGGTCTTTCCTTAGTTGGCTCGGTAGTTTTGCCTTTCTTCGATACTTTCTGGCGGTTGGCTCACTCATACCAGATTTGGCTGCTGCAGTAGCCAGTGGAAGTCCCTTCTTGATCAGCGACATAAGCCTCCGTACTTGTTGGTCTCGCGTCATCTGGCCTCCTGGTAGAGACCAAACGTACGCCATTAGGGTCGGAGACTAACACCCGAAAATTTTAATTGTCGTTACCCGAAAAAAATAATTGTCGCTGATCACAAGCGCATCAGAAGAAAAAGCAGGAGGCCCGCAGTTGCGCCAAGGTAGAGCCGGCGAATGTGCTTTCGCCCCTCGTGGTCGTCTGATTTGAGCAAGCGCAGCGTCGAATAAGCGATCAGGACATCCATTACGGCGATCGGCACGAGATATTCGATGGTGAACCATCCCAAAAGGAAAGGAACGACGGTCAGGGCAATGACAAGAAAAAAGATGCCGCCGCTGATCCTCAGAGCGGCATCCCTCCCAAAGCGTAAAGCAAGAGACCTTGACTGGATAATACGATCGCCGGCCATATCCATGGCATCGGCCGCTATTTCCTCTCCAAGGTCTACCAAAGCAGCAATTAGGCCGAAAAACCATACTACATTATTGAAAGGCATTCCGACCGATACTCCGCCATAGACGAAAGTCATTCCGACGGAGAAGCTGACCATCAGATTTCCCGGCAATCCGCTTTTCTTGAATTTCCGGTTATATAGAAATCCGATAATCAACAGGACTATGGAGCAGGCAAAGGCAGGTGCTCCGAGAAAGTAGCTGAGCAGTAAGCCGGCAACCATAAGCAGGATCGAAAATGATAGCGCTTCTGGTCTGCTGACCGCTCCTGAAGGTATGGGCCGGTGTGGTGCGTTGATTCTATCGGTCTCGACATCAAAGTAGTCGTTAAGTACAAGTATCGATGCTGAAATGAAAAAGACCGACAGAAAGGCATATGCAGTCTTTGAAATGGATGCAGGCGCTCCCAATGCGAACAACTGCCCAATGGTGACGCAAACGCCTGCCGCAAATGGGAGCTCGAAGCGCATCAAGTGCAAGAGTCCTTTTAGTTTTCCCATTTGTTGCGCCTGGTCAGTTGCATGGAAAGGAAGTGCGCCGTTGAATCCGTCTCCTGGGCAGATGGCAAACGGACCTTGACCAACCTACATGCTGTTTGTTGGCTTTGCGCGAAATCCGTGCCCGGCTCGCTTAGGTCGGCGACGATTTCCAGTGGCGCATTGGTCTCTATTCCTTAAACAGCAATAGTGCCATCTCGCGCAGGCTGCGGCGCCAGGACAGGAACTCATGAGCCGTGTTCGGCGAGACGTAGAAGGCACTGTTGATACCCGCCCGTCTCAGCGCCTCGGCATTTGCCTTGGGGTCACCACCAAAGGCGCCGGCCATCTTGCCGCCAAGTTCGCGGCTGCCGTAGCTGACGAATACCAGCTTTACCTTCTTCGCAAAATCGAGCGTCTTGCTCACATCCTCCGGTGAGATCGTTCCGCCGCTGAAGAGGCCGATGTGGGAAAACTTGTCGAGATGCTTAAGGGTGATCGCTTTCGTTTGCACGCCGCCCATCGAGAGGCCGGCCATGGCGCGATGGGGCTGATCGGCGAGAGTGCGGAAGTTGGCGTCAATGTACGGGATCAATTCGTTTACGAGAACTGTCTCGAACGGCGTGACATCGTAAGTTCCGATCGTTCCGAACTTGACCTCATTGGTCATGCCATACGTCATCACGATGAGAAACGGACTGATTTTGCCTTCTGCTATCAGGTTGTCCATGATCAGATTCGCGTGCCCCTGATTGCTCCAGGCCGTTTCATCTTCTCCCCAGCCATGCTGCAGGTACAGCACCGGATAACGCCTGGTCAGGTTCTTTTCGTAGTCGGGAGGCGTGTAGACGAATGCTCTGCGGCAGATGCCGGTACTCTTCGAAGGAAATAAGATTTGCTGAACGCGGCCGTGAGGAACGTCCTTGAGCGCATAGAATTCCCGATCGTGTGCAGGGATTTCGATCCCGCTTTCCCAGCGGATCGACCCGTAGAAGTTCAAGGCGCCGGGATCGTTGAAGGTGCCTCCATCGACCGACAGATGGTAGTAATGAAAGCCTTCATCCAGCGGCACTGCCGTGGTGCCAATCCATACACCGTCACCGGATTTCTTGAGAGGCGTCCCTCCTGGGCCGCCCAGGTTAACAGTGACGCTTTGCGCCTGGGGTGCGACAATTCGAAACCGGGCGTAACCTTGAGAATTAACCTGCGGGTAGTCCTGGCCGGGTTGGTTCAAACTGGAGGGTTGAAAATCTTCCTTGATCGTGACCTGATCTGTCTGAGCCAGGCACAAAATAGTTCCCAATGACAGCAGCGACAGGAGTACAGGCAACCATCGTTTCATTTCGTTTCTCCTTCAGGTAATTGAAGCCCAAGGTTCAAGCATTGCTGCAATACTCTGTCCCCGCCGTACTCACAGCCCGGCATCGAGTCTCATCAGACTGCGTAATGCCGCACGATGACAATCTGGTCCGGCAGGGCAGCGGATTAACCGGCTTTGTGAAATTTGGAAATCGGTGTAGATTTACACATCGCACAATCTTAAATGGAGAAGGCTGGATATGGAAAGAAGAGATTTCTTTAAGTTAGGACTGGCTGCCGGAGTCAGCACGATGGCTTTGGCTAATAACGCAAGGGCTTTGGAGTTTTACCCAATGCCTTCCGACAAGAAGACGGCCGTGCTTTTTGCGACCTGGTGCGGAAGTTCACGTGATGCCGCAGTCTGGATCTCGGAAGGAATGGGCGGGATTGCCAAGGTCTTCGATGTGCGCGAGAATCCCGATCTCGCTCCCTTTGACCACATCGTCGTGGGCGGCTCCATTCGATCGGGCGTCACTCCCAAAGAGCTGCAGGACTACATCGCAAAGAATAAGGCAATCCTCAAAGGCAAAATTCGAGGGCTGTTCGCCGTCTGCGGCAACGGAGAAAAGCCAGTCGGCCCCGCTCAGAAAACCATGTATATCGACAATCACCTCGCTAAGCTCACCGAATCTGCCAACGTTCCCTCCAAGGTGTTCAACGGCAGAATCACAAAAGCTCTGATCGATCCGGAAAACCGTAAGAGGATGGAGGATATGTATCCCACATTCGCCGGCAAGCCGCTTGAAGACTATGACCTCCTCAAACGATCCGATTGCCTTGCCTTCGGCAGGGAAATTCTCGCCGGCATCAAATCGTAAGAACGAGAGGTGACGTTAACCCTACCAATTCCAGGGTCGACCAGGCGACCACATTAACCTTAGGTGTCAGTGAAGGCCCGCAACTTCAGCGCCGGGCCTTCACGCCGGCCGCGATCCATTCCGGAACTGAATAACAGAATAGGAACGCGCAGGAACCCGAACCACGGTCCTGGTTCCAATCTTCGGCGACTCCAACGGTTGAGGCGTTACTTTATTCGGGTTTTCGAAACTGTTGAATGCCTTCAAATCAGTGCCGGTAAGAACCTGAGAAAACGCCACACCTTCCGGTGGCGCTTCGCGCCAGACGATCTCGACGTCCTGTTCCTTGACCAAATCCCGATTCAGAATGAACAGAGAGATTGTACTGCCGTCCATTGTGGCAGCGACATCTATGTAGGGTATGGTTCCTTTACCCTTGACGTCATAGGTTGGAGATTCCACTGCAAGATCAAGCACCTCACCCCGAGCGTGTTGAAGCGACCATGTGTACGGATAATAAGTTGTCTGGCGGATGAGTCCATTCGGGCTGGTCACAATGGGTGCAATCACATTGACCAGTTGCGCCAGGCACGCTATTCGCACTCTATCGGCATTGCGCATGAGTGAATTGCAGAAACCGCCTACGAGCAGAGCGTCCTCAAGGTTGTAGACTTCTTCCAGAAGGCGAGGCGCCCGCTTGCGACCGCCGTCTCCGCCGCGTTGACGGTACCAAACGTTCCATTCGTCGAAAGAAAGCCAGAGCCTCTTCCGCGAGCGGGTACGGGCCCTGACGTAATCACACACGCCCGCAACCTCCGCAATCTGTTCTTCCATCTCGAGATTGAAGGTAAGAAATTTAGAAGTGTCTCCCGCCGCGCCGGTCTCCTGGGCGTCATTGCGGTAATAGCAGTGCAGCGAAAGCCCGTCGACCATATCGTAGCATTCCTCGAGAACCTCACGGTCCCACTCAAGGTAGGTCCGCATTCCGGGACTGCTGGATCCGCAGGCTATGAGCTGCAGAGAGGGATCAACCATGCGCATCTGGTTAGCGCAGTCACGGGCTTTCCGGCCATATTCGCGCGCAGTCATGTGGCCGATCTGCCATGGACCGTCCATCTCATTTCCCAGGCACCAGTATTTGACATTGTGCGGCTTCTCGATGCCGTGCTGCCGACGGAGTTCGCTCCACTTCGTGCCGCCTTCATGATTGCAGTATTCCACCAGGGCGGCTGCCATCTCCGGAGTGCCTGTTCCCAGATTCAATCCCATCATCGGCTCGGTTCCCACCATCCGGCACCATTGCATGAATTCGTCCGTGCCGAATTGATTGGGTTCAATTGTGTTCCATGCCTTGTCCAGCATGACCGGGCGCTTCTCTTTCGGTCCCACGCCGTCCAGCCAGTTATATCCGGAGACAAAATTGCCGCCCGGATAGCGGATGATCGGAACGCCCATCTTTTTCACTTCTTCGATAACATCTTTCCGAAAACCGTTTGCGTCCGACAGCCTGGAGCCAGGATCGTAGATGCCTCCATAAATCGATCGTCCGAGATGCTCAATGAAAGAACCGAAGACTTTTCGGTCCAGCGCAGCGATCTTTTGCACGGGATCCACATACACTCGTGCAGTACCAGAGACAGACTGAGCAGCGGCGAAACCGCCGGCCACGCGACTGATGGCAAGAGCGGCGCCTCCGATGGCGGTCTTCTTCAAAAACGATCTTCTGGAATTAACTGTCATGGCTTTCGTCTCCGTATGAAGTGCAGTTGGCCAGTCTTTTGCAATCCCGTAAAATCCCTGATGAATACTTGCGTGAACGTTCGCTATAAATAGCACATCACCATGATCTTTCACAATCGCAGAGTCGACTGCCACGCAGGTTTTCCTATACTCACAAGCGGATTTGATGCTATAGATAGGCGCGGTGCTGTGACGCGCAGTGTTCCTTTCAGCATCAGGATGGAGCATGCCCTATGAAGAGATCACCTGCATTCTGTCTATTGGCTATACTGGCGTTTTCATCTGCAGCGGCGAATACACGCGGAACGGATACGCAGCTCGTGAAAACGACCGTTTTTGGCAAACTCAAGGATGGACGTGAAGTCCGCCAGTTCACCCTCACCAATAACCGCGGCGTTACGATGCAGGCCATTGAATACGGCGCGACGATTGTGTCTCTCTCTGTTCCTGACCGGAAAGGGAAGATCGAAGATGTCGTTCTTGGTTACGATTCCCTTCAGGGATATGTCGATGACACGTCGTATTTTGGAGCGATTGTCGGACGGTACGGCAACCGGATCCGCAGAGGGCAATTCCAACTCGACGGGCAACGGTATTCGCTGACCATCAATGATGGTGAGAACCACCTCCATGGCGGCAGGATCGGTTTCAACAAGGTGTTATGGAATGGGACCGTTCTCGATGATCCGGCAGGGCCATCGGTTCAATTCCGCTATGTGAGCAAAGATGGTGAAGAAGGCTATCCCGGAACCGTACAGATTGCCGTCACCTATACCCTGACAGACCAGAACGAATTGCGCATCAAGTACGAGGGGACCACGGATAAGCCAACGATTCTCAATCCTACGCAGCACTCCTATTTCAACCTTACGGGGGATTTCACGCGTACTATTCTGGACCACACGCTCATGATCGAGGCGGATGCATTCACTCCTGTCAGCAAGGGCCTGATCCCCACAGGAGAATTGCAGAAGGTTGCAGGCACCCCTCTGGATTTCAGAACAGCGGTCAGAATAGGATTGCGCATTGACGACGCTGACGAGCAACTCCGGCTGGGGCAAGGGTATGACCACAACTGGGTGCTGCGGGGCAATCCCGGACAGGTGCGCAAAGTAGCAGAATTGTATGATCCTCTGAGCGGCCGGCTCATGTCCGTCCTGACGGACCAGCCGGGACTCCAGTTCTACAGCGGCAACTTCCTGAACGGTGCAGCAAAGGGAAAGAAAGGGATCGCCTACCAGCGTCGCTCCGGCCTGTGCCTCGAGACCCAGGCATATCCTGATACGCCCAATAATCCACAATTTCCACAAGTCACGCTGAGGCCTGGACAGGTTTATCGTCAAACCACGATATATCACTTTTCGACCAGGTAGATTCATCAAGGAGCGTTGCTGACAATGTCTCGATATGTGATTGGACTCGACTTTGGAACGAACTCCTGCCGTTCACTCCTTGTGGATGTGTCCAGCGGCAGAGAACTGGCGGAGCACGTTTACGAGTACCCTTCCGGCAGGGATGGAGTGATCATTGATGAGTCCGAACCGCATCTTGCCAGGCAGAATCCGGCCGACTATCTCAGTGGAATCGAGGAGACAGTCCGCGGTGCAATTCGAAAAGCAAAGAGTCGTGCGCCCGAATTCGATCCGAGATACATAATAGGAATCGGTGTTGATACAACAGGCAGCAGTCCCATGCCTGTCGATGAACACAACAGGCCTCTCTGTTTCCAGGAGCAGTTCCGCGAGAATCCTGCAGCTATGGTCTGGCTCTGGAAAGATCACACCTCCTACCGCGAAGCAGAAGAGCTGACACGGCTGGCGGCCGAGATCCGGCCGGAGTTTCTCTCCGTAATCGGCGGAACCTATTCGTCAGAATGGTGGTGGAGCAAGATCCTGCACTGCAGGAATACGGCAGAACAAGTCTATGATGCGGCCTTCAGTTGGATCGAGATCTGCGACTGGATCCCGGCGGTATTGACAGGGAACACCGATCCCCTGACGATCAAGCGCAGCGTTTGTGCCGCGGGGCACAAGGCGATGTACAACCCGGCCTGGAACGGGCTGCCGGATGAGCAGTTTCTGAATCGGCTCTCTCCGGGGTTGGGAAATCTGCGCAAAAGACTCTACGACAGGGCATATACCGCGGATCGACAGGCCGGGACGATTTCTCCGGAATGGGCGCTGAAACTGGGAATTCCCGAATCGGCTGTAGTAGCGGTCGGCGCTTTCGATGCCCATATGGGAGCCGTCGGTGCCGGGATCGCTCCCGACACGTTGGTGAAGATCGTCGGCACGAGCACCTGCGATATCATGGTTCATCCAAACAGCAAAAGATTGCAGGATATTCCCGGTGTTTGCGGAATTGTCGACGGCTCCGTGATGGAAGGATATTACGGCATCGAAGCCGGACAATCGGGAGTGGGCGATATCTTCCTCTGGTTCGTCAATACGCTGGTGCCGGAAAGATACGGCAGAAATCAGGTGGAACAATTCGCCAACCTCGAAAAGAAAGCAGCCGAACAGAAGCCGGGCGAAAGCGGATTGCTGGCTCTCGATTGGAACAATGGAAACCGCACGATTCTGGTTGATGCGCGCCTGTCCGGACTGATGGTGGGACAGACACTGCGGACAGAGGCACACGAGATCTATCGTGCACTGCTCGAGGCGACCGGGTTCGGCGCGTTGAGAATCATTGACCGGATGGAAGAATACGGAGTACGGGTCGAGCAGGTGATCAACTGCGGCGGCCTTGCCGCCAAGAACTCTCTCCTGATGCAAATCTATGCTGACATCATCGGGCGCCCTATGAAAGTGTCCCGAAGCGAACAGACTCCTGCGCTGGGCGCGGCGATTTTTGCCTCGGTAGCAGCCGGAGTGCGTGCCGGCGGCCACGCATCCGTCCAGGACGCACAAAACTGTATGGTCGGAACAGGCAAAGAGTTTGTCCCGGTCGAAGAAAACCATCGCACGTATAAAGAACTGTACCGACTTTATCAACAACTGCACGATGCATTCGGTACTCCGTCATGGTCCGGGGGGATGTTCAATGTAATGAAGGAGCTGATGAACATTCGCGACAGAGTTCGGAGGGCCGGTTGATGCTCGAGAAACTCAAGGCCGACGTTTGTCGTGCAAATCAGGATTTGGTCAGACTTGGTCTCATAACCCTCACGTGGGGCAACGTCAGCGGCTTCGACAGGACCAGCGGATATGTAGTGATAAAACCGAGCGGTGTCGAATATGAACTATTGAGCCCCGCGAACATGAGTGTCGTCGATCTCGAAGGTAACATAGTGGAAGGCACGCTTCGGCCGTCATCGGACACACCGACGCACCTGGTCCTTTACCGCGCTTTCCCGCAGCTGGGCGCGATCGTTCATACACACAGCACCTACGCCACGATGTTCGCGCAGGCTAGCCGGGAGATACCCTGCCTGGGAACAACCCACGCGGATCAATTCCACGGCCCTGTCCCGGTAACCCGCTTTCTCACCGAAAAAGAGGCGAGCGAGGGATATGAAACTCAGACCGGCAACATAATCGTGGA
>JAAYAM010000166.1 GCA_012719355.1 Acidobacteriota bacterium
ATAGAAATCAGTTGAGTCCCCTTGTGCGATCATAATTTTCGCGGCCTTGCATTGCGGCCGCCCTGTAGGTGATTGCGCCGGAATCCCACCAGCGCACGCGGACACGATCGCGTTTAATCCCGTCCTTGTCTGTGAAGGTGTGCGGGAAAATCCAGCCATAAGGGCAGGGTCACGAACCACCTCATAACCTCAGCATGGGCATCTTTACTCGGTTCATATTCTCTAAGGAATTCCTGATGCTGTTTCCTGTTTGACGCTCCATATTCCGGGCTGAAATGCGATCGAAGGTAATCGCCGTTTGAATCCGGAGTGTGCCAGGCAATGGCATTCAGCTCATGGTTTCCCATGACCGCCATTGCCGACCCTGAATCCACCATTGGTCTGACGATATCGAGCGTGCGGCGCTGGTGAGGACCGCGATCAATGAAATCGCCTACAAAAATGGCCTTTCTTTCAGGATGGCGCCACACCCCGGCTGAGCACTGATAACTCATCTTCTTCAGCAAAGCCAGGAGCTTATCTGCCTGGCCATGGATGTCCCCAATCGCGTCATATTTAATGCTTTCCTCGCAATTCCTCACTGCAGTTTCATCCATTTACACTCCTGGCTTATGCTCGAACAACTATCTTAAGTTTGATCGACAGTTCAGAGGATTAATCAGCTGCGACGCCGGGACTTTCCCGTGGAATCGCGATGGCGCAGAGTGTGTTGGGATTGAAAGTATTGCGCCTTCATCTCCGAAGCGCACAGAGGAGTTTGGAACAATGCTGATTCCTGCCGGAGCCCCGAGGCGATCTTTTTTAGATCGGAATGACTGCCGGCATATTGATGAATGCGCTCGGCCGTTCTTGCCATGGCGGCTCTTGCAAGGTCGTACCTTCCCATCCGGTTGTGCTCGACCGCCTCTTCACGCGCCTTTGCAGCGTACAATTCCGCCACGGCTTTATCCACCTGGTGATTGCGCGGCTGGGCTTCATTTTCTTTATCGTCGGCAAATCTCCACGCCATCTCGACCGGACCGGAATTGAGCACACCGTCGTCATCTGTGAGGCATACGCCGGCCGAAAGGGTATCTCCCACCTGACCTTCAGGGAACTGGAACCGTACCACTACCGAGACCTCCTGTTCAGAAACGAGGCTGCCCAGGTCAATCGAAAGAGAATCGCCCGAGTGTTTGAAAGGAAATCTGCTCAGAGGTTCGGCGTTCACACCATCGGGCAGCACAAACTGCAGCGCGGCGCCGTGAGCAACCACCTCAAGCGTCTCGCCCAGCTCGCTTGTGAGATAATCCGGGATCTGGATAGCCTTCTCTATATAGTAGGAATGCCCGCCTCCGGCATCTGCCATTGCCTGAAGAAGCCTCTCATCAAAATCACCACCGACTCCAAAGGTGGAGGTGAGTACTCCCCGCTCCCTCAGTGCCGCCGCGTGACCGGCAAGCTCGGCCGGATCGACTATGCCGCAGTTGGCAAGGCCGTCTGTGAGGAGGAGGCATTTGGCCGTCGCCGATCCATTCAGGTTCATTGCAGCCTGTTCACAACCGGACAGCCATCCCCCACCCAGATCCGTGCTGCCGCGTGCTTCGATGGTCCTCAACTGCCGGAGTGCTGCGCTCTTTGCTTCTTTCGAAGCCAGGGTTGATTCCATGACAACGTCGATTTTTTCGTCATAAACTACTACGGCAAACCTGTCTTGGGGACTGAGCATCCCGATAGCCTTCACCGCAGCTTCCTTTGCCAGCTCTATCTTGCCTTCACCCTCCATTGAACCTGAGCGATCCAGGACAAACGCGATATTGACCGGTACCCTTTCAGTCTTGTGCGAAGCCGAAGGCGCGATAAATGAAACCAGGACATAACGGCTGCTGCTCCCCTTCGCGCGAATAAGAGCGCGGTCGGACTGAACATCGATATTCATTATGATTCCTCCCGTAAGATTTCCTTCGCCTGCTGTATCAGTGTTTCTACTTTGCGGTTCTGAATTCTCGAAAGAGGCCTTCGGATGTGCAGCTCAATATCCGGCGCCAACGTTATCCTTTCCCACTGAGCACGTTCGGAGAGTTGACTGGACGAGCCTCGCACCGAATGCGCAACCTTGGGTTCTTCGACACGCTGAGGGGTCCGCCCCTGAACCGGTGTGCCATGGCGTGTTCCGGAAAGAACGTTCCGGATATATTCCACGGCCGATGATCCCGAGGGTCGTTTGTTTTGGTGTTCCCGCACCAGTTGTTCGACCTGGGCGTCGTCCAGCGACTCGAGCCGCCGGCGGATGTCGGACAGGGGGAGGTGCTCGCTCTGGAGCAGCTTGATTAATTTGAGTCTCGCCAGGTGTCCTTCACCATACCGCGCTCCCGGCCCCTGGCTGCCGGCCGGCGGAAGCAGTCCCTGCTGGATGTAATAATGGACAGTTCGTGGGGTCACCCCCGCTTCCGCACAAACAGTTTTGATGTCATAGATCTCGCTTTTCATGCTGTGTATACTGACAGTAGAACGTGTAACTGTCAAATAGAAATTTGCGTCAATCTGTGGTGCAGACTGGATATGCTGTGCAGGAATCAGTAAAGAAGAGCACCGCTTCGGCTACCTCAGTCCCTGTGAGCTTCCTCCAAACCTTACTGTAAAGCTGCAGCTGCCCTGAATAGAAATCCACGTGCGCTTTGGCATCACCGGCAATGCGATCCGTTTTGAAATCGACCAGGTACCAGCGGCCATTCTCCTTGAAAATAAGATCGATCACTCCCGAGACGAGAACGTTTCCCTCGAGGAACACAGAAAACGGCATTTCGGCATGACGCTCTGCCGCTTTCATCACCCGCTGCCATAGTTCAGACTGGTTTACCTTCTGGAGCTCCGCCGCTATTTTCTCCACCGGTTTTGAATCCAGCTCAAACTCGTCACAGATCCGTTTGATGTCATGAGTTCCGGGTTTGCGGCCTGCCGCCATCCACTCCAGGCACTTGTGAACCACACTGCCATACCGCGGCCCCAAGCCCTCATTGCAATTTGTGCTGTCGGCTGCCGACTGTCGACTGCCGACTGCAATTTCAGTCGCGCTCCGTTTCAAATACGATTCTTTCGCCAGGATCTGCAGCTCACTCGTCAGCTTCTGCATATCGTGCGCAAACGCGGCACCGTCGATCTTCGATTTGCGCCGCTCCTTAACCGACATGGTGACGCCCTTCATTGAGAGTTCAGGAACGTTTCCCTTTAGCAACCCCGCCCAGGCATTGCCGGCCTTGCCTTCGGGAGCATTGGTCACGATCAGCAGCTGTTTCGCCCGAGTCCCGGCTACATAAAGGAGTCGCTGCGCTTCCGCTTCCAGATATTCCTTCTCCTCTTCCACTTTCTCGTCCCACAGTGGAGGCTGTGCTACTATCTCTTTGCTGTACGGACCGTTTTCCCTGGTCCCCGGAAAATATCCGGCTGGTCCTGATTCTCCAAACCGGTCAATATGCCAGGTGACCGTGTCGCGTTGCCTAATATAAGGCGCCGCCAGGATCACCACTGGCGCCTCCAGCCCCTTGGCTTTGTGAAGATTCATCAGGCGGACCAGTCCGCGGCCGCCCGACAGGATGGAGAGCGGCTCGATATCGGCCTCTATGGCGCTGTTCAGCCACTCAACCACTGATGCAAAGTCGGCTTTTCCTGATCTCTCTGCCTGCCGCACCATTTCGACGAGCTGCAGCAGCCGTCCCGCATTCGTCGCGCCCAGCGGCGATGAGGCCGCGAGCGGCGCCATTCCGGTCCGCTCGATAATTGTTCCGACTGCCGCAGCCGGCGAGCGGTCCAGCGTCAGGCGCCACCACGATTCTATCTTTGAGAGCGATTGTCCTACCTGATGCGCGGCCGCAGCCCCATCGCTTTTTCCAGCCCCGAGAAACCGGAAGGCCCCGCCCAGCTTTTTGTAATCCCAGAGCTGCTGATACGAATGGCCGAAAAGGGAGCTGATAAGCACGCCGGTTAGCGATACCTGGTTGTCCGGATCCGCCAGAGTATTGAAAAGCTTCAGAACATCCGAGATCTGCGGCGCATCGAATGCCCCTTTAGCACCCGTTAGCTCAAATGGGACCTCCCGCTCTTCAAGCGCCACTGCGTGCGGCAACAGCGCGTCCCTTTGCCACGTGAGTATCAGGATGTCATCCGGCCTGACGGGACGCAGTCCGCCCTTGTCTTCCTGAATCTGTAGATTTCCCTTCAGCGCCCACCGTACCCAGCTCGCAACCAGCTCAGACGACCGCTGGTAGACCTGGCTTTTGTTGGCGGCGCCGTCCACTACAAGCTTTCGTACGCCACACAAACCGGATGGGTCCTGTTTGACTGTCGCCAGTGGAACGAACCCAGCCTGGTGTTCCGTCGCCTTTGCCGGAAACACCGGCTTGAAGGTGCTGTCCACAAATGAGCCGATTGAATTGACTGACCGGTAATTGGCAGAAAGAGTCAGGATTTCTCCGCCGCTTTTCTGCACCAGCTCTTTGACAATGTTGTATGCGGAAATATCCGCGCGGCGGAACCGGTAGATCGACTGCTTAGGGTCGCCGACCACGAAAAGCGCTCCGGGGCGCAGTTTGAATCTGCGCCACTCCGCATTCGGACGCGGCCGGTCGCCTGCCAGATAAAACAGGATCTCGCATTGGAGAGGATCGGTGTCCTGGAACTCGTCGACAAGGATGCGGGCAAAGCGCTTCGCAAGGAAGAGCCGCACGTCCTCGTGATCCCGAAGCAGGTCGCGCGCTTTGATCAGCAGATCGGTGTAGTCGAGCCTTGATTCGGAAGAACGTCGCGATGCCGCGGATTCCGCCGCAGCACGAGCAAACGCGATACAGTGGGGATGAATGTATTCCCGCCATTCGCGCAGGATCCGGTGTGCAACCTCTGCGAATTCCGGATAGACTTCATCGCGAATCTTCCTGGCGGTCTTGCTATCGGGCCAGCGCTTGAGCGTGACCTTGCACTTCTGAAACAGCTCGAGAATGTTGATGAGATCTTTATCCCTTGCTACTGTCCGCCATTGCGCTCGCCTGAAAGCCTTCTGCAATCCGTCCCATCCATCCTCGGGCTCCTCTGGTGGCATCGCATTACGGACGGCAGTCAGGAACTTCTGCAGCTCTTTTTGTGCGTGCGATAGATCGGGCTTTGCACACTCCTTTACGAAAGCTTCCACGTCCCGGAACTGGCACAGCCGCAAGTAGAGATCTTTAAGTTCCTTTGCTTCAATTCCGGATCCATAAAGCTTCTTGAGCGTTTCGTCATTGCGGAGAAATGCCTCTGAAACGAAATCCTGCCAGCTCGTCTCCAGGAACAAGGAGGCTTCAGCGTCCTCGATCTCCTTGAAATCAGGGTCCAGCCCGGATTCGACCGGCCGCTCGCGCAGCATCCGCGCGCAGAATGAGTGGATCGTACCGATGAAAGCCTGTCCGATATCCGCCAGCGAAGTGCGCATCTTTTCTCTCGCTGCCGGGTTATCGGCCTTGACGGCCTCCTTCTCGAGCCGCTGCTGCAGACGCTCACGCAGTTCCGCCGCGGCCTTGCGCGTGAATGTGACGGCGGCGATCTGGTGGATATCGACTTTCTCGCGCAAGAGCAGCGCAGTGATGCGGTCGACCAGTTTGGTGGTCTTCCCGGATCCAGCGCCCGCTTCCACCAGGAAAGTCGTGTCGAGATCTTCAGTGATCCGTTTCCGTGCTGCCGTATCTGTGGAGTTATTCATTTTCCTGCACCTTTTGAATGAGGTTAGCGGCCCGGTCACTTGTTTCTACGAGCATTTTCCACCTCTGTTCTTCATCGGGGTGGCAGCAGGGTTTCCAGTCGCAGTATCCGCAATTGCCCCCTGTGCCGATGAAAACGCCGGCCGCCATCGCATCGAGCAGCTCGTTCACGACAGCGAGTCCTTCGGCGCGCCGGCCGGCATCGCGCACGAAGCAGAAATTGCCGTCGGAGCGTTCTGTTGTAAAAAGATAGCCGGAAACCGCAACCACGGGGTTCTTCTTGCCCATTTTCGCCAACACCTGTTCGGCGGCGCAGCCATAGAGGATGTGCTGCAGCTGAGTCCCCCCGGCGGTGTATTGTCCGGGTTTAAAGCCGTAGGCGCTTCCGGTCTTGTAATCCCAGACGGCCCATGTGCCGGGCTTTGCGAGTTTGTCGATCCGGTCGATTCTTCCCCTGAGAAATATGCTTTTGCCTCCGGGAAGCTTTATCTCGACCGGATCGGCCATGCCTGAGTCTTTGAAACCGAAGGAGATTTCAAAGTGCTCCGGAGTCCCTCGTCCGTGTATGGAGATACGGCTTTCCTCTTCCAGGAAAATGCCGATTGACCGGTGCAATGCCGATCGTTCGGCATCAAACACGCTTTCTGAAGGAGGCGGAATCTGCGCTTTCCACTCGGCAATGACCTGGTCGAGCACCTGTGCGGCCCGTTTCCGGTGTTTCGCCGTGTCGCGCTTTTCCTTTTTCTCCTTGAGCTCTACCAGGAAACGGCAATAGAAATCGTGCAGCAGCGAGCCGCGCTCTGCCCAGCCCAGCCACTGACCCGGTTCGAAGCTCAATTCCTCCGGTGGAGAGATCCCGAGCACGTGAGAGAAGAAATATGACCTGGGGCATTTTGCATAGCCCTCGAGTGATGTCGCTGAAATGACGCGCCGCGACTTTCGCGGATCGAATGCCGTATCCCGTTTTAGCCTCCCGTCGAACTCGCCCGACTCATCCTCCTTGCGTTGCTGCCTTGCATTTCGTCCCGCCTGCAGATCCGGGAACACCGCGAGCACTGCCTCCTGTCCATCGTTGAGTACGCCGTCCTGTGCAATCTTCGACAGCCACCACTCGTCACTCCCCAATGGGGTCTGTTCGGGGATAAACGCCGCTGGAGTCCCCAGTGCCGCTTCCAATTCCTCATACCCGGCGGGTATCTGTGCTTTTGCTTTTTCTTTATTGACACCTGATACCTGAGACCTAACACCTCCCAGCCGATATGCCTGCAATAGCAGCGGCGAAGGAAAGAGCCGTGAACCGTCTGCGAGGCTTTGTGTCGCATAACTGAGCCGGAGGCTCCCCCTCACGCGCGCCAACGCTTGGCCAAACGCGAATGCTCTCTGCCGCGCCACATCCGCCGACACCTGCAGGTCCTTGCTCAACTGCTGGCGTTCTTCATCGGTCATAATCGGGTCGTTTGCTACGGTTCCGGGGAAAACCGTTTCGCGCATCCCGAGGACAAAAACATGGGAGCGGCCGGACAGCCCTCCGGTTGAAAGCGGTACGCCATGGATGCAGCCCGGGGTCGCGCCCGAAGCATCCGTCTTGACAGATCCGGCTATTCCCTGGAGGCGCAGACTCAATTCGCGTATTGATGAAATGTGGATTGCACCGATTGCGCCGGATCTCAGAGTGTTAACCAGGGACTTGAGAACGCCCCCTTCGCTTTCTGAGCGAACCCAGCCGTATTCTTCCAGGAATGCGGCCGCCGCTGCGAAGTACTGTTCAGGCGGAGTACTTCCGCCCGGAAGCTCATCCAGGAGGGCGCAGACGTGATCTCGGACCTTTTCAGCGCGCATCAGCCGTTCCTGGATGATGCTCCTGTGTTCATCATCTTCCGGATTGTCGAGATTCTCTTTAATTGTGCTGCAATAGGAATCAAGATTCGCACGGTACCGCTCCCTGCCCCAGCCGATTTGAGCTGAGCGGAGGATGCGGGCAGTCTGCCGTCCGGTGACTCCTTCGGGCGGCCTGATGTTGCCGTTTGAAAACATGTTCCTTAACACCGGTTCCGGAAAATCGGAGGAAATCCACTCAGCGAATGCCGCCAGGCAACGGGCGGGGCTGGACCGGAAGGCCGGCAGCCCGGAGCCGAAAGTAAGGCTTATGCCTCCAACCTCTTTGGCGATATCCTCGAGTGCGGCTGAATATGCGCCGTAATCCGGCAAAATCACTTCGATGTCGTCGAACGAAATTTTTCGTTCGACGATCAGCCGGTACATTTCCCGGATTTCGTTTCGCATCCCCACTGCCGAGAATAGCTCGATCGGGGAAGGCTTAAGCGTGGATTCGCTCGGGGCATACAGATATGAAAGCGAAGTCTCGGGTTCGGCTGTCGAACTAGCGAAACACGCTGAAGGGAGCGTCGCGCCATGAACAGGATCGTCATTAATAATGATGATGTGGTTTTCTCCGTAGCTCTCGAGAAATTCTCTGCAGAGAGTCGTGACTTTGATCGACGACGGGATCATCAGGAAAGCACCCTCCGGGAGTGACTTGCCTGTTGCCATTTCATAGATTCCCGCCTCATCAAGAAGGGAAGCACGGCTCAATTCCGCTTCCAGTTCTTCCATTATTCCGGCGAGATCCCTCGCCTTTGCCCGATTGATGTTTTTCGCCCGCTTGAGCTCTTCCGGTGCAATCTGCGCGATTCTCAATTCAGAAACGGTTTTTGCGATAGCCGAGATCAGGCCGAGCGGCGGATTGTCGGGAAAGAATGATCGCTGGATTTTGTTATAGGCATTGAGAACGATGCACTCGAGGCTCAGTTCATCAGCTGATTTGATCCCTTTTGCGGATGCTTCAGATTCGACGGCACTCCAAGCCAGATCCAGGGGAGTAAGGGCAGTGAGGTTCAGCCATCCTCCGGCGCATTTTGCCACGGCCTGCAGGAGAAGCTGCCCCGCCTGGTAGTTCTCCACCAGCAGCAATTTCCTGCTGCTCGGATACTTTCCGCAAACCTCCGCAATCTCCTTTACTAATCTCGGCCAGCTCATTTCTTCACCTCCAGCACCTCTGTTCGGCTGCTATCGTACTACTGGCGAGTGACATCCGGGGTCACTTGTCTAGAATTTCCGTTTTTTGTCTGTGTAATTTGTGTAATCTGTGGCTTCACAGTCGATAAGCACTTCATAAACCGATGCCCAGAAATGACCAGGTAACTCGCCAATGGCTTCTCCTGAAGATGCTCGAGAAGCCGGGTGGCGCGACAATTGAGGAACTCGTCAAATCTCTTCCGGAGGAGTTTGCCTGTCATTCCCGGACGGTCCGGCGCGACCTCCAGGCGCTGGAGGTCCGGTTCCCGTTATACACCGATTCGGTCGATGGCCATGTCCGCTGGAAACTGGTGGAAGGATTCAACCGGGTCCCCGCACTTCAGTCTTCCGCCACAGAACTGATGGCGCTGGTCTTCACGCGCGATCTGGCGAAGCCGCTGGAAGGAACTCCGATCAAGGAATCGATCGATTCAGCTCTTGTGAAGATTGAAGGCGCACTTCCCGCTGCGGCGGAAGAATTCGTCCAGAACCTCCACGGCTGGTTTTCCGCGGGCGTCGGGCCGCACAAGACATATGCCGAACACCGGGAAAAGATCAATCAACTAGCCCGGGCTATCACAAAGAAGCGCACCATCGAGATGCGTTACTACACCGCCGGCCGTGACAAGACCACGCGGCGGAAAGTGGATCCCTATCGAATCTGGTACGCCGCCGGCGGGCTTTACCTGATCGGCTATTGCCACATGCGCCAGGACGTACGGATGTTTGCAATCGACCGGATACTCTCGCTGACGATTACGAACCTGCCCTGTCAGATGCCCCTGGGCTTCAATATAGAGGAGTATGTTCGTGACGCCCTGACCGTCATGCGCGGCGGTCCCCAAATTGAAGTGGAATTGCATTTTGACCGCAAGACTTCCGCCTGGGCCAAAGACCGCCTCTGGCACCCCAGTCAGAAAGCAATATTAGATAAGGAAGGCTGTCTGACCCTTACCTTGCAAGTCGCCGACACTCCCGAACTCATCGGCTGGATCCTCAGCTTCGGTCCGGGCGTTAAGGTACTAAAGCCCGCCGTACTCGCTCAGGAGGTCAAATCGCAGGCATTGAAGATTGTGCAGCAGGAATGACCCCGGATGTCACACTGGCGCGTGACAATCACATAGATCTTGTAGTTGGAGAAACTAAGGCACATTTATGAACTCAATGTCTTTTCCGTTTATTACTGTTGCAGATCCTGAGATCTCGGCAGAAGGCGGCTTGGATCCTCTGGGCCTCAGTTCAATCTCCGATCGCCTTGCGAACTCCATCCTTCCAGGCTTACGAGCACGAATGTCGCGACCGAGATTCTTGACCGCCATGGCAGTATCAGCTTCGGTGTGCGAAGGACAAAAAGAAACAGCCGCAGATGATGTCACCTCTCCAGAGATCGTTTTTGAATGGCTCCTAGTGGAAGCCTTCGCACGAAACGCCGCCTATGAAAGCTCTCTGCGAACGCCAGGTATTGAGAAAGCTCGGACGTGCAAACAAACCGGCGAGCCTATGAGGGCCAAAGCTTATTTGAAAAATCCAGGTGTTTTTGGGTTACATGGTGTTTATAAGCCTCTCGCCGTCGATTTGGGGATAGTTGACGATGAATTCCGGCTTGGTGAAGCCGGTTATGCCCTACTTGATACTTGGGAACAGGAACAAAACGTCACCGGTTTTATAGATCGAGCACATGGAAATGGTGGATCTCTGGAATTCGGATCACTAATTCGGTCGGCAATTGACGATTCCTTGAAAGCAGGACAATCCAGACGATCTCCTGCCTGGCAAGGCTGGTCTTTCTTCACCAATCATCTGCTGCCGGCCCAGCCTGGCAAGAAAGAGTCGGATCTAATCTGGAGACTGCTACTTGGATCATCTGACTCGCTGAGAGGAGAAATATTCCAACTCTTAGCCCACGGTCATTTTGAAGGACTGACGGAAAAGGACATTATCGAGCAACAGCTCCTTGATCGAGCATCTCCTATGCTGAAAAAGAAACTTCTTCAAATTGAGGCTTACGAATCATTCGTATCTGCGCTGGAAAACGCATTCGATTGGTTGCGGTACCTTTCTTCTCAGGCTGGAGCACGTGCGATTGGGGTCGATGAGTTCCAGGTGGTAAACGAGATATCGGAGATCGCAGATAATCTGAAAAAGCTTGTCAATTGTGCAGATCAAGAACTAAGCGATGCCACGCTTTCAATCCAGCAGGATTACACACGCCTGGCATCGTTCTTTTCTGGCTGTACCGGTCCTCAACAACTCTACGAGGCTATCCTGACTCGCCATGCAGAGGTTCAAAAAAACAAACCTCCCGAGGGAAAAAGGGAGTGGTTTGAACGGGACTC
>JAAYAM010000011.1 GCA_012719355.1 Acidobacteriota bacterium
GGTGGAGACCATGAAAGGCGGAAAGCCCGACCGCTTCGTTAAAGGTTATGAGGCGCTGGCGCTGGTGATGACTCCGTTTGCTTTGAGCAATGTGCGTCCCACCAAAGGCGCTCCTCCTCTGAAAAACAAATGGGGCGTGACCATCTGCTTCCCTTCCAATGCACCCGGGCCGTTCCCGGTGCACGACGCCGAGCATATCGTCATCAAGGACATTGAACACTGGCGTGACTACGTTACGGTCCCCGATCCCGTCATGCCGGAAGAGGCGTGGGCGGAAACAATCAAGCAGGTTGAGGAAATCGACCGTAACGAGTTTTTCGTGACGCCGTTCGTTGCCCCTGGGGTATTTGAGCAGAGCCATTATCTTCTGGAAATCACCAACTGCCTGACTGCCTTTTATACAAATCCGGACGAGATGCATGAGATCTACGACATGATCACCGAATTTGAACTCCGGTATGCCGAGGACGTCTGCAAGTACATCAAACCGGACGCGCTGTTCCATCACGATGACTGGGGCAGCCAGAAATCGTCCTTTATCTCGCCGGCGATGTTCGAAGAGTTCATTCTGCCCTGCTATAAGCAGATCTATGGATACTACAAGTCTCACGGGGTCCAGTGCATCATCCACCACTCCGATTCTTACGGCGAAAACCTTGTGCCTTACATGGTCGAGATGGGGATGGATGTCTGGCAGGGGGCCATGTCCACCAACAATATTCCGAAGATCATCAAGGAATACGGTGGGAAATTGACGATTATGGGCGGCATCGACAACGGAAAAGTAGACCGCGAAGACTGGACGCGCGAACTGATCCACGAGGAGACCTTCCGGGCGTGCCGTGAATACGGAACCAAATATTACATCCCCTGCACCACGATGGGCGATCCTGCCAGCATCTACCCTGGCGTCTACGAAGCCGTCATGGAGGAGATCGACAAGGCATCCGCCGAAATGTTCAAAGGTAGCAAAGCGGGAGCATAATGAAGCCGGCCGCGTTCAGCGGTCGCCCTTGGGTTCATCTAGAGGCTGCGCATATGCGAGGGCGTATGCGCAGCTCCGGAACCCGGGAAGGGTCCAGGATTCGCAGCTGCGAATCCGGTTCCATCGAGATGATAGAACAATTGATAAAAAGAGCTCTTGAAGCCGGTTTTGACAAGGCAGGCGCGCTGGATTGTTCCACGATTGTCCTGCGCCCTGAGGTTCGTGAAGCCTGCAGGAAGAACACCTGCGGGCGCTACGGGACGAGCTGGTCCTGTCCTCCCGGATGCGGCTCGCTGGACGAGTGCGCGGCCCGTATCCGCAAGTATTCGAAGGGACTGATTGTCCAGACGGTCGGGAAATTGGAGGATGAGTTTGACGGTGAAGGGATGATGGCCGCCGCGGAACGCCATGAGCAAACCTTCCGCCGGTTTGCCGGGGAGTTGCGGGGGGAGTACCCGAACATGCTCCCCATGGGGACCGAAAGCTGTTCAACCTGCGATCAATGTACTTATCCGGATTCTCCCTGCGTAGATCCGCTCGGGGCAAGCTCGCCCATGGAAGCATATGGGATTATGGTGAGCGAGGTCTGCCGGGTGAACGGGATGGATTACTACTACGGCAAGGGAACTATCGCGTTTACCGCCTGTTTCCTGCTGGAGTAGTCAGCGTCCATCCGCGTCCAGCCCTCAACTCCCGTTTTCGCCTTGCCCCCTGATCTTCATAGTTTGCTATACCGATTCGGATCTGGAAAATGATGTTCCAGCCGCTCGTGGCTAAGGAAAACTGGCCCGGCGGCCGCCGGTCAGCGGCCGCTCAATATATCCGCCAGCGAATGCAGCAGCGCTGCACCGTCGCCACGCCATGCGTGGCCATGCATGCAGGCCAGGGTTTCCGGCCGCTCTGCTGCAAGGCGCTCCAGGAGGGCTGTGGTGTTGGGGGCGTGCGCATAGTAGTCCATCGCCGCGCGAAATGCTTCGCTGGGTCCGAGGATATCGGTTTCAACGAGCGGTTTTTCTCCCGCCCCGCCCTGGGTAAACAGATCGCCGCACAGCAGGGTTCGCGTGGAGTACTCCATCATCAACCCGCAATCCCAGCCGTGCGGCATGTGCGGCATATCGAACCAGCGGACGGTATGCTCGCCCAGGGAAAGAGTTTCGCCGTCAGCCATGGCTCGCGGCGCGCGGTCCGCAATATCTGCAATCGACACCATGGCTCCGATTCGGCTGCAGACGGGTTCCGCCTGTGGTGCGCACGCGAGCCAGTCATTGAGCCCCCCGCACTCGTCCGCCTCGAAATGCGAAACGCCGATATAACGCAACCGCTCGACCGGCATTACCCGTTCGATCGCCTCAAGTACAAGTGGAAACAACCGGCGCAGTCCTGCATGAAACAGCAGCGGCGCCTCATCCACAATCAGGTATTGGTTAAAACTGAACTCACCGCCTGGAATTGACACCGGTGTGTTGATGCGGTAAATGCCGCGGGCAACCTCATCTATATTGGTGCCCGTTTTCTTATTGGCTGTCATCTCTCCCCCTATCTGTCCATTTCATAACCGCGGACAGGACGCAGCGTTCTCGGTCAAAGCCTCAGGGGACAGGAAGAACAAGCCAGGGGGGCATCCCCCTCCATACTTATGTGACCGTATGGTCTCTTCAGATAAGGATCATTAGGCAATTCTCGAAAAAAATCCAGTTGGGCTATAAAACATTGAGAATTGCGCAGATATGGTTCTCGCCTGTTGGAGGTAATGTTCGTCAGTCCAATACCGCAGTCGTCGACTGCGACGCTTTGGCGCTACTTTGAAATGCTCCCACCCTAAACCTGCATCTGCCATCAGCAACGGCGATTGCAGATGCACGTCCCCATATGAACACGATTGCGGACTTCAAGGCGGAAAGGGTCACTCCGATTCACCTATGCCATTGTCGCTGGGCTTCCGCAGATAGCGGCAGGGTGCTGAGACTATAGCCGGACACGATAACGCACTGCGCGCGCTTGGTTACCACCAGCGCTCAAGCCGCTCCACCGCAGCGGCCGCATTGGAGAATGCCCGTGCGCGGGCGCGAAGGAGTATGGGGCGGTTCTCGGCCGCACGTGTGTAGATGAGATCGGCAGGACCGACGCGACGCTGCCATGCTTGTAAGAACAGTTCGGCCATTTCCTTTCTCACGCCCAACAACGTTGGGACTGCGTGGTAGTCCTTGCGCTTGCGACCGAGAACGTTGCCCTCGCGAATGATTAGATACCTCGGATTTTCGATCGGCCCCAGAATCTCGCGCATGCAATCCGAGAACAACTGCTGATCGCGGAAGCTGCCGCCCGAAATGCTCACGTAAACGCTGCCGGACTCCGAATAGGACTCTACTGCGATCTTCGAAGCAGGTGAATCAAGCAACCCTGTGCGCACAACGTGTCTCGCACGGCGAGTCCAACTTGGTGGATTGACCCATCGATCGGTAGATGTCGAATCGCCAGACGCGCAGCACGAAGGAACTTCGGAAGGGCGAACAAGCCTGCCACACCGAAAGCGATCGCGACTTCCCATCCTGTCCGCACGTGAGACAGATCGCGCAGGCGTTGGATCATGAGCACATTGAGGCTCTCGATCTCTTTGCGACTGCGAAGTGCCCGCCAGTCGATCACAATGCGCTCCGCACCGCTGGCCCGATCGATCTCTCGCTTGAAGAAGGGCAGGTGCAATCTCGTGAGGGAGTTCTCGATAAGACTTCGTTCGGTGTCGAGTCCCACAAACGTCTTGAATCGCATGTCGAGCTCGCAAAGATCGACAAGGCCAGGCCAATAAAGTGTCGGCCAAAACAGTGCGTCGGTGGCTTTACGGTTCAGCGCGATTGCAACGATATGCCAGATGCTCGCGACCTTCACAAGCCGACCCGTGAGGAGCGCGCATCGTGAACGCTCCGCCTCACCCAGCTCGAGTAAGAGTTGGCGATAGATAGGCCACGCTCCCAGCGAGCAGACAGGCGCTGAGAGTCCTGCCTCGAGGTCATCGTCTCGAGTGTAGTCGGTCAGGATGACCTGCCGCAGGCGTTCTCCACGGACCGCGAGCTCGTGCCTATGAATGTGGACGCAGGCGCCGATCTTGTCCGTATGTTGAGTCAGGTGCCGCTTCACCACTTTCGAATCGGAGCGCCTGATCTGGCGATTCGTCAGAACATGGCACTCCCGTAGACGCCGCACGAGCTTGCGTCGTGCGGCGACGAGCTCCGGCAACTCCGCCGGCGGTTCACACGCGAATAGATAGTGCGTGAGCAGTGATTCCCAGCGCGGCAAAGTAAGGTCCGGAACGTCATCCGGGCTGAGGTCGAGAACAGAAAGCGCGACCGCGGGCAAATCAAGCGAGCGTGCTTTGAGGTACGAGAGCATGGCGATGGCAGCCTGAGGGTCTCTAAAGAGCGCATCTGTATGCGACTGGGGATCGCTGAGCCACGGGTGGTTCACTACAAACGCGCTGAACTGCTCGTCTGCCAGCAATTCGTTCAATAGCTGCGTTACTTGCTCCACTTGATGTGCGACGAGATCCTTTTCTCGTTCACTCGGAACAACGGCCCAGACGAAATCCTGATGAGGGCTCAGCGTGCCTGCTTTTACCAACTCAGGAACCGAAATCTCCTCGTCGATGACGCCGCACAGTTCCTCATATTTGCTCCACTCGTGCCTGACCGCATCGTAGGGCGGTGTTGCAGTCAGTGCGATGACATACACATCGCCGATGCGTTCGATTAAGCGAGAGAGTGCTTTCCACCACTCGGTCCGCAGATGATGTGCTTCGTCGGGAATGATCGTTCCGATGCCAGCGGCTTTCAATGCAGTGGCAACATCCTCGATCCTTCTGTGACCCTCTGATCCATTCCGATAAAGATCAAAGTAATATTTGAAATAACTCGGAATTTCGAGGACTAGTTTACATCAGTTGGCTATAAAACATTAGAAACTGGCATTCCCAGACCTCTCTGGCCAAACGGACTTCCCACGAAATGGAAAACCGCCGGTCCCGTCGCTACGAGGAGCTGTCCCGCTTTGAGCACCGGGACGTCATCGACTGTGTCACCACCTGGGAACAATTGAGGTTTCCGGAGCGCAGGTTGAGGTCAGTGGATGGTAGTGTTGCGTCTTTCCACTCTGTATTTTCTTCCGCATCTTGGACACTCGACTTCCACAGACTGCAGATTGCCGAACAGATCTTTTCGTTTGGCCTCGGGAAGATTGTCGAACATCCTGGAGATCATGCTTTCCGAGCACCGGCACTCGTAAAACAGAAGCACCTCTCCCACTTCCGCGACTCGCCCTGCGCCCAGTGCGTTGTCGAGGTAAGCAAAAAGCATGTCTCGGTCGAGATCCTTGACTGCGTCGAAGTTACCGCCCGGAAGCGCGTGCACGAGAATGCCTTCCCCGTTTTCCTTTATATCCAGCCGCGCTCTCATCTGATCGACCTCCGAGAAATACTGTTGGACCATGTCACGAGGGCTCGGACTTCGGGGACTGATATGGCTCTGGGTCAGAGGCAGTCCGGCCTTCTGCCGCTGGATCATCACAGAAGCTTTTCGTCGCCTGGCGGCGAGAACATTGACGCAAATCATACCTTCCGGCTCGATTCCGACAAAAAACCCAAGATCCATCCCGTCGAAGGTCAGGGACCATCCCCACGATTCCCTCTCAGCCAACGAAACCGCGGCGAGCGCCGTTGCGGCCAGGAGTTCCTGACCCAGAGGATTGAGCTCACCCGGTGGAAGTGGGATGCCGTGGCGCGAATTGTACTCATGCAAACCAGCAATCACAGGACCAATACTGCCTCGCACCACCAGCAGATTCTCGTCCTTTATCAGATAGCGCCTATAGCGGGCCATGTTTTTCAGTTCCGACATCTCTTTACTCATGTAAGCAGTTTAGCAGAGCCAATGAACTGGCCGTGCATGCACAATCATGCACAGGTGCTGATCGATGGCATTCACCCGAATGCAAGGTGCTCCCGGCCATTACGGGTACCGATGCTTGACTATGGTACCATTTGGTATCAAGTCCCTCCCGACCCCCGGATGTCGCTTCGGTGACCAAAATGCGGTATTGCGAATTGCGTTTTGCGGGTCGGGAATTCACTGTCCTTTTCCATATAGACTTCATACGAAATCTGCGGAACGAGATCTCACGAGCATCGATCAAACCTGGCACGTTGGAGCCAGGAGGTATCTTGCTTGGCAGGGGCAACGAAGGGGCCGCAATCATCCTCGGTTGCGCTCCGCAAACCAGCCGGGATTTCGTGCACGATAAAGATCGCTCCCGGAAAAACCTCCCGCCCTCGGTGCAAACACTACACGGTCAACTCGAGATTCTCGGCTACTATCGTGTTGCGTCCGGCGCAAATCCGACCCCGAAAGAACGCGACCTGCAGCTATTGAGGGAGTGTCTTCCCGAATCCGCCTCGTTGCTTCTCTTGATAGGCAGATCCCAGGGTGGTGGCAACACAGGATCTCTCTTTGTATGGGAGGACGACAGCCGAGAACGATTGCTGGCCGGAAAAACGAAACTGCAGATCCCTAATTCTGTCTCAACGGCGCCCTCGAAATCGTCGAAACAGTCGAGACTTGGGGACAGCAGCGTTCGGGAACCCTCCCTTCCTCCACTGGAAAAGGACTGGTTCAGACGGAAATCACGTACGGCATCCCTGGTCTGGGCACTCGCGATCTGTATGGCGGGAGTCCATTTTATGGCACCGAATCTCAATAAGACGATTTCGTCCGCGACCTCCGGGAAGAAGCCTGTCCTCCAGGAATCGAAACCGCTTGCGCTGGCGGCGAGCATCGACGACCGGAAACTGCGGGTCACATGGGACAAGACATCCCCCCTGATCCGTTCAGCTCTCTCTGCCGTACTTTCTGTATATACGGAAGACAGGGAACCGGACACGCGGGTGCTCAGCCGCGAGCAGCTGATTACGGGAACGGCGATTCTTAATCGTCCGCCGGGGAACGCCAGGATCCGCCTTGTGGTTTTCACAGAGGACACCAGTGAACTCGTGCAACGATCTGATCCTGACACGCCTGCACCGCTTGCCCCTGAGTCAGTACTTCCTGAGCCGGAGAGAGTTGAAAAGGAGATCGTGCCTCGGGAAAAGGAACCGCAAACGCCTGCCGACCGCGCTTCATCCGCGGAGCCGGTCCGCAGGAAACCTGTGGAGACGAGCGTGAGGCGCATGACAATCGGTTTCATGGTGGACGACTCATTGGGCAGGCTTTCTCCGGGGAAGGACTGGGTCCCACCGCGCCCAATGCGCCTGGTTCAGCCGTATCCCTACTACAGCTCACACCAAACGTCACTTGATTCGGTCCAGATCAGGATAAGGGTGAGAATCAATGCCTTTGGCGCGGTCACAGGTGTTGAATCGTTGGTTCCGCGAAATGAGCGAATCGACCCGCTTTCCATCGCCGCCATGAGAGCGGCGCGCGATAGCAGCTTCGTCCCGGCAAGACTTGGGAATCGTAAGGTGCCCAGCACTGCCGTTCTATCCTACTGGTTTCTGAGAAGGAGGTAGAATCTCTCAGTGTGAGTAACCACAGATTACACAGGAATCCGTGTAATCTGTGGTTCAGAAAGAAGTCAGAAGACCAGGGCAATTGCCTTGTGGACCAGCCGGATGAATTCCTGGCGGTAGCCGTGCACGTCAGCTCCCTTTCCTTCCTTCGCCCATTCCAGAGCGCGCTCGAGGTTGGCATTCCCCTTGTAGGGAGAGTCTCGCAGTGCCATGCCGAAGGCGGCGACTGCGGCCGCAAACTTGAAGTCCTGTGAAGCCTCGCTGAATTTCCTATTCGAATCTTTGACGGTGAATTCCGACAGGACGCTCTTGTCGTCAGCCGGCTTTTTGCTGCGGATTTTCACGGTCACGAGTTCGTCGCTGTCGGCGGACGAAGACGGCTGCGGAGGCTTCTGATATTTCAACGGATCCACTCCAGGCTTCGAAGAGCCGAGTCCCGCGGGCACAAGTTCATACAATGCGGTCACGACATGCCCGGCGCCGATGACTCCGGCCTGTTTTGTGTCGTCGTTGAAGTCCTCTTTGGCCATGATCCTGTTTTCATAGCCGATCAGGCGATATGAGTTCACCTGCTTCGGGTTGAACTCCACCTGGATCTTGACATCCTTGGCGATCGGAATCAGCGTGGAGTCGAGCTGTTCCACCAGCACTTTCTTCGCTTCGTTGATGGTATCGATATAAGCGTAGTTGCCGCGCCCTTTGTCGGCGAGAAGCTCCAGCGTACCGTCTTTGTAGTTGCCCATTCCGAACCCCAGGGCGCTCAGGTAGATACCGCTCTGGGCTTTCTCCTCGATCATGCGGGTCAGGTCTCCGCGATTGGTAATTCCGACATTGAAGTCGCCGTCGGTTGCGAGGATGACCCGATTGGCACCGCCTTTGATGAAATTCTCCTGCGCCGTCTTGTAGGCGAGCTGGATCCCAGAGGCGCCGTTAGTGCTCCCTCCCGCATGAAGCGCTTCGATCGATCGGAGGATCTTCTCCTTCTGATCGCCGCTGGTCGACGGGAGCCATACTTGGGTGTTGCTGGCGTAGACCACAACCGCAACGCGGTCGGCTTCCGTAAGCCTGTCGACGAGCAGGCGCATCGATTGTTTGACCAGAGGAAGCTTGTTCTCGGCCATCATGGATCCGGACACGTCGAGCAGAAAAACGAGATTGCAATTGGGACGCTTGCCCGTCTCTATCTCGCGCCCCTTGATTCCGATGCGCAGCAGCCTGTGCTCAGGCTTCCACGGCGCCTCTGTGACCTCGAAGTTCACGGCAAAAGGCTTATCGTCCTTCGGTCCTTTGTAGTCATAGTCGAAGTAGTTTACCAGTTCCTCGATCCTGATCGCGTCCTTTGGCGGCAGAGAGCCGCTGTCGAGGAAGCGCCGCATATTCGAATAGGAAGCCGTATCCACATCGATCGAGAATGTAGACAGCGGATTCTGCACGACGTCCAAGAAGGGATTGTCGCTGATGTGATCGTACGATTCGGTGTTAAATTGGCCCGGCTGTTGCTGGAACGGAGGCAATTCTCGACCGTCTCCGCGACCCAGTTCCGCATCAACAGGCGAGAGGATCATTCTGAATCCACCTACTGCTTGAGAACTTGGTGCGAGAAGACCGGCTCGGTAGCGGGCCTCGTTAACAGTAATGCCGTCTCTCTGCAGATTGACGCTGGCAGCGCTTACACCCGTAAAGGACTGGGTCACGTTCGAGACAACCGAACCTTCGGCTTCGACGACGCCACCCATAACCTTGATCAGATCCGTAGCGTTCGTACTCATTAGCGGCAACTGAACAACCGGCTGAGGCGGCGGAGCAGATTCCTTAACGGCCACGGCTTCACTGGAAGTCTTCGCCTCTGCACGACTGGAAGCGCTGGTCGCCTCAGCCTGTAGCGATTCCGTTGACGCAACTGGATTGGGAACAGGTGCAATCGTTTGAGCCTGTTTTTGCGGCAGGACAGCGGCTTCAGGCTCTTGCGTTTGCTGTCTCTGAATCGGCTTGGGAGCCGTTTCTGCCGGAACCCCTTCCTGAAGCGTCGCGCGAGTCGCGGGATATGATTTCTCCGGGACCAGCGATGTCATCTGTGTCGGCTCAGGGCCGCGACTTGCCTCACGGAAGTACCTGAGCGCAACGAGCGATACTATTACCACAGCCGCGGCTGTTCCAGCGACCAGCCACGCCGGACTCATCGCGAACCAGCGTCGAGTCGCATTTGCCTTGAAGGCAATCCGCTGTCTCTGCGCCTCAGTCAAACTGAACGAAGGCTCGGCGCGTAATTCGTTTCTCAGTAGACGGGCAGTCTCCCGGATATCCTCCACCAGCTTGCGCATCTCGGCAGACTCTTCCAAAGCTTTGTCGAGTTCCGCGATCTCTCTTCCATCCGATAATTCCCCGAGAGCGTATGCGGTCCATCTCGGATCGTTGGCGTCGATTTTCATTTCACCCTCCTTAGAGCCGGCTGCATTCGTACTCTTTCCCGGATTGTCTTGAGCCCGGTATGGATGAGAAAGCCGACGTTGGATACCGTAAGATTGGTAATCCGGCTGATCTCCACATAACTCAGGTCGGCCTGGAATTTCAGCCGAATGACTTCCTGCTGGTTTGCGGGGAGAGTGCTGAGCACCTTGAGAATGTCCGACAGCTGTTCCTCGTGCTCCAGTGCGGTCGAGACATCCGGCCCGGAGCGCGACTGCAGTT
The DNA here is from genome assembly GCA_012719355.1 of Acidobacteriota bacterium. Lineage (GTDB taxonomy): Bacteria > Acidobacteriota > UBA6911 > UBA6911 > UBA6911 > UBA6911. The sequence goes on from JAAYAM010000011.1 coordinate 10,224, forward strand.
CGAGCTGAGCATCGCTTAGTTCAGTCATTCGTCTCTCCTTTCTAAGAACATCCAGCGCGCGATTACGGCACACCGTATAAAGCCATTGCGCCAGGTGGCGGACTTGAGCCGGCTGCTGATGACAGAGCTTCAGGAAAGTGTCCTGAACGACTTCCCGGGCACGCTCGACGTCCCGGGTAATGTGGGCCGCATAGCGAATCAGCGGTTCCTCGAATTCGGCTATAGCTTGCTGAACCCAGCGTGAATCTGGAGTCTTCATCCAGCCCTCATCAGGTCAATTCCGGCTTCTTTACCTGCAATGACGGTCTTCCGCCGCATTTCTTAGAAAGAATTTTCTCGAGTTTTATCTAAAACAAGCCGGTATGAGGTATCAAAAGATCAAATCTTCGTCGGTAAAAGAATTGATCGTTGATCATGTAACCTGAGAGTAGTTCGGGTTCCGGGGGCAGTAGGCGTGGAGTTGTCCGGAGTGCCAAGCTCACAGGCTTCCGATAAGATCCGATTGTGTGGCAGCCAAGAGTTGGCCTGGACCCTGTGGTATGATGCCGTTCAAGAACCGGAACATGACCAAGCTTAACTCGCGATAAAAAACAGAATAATATCAAAGTCCTATGTCTGACGAATTTCCTGACGAACACCATCGACGCGAATAAAGCAGCGCCCAGGAACCAGATCGAATGGCTGACGCTTCCATAACGCGATTCAAGAGTGATATGGGGACAATATATCCGGCAACCCGCCGAAGAATCCTATCAGCAGAAGGCTTTTCCAAGTAAGAGAAGCAGCTCTGCCTTGGTGTGAACGGCAGGCGTTCACCAACTGGGCAAAAGCCATCGGATACAGCACGTGCGAAACGATATTCATAGGGTGGGCCCGTCAGCTGTCGCATTATTGCACACGCCGTTTCTTCATCATCAGTGGTTTTTCTTCTTTCAGCGACGCGATTCCTTTAGGTATCCCGTAATCGCACCCGTATAGAGGCAAGATTGACAGGAGGGTTTGCCGTGATAAGTTGATTGGGATGCTGGTTCATTCCTACAGATCTTCCAGTCCGGAAGAGAAATGACTACGTTCGATGTGCATGAATGGACGGAGAAGTTGACGAGACGGCATCCCTGCCGGATCCGCGGTTTCCCGGTGACCGTGCTCGTCGTCGGCATCGTCCGGCGATTTCTCGACGTGCGGGTAATGGGGCTGGCAGCGGAAATGACCTATTACGCCCTGCTGTCGTTCTTTCCCTTGATCGGGGCACTCGGATCGAGTCTCGGATTTCTGGAACGGTTTATCGGAACTGAAGCCGTCGTAGAAGTGGAGTCGACACTGCTCCGCTGGCTCGATGCGGTCTTCAGCCCGGAATTGACCTCCGGGATTGTCGCCCCGATGATTCGTGGATTGCTCGAGCAGGAACGCGCGGGATTCGCCCTCGGGAGCTTCGTCATCTCTCTCTTCCTCGCAAGCCGTATCTTCCGGTCCGCCATCGACACCTTGGATGCCGCTTACGACGTGGAGGAGCGGCGCGGGACAATCAGCCTCTGGATACTCGGCTTCCTTTTTTCTCTAGGCTCAATCGTGACTGCTGCGGCGATTCTCAGCATGGTAGTCGTCGGCCCGCTCCTTGGCGGGGGACGCGCAATCGCAGAGTGGCTCGGCTTCGGAGATGCCTTTCAGATCGCATGGGCCCTGGTGCGAATGCCCATCGTGTTCATCATCGCAACCGCATTCCTGTCGGCACTCTATCGCTTCGGACCGAACATAAAAAATTCCTGGCGGCACAGCCTTCCTGGGGCTCTGGTCGGAATGGCCCTCCTCATCCTTATTTCCGTCGGTTTCCGTCTCTATCTCGGAGTTACCGGCATAGACGGCCCGCGGATCAGCGATGCCGACGAAGCCGTCAGCATCGGTGCCCAGGCGATCGGAGTACTGCTCGCCGCCCTGCTATGGATCTGGCTGAGCGGCATCAGCATCCTGACAGGCGGAGTGGTGAATGCCGAACTGCGACATCTGCGCGCAAGGGACCGGACTCAAGAAAGCGATGCGTGTGATTAGACCTTCTTCAGATCCTTGCCGCACTGACATTTTCCCGGCTTGTCCGAAATGGTAGTGCATTGGCAGCTGGGGTCGCAGGAGCAGACGTACTTTCCGGTCAGACTGACGGTCTTGACGGGCTTTCCACACCCGCATTTGCCTGGGTCGTTCTTGTCGCGCTCGCAGCTGCACCCGGTGCCGCAGCGACAGAAAACGCCGGAGGATTTCTCGATGGCCAGCAGGTGCATCGCCGCCAGTTCCTGTCCGCACTCGCACTTTCCGGCTCGCGCGGAAACAGTAGTGCAACTGCAGTCATCTTTGCAGTTGCAGACATAGTAAAGGCTGCTATGATCTCCACTCTCCTGCTTCACCGCCATCCCGGTGAGCGCAAAGAGAAACAACACACTGAGTGCCAGCGCAACAGATCGTTTCATAGATCCTCCTCAAGCAGATTCAGCGGAAAAGTAGCACGCAGGGGCTGCCTGCGCAACTCCACCATCGCGGCTTCCTTCAGTCTGCGAAGATTCCCCGGGCGAGAGACTTGAGCCCTGCCGCTATCGCTTTCCCGATATTCCTCATCAGGTCACGGCTTCCGTTGACGAGATAGATACGCGGCGTCAGGGCCCAGAGTTGTTCCGCCACGCGCCGCTCCCGCGGAGGTGCAAGGCCCCGCCTGGCAAACTCATCAATAAACATCGGCAGAACCTTGTCCGAGAGGCGCAATGCGGTGTCGACAACAAACAGGGACAGGTCCGGCTGGAGAAAACTCAACCTGTCGCAGAATGCCGTAATCTCGTTGGATGCAAGGTTCCTGGGCGGCGACGACTTCAGTTCAAGGTAGATCAGCTTTCCTTCCGCTGCCGCCACGACATCGAGGTCGCCCCCGATACCCCTGGTGTGGAGCCTGACACCCGTCACCACGTCAAACCCATAGCGCCGTTGGAGTTCCCTTGCAACGTACCATTCCAGCGTGCCCCCGAAACTCCTCGCGGCCCGTTTCAGCTTGTACCTGCCGTGTGGCATCCGGTCGGCAAGCCCCAGTTCCACCAGCTCCTCTGCATGACTTTCCGCCTGAGTCCGGCTGATGTAGCGTGTCGTCTCCTCGGGTCGGAATCCTTCGGGCTTCTGGATCGCTCCTCGCAGGAAAAGCCGGAACGCATAATGACCAAGCCGGTCCGTAAGCCGCTCTGCAAGCTGCTCGTCCATCTCGAGCGGAAACGGCACGTCTGCTGCCGTGTTCTCAGGCCGCAGTCCACGGCGCACCAGCATCCTCATCGCCTCTCCCGCCAGTGGCGCGGGTGCTGCTTTTTTCGACGGAAGCGCCGCGGCCGCCGCAATTTCAAGTTCACGAGCCCCAGGTTTCTTCTTCATCCAAGCCGGCTGACAGTGTCGTTGTCAGGATTATAGCCGCTGTGCAGTACATTCTTAAGCTTTGAGTCTCCCGTTGTTCGAGTTAAACTCCAGAATTGAAGTGACAAAGGAGCGAATCGCCTTGACGAAGTATTTGTCCGAATCGGGAGTTTGTGCCGCCTCTGGTCTTCTGCTGATGGCTCTGCTGTTTCTGCCGGCCGGAATGCAGGCCGCGGATCTGGCGCGTGAAATCCAGGACAGCCTGGTTGCTCCGTGCTGCTGGTCGCAGCCGGTCTCACAGCACGACTCCGAAATAGCCCACCAGATACGCCACGAAGTGAGCGAAATGGTCTCGGCGGGGAAGAGCCGCGACGAAATCCTCAATTTCTACGTGGCTGCATACGGCGAGCGTATTCTGGTCGCCCCCCGCGCCACAGGCTTTAACCTGCTTGCCTATATACTGCCCTGGGTTGCGCTGATTGCCGGAGTATGGTTTGTGGTCGCATTGCTCAAGAAGATGCGATCACCTGCTTCATCACCAGTCGCGGCGGCAGCGCCGGACTCGCGATACAGCTCGTTAGTCGAGAAGGAAATCAAGGATCTGGACGATTAAGCGGTGTGACTGTCGACGGGTTTCAATAGGAGCCGATATCAATCCAGTGCGCAAGGACGAAGCTCCCGGGACGTTTAACCAGCAGTTTGAAGAAATCGTGCGGCGGTTTCCCGACCGGACCGCGTTCAGGCTCAAGACTCCTGACGGCTACCCGAAGGTAACCTATCGCGAGGCGTATCATCAGGCGCGAGGCGTTGCCCTCGGCTTCATGGCTCTTGGCATTAAGCCCGGAAGCCGTGTTGCTATCCTGTCAGAAAACAGGCCGGAATGGGTCATCGCCTATCTCGGAATCTATCTCTCGGGCACGATTGCCGTTCCGCTCGACACCCAGATATCCCCTGCCGAATGGCTTCGGCTGATCGATGATTCAAATCCGGAGGTTGTCTTCGTCAGCGGACTGCTCCTGCCGAAACTTCGCGACGCACTCAAGGAGGTCGAGTCGAGGCGCCGCCTCATTTCCTTTGATCCGATCCCCGAAGAGAGTGATGCCCGAGCGGAACTCCAGGGTTTCATCGACTGGGCGTATTCACTCCCGGATGTTCCCGAATTGCCCGAGTGCCGGCCCGAGGACGTGGTCACGATCATATACACGTCCGGGACGACAGGCACGCCCAAAGGGGTGATGCTCACCCAGTCCAACATCATGAGCGAACTCCGTGCCATCTTCGGGGCGCTCTATGCCGACGAAAACGATGTGCTTCTGTGCCTTCTTCCCCTGCAACACGTGCTGGCATCGGTCATAAACGTCCTGGTTCCTCTTTATCTTGGAGGTCAGGTTGTGTTTGCCGATACGCTGAAACGTTCCGAGATTCTCGAGGCGCTGAAGGAAGCCGGCATCACGATTCTGGCCACGGTGCCGCAGTTCTTCTATCTGTTTCACAACCGGATCCAGGACGAGCTGTCGAAAAAGCCTCGGCCGGTTCGCACGCTATTTCGCTACATGCTCCGGGTCAACCGCTTCAGCATGCGTTTTTTGAGGATCAATCTCGGGAAGACCTTTTTTGCGAAAGTACATGCCGGCTTCGGTGACAGTCTGCGGCTGTTCGTGAGCGGCGGATCCTCCTTCGATCCCAAGGTGGCGCAGGACTTCCACGATATGGGATTCACAATCGTCCAGGGGTACGGGCTGACCGAGACGACGGGCGCCTGCACTGTGACGCGGGTGGAAAACAATGTCATCGGATCCGTCGGACCGCCTCTCCCCGGCGTTGATACAAAGATCCTGTCTCCTGACGAAGCCGGGATCGGTGAAATCCTGATCCGCGGCCCTATCGTGATGAAAGGTTATTACAGGAACCAGGCCGCGACCGATGAGGTTCTGAAGGACGGTTGGTTCCATTCGGGAGATCTGGGTCGCTTCGATGACAAAGGAAATCTGTTCATCACCGGCAGGGAGAAGGAAGTGATCGTGCTCCCCAGTGGGAAGAACATCTATCCCGATGAACTGGAAACCCACTATCTGCAGACCCCGTACATCCAGGAAATCGCCGTCATCGGCGTCAGCAACTCGCAGGAAAGGGGAGATCGCCTGCATGCCGTGGTTGTGCCGAATTTCGAATACCTCAAAGCGAAACGCATTGCCAACGCGCGCGAGGCTCTCAGAGACCAGATCGCGCGCCTGTCGAATCAGCTGCCAAAGTACAAGCGCCTGATGAGCTACCAGGTGCAGGGCGAGCCACTTCCGAGAACGACGACGCGAAAGATCAAGAGAATCGAACTCAGGCGGCTCGTCGAAAGCGGGCAGCTGCAGGGAGCTGAAAACGGGTTCGCTCCTGCGGCGCCTGCCGTTGAAGACCAGGCAATGATGGAGTCTGCGGTCGCGCGGGAAGTACTGAAATGCCTGAGAGAAACCTACCGGCGTCCTATGCCGATCGATTTGAATATGAACCTGGAGCTCGACCTTGGTTTCGACTCGATGGAGAGGGTTGAGCTGCTAGCCAGCCTCGAGCAGGCGCTGGATATTGAGCTTCCAGATGATCTCGGCGCGGAGATTTTCACGGTACGGGACCTGATTGTCAGGCTCGAAGGCGAAGCCGGTGCTGTCGCGCGTGGCGGGACTTCCGGCCGCCAGTCATGGGCCCAGATTCTTTCCAGCGAGCCGTCCGAAGAAACCAAAGCTTCCCTCCGGCTGTCAGGGCCGGCCATGACATTCCTCAAATACGTTGCGCTCAGGCTGATAAAATTCCTGATCCTGTACCCTCTCCTGCGCTTCGAGGTGCGTGGCTTGGATAGACTTCCGCGGAAAGGCCCCTATCTTCTCTGCCCAAACCATCAAAGCTATCTCGATGCGGTCATCATCTCGGCGGCCCTGCCGTACGGAATCCTCCGTGACACGTTTTTTGTCGGTTACAGTGCCATATTCAGCGGAAGACTGATGAAGATGGTAGCCGCACTCACCAACACGATTCCCGTGGATCCCGACGCCCATCTTTTGCGGGCCATGAAGGCCGGTGCTTACGGCCTGAAGAAAGGGCACATACTGTGCATCTTTCCGGAAGGGGGGCGATCTTTCGACGGAGAACTACAACCGTTTAAGAAAGGGGCTGCCATTCTGTCAAGGGAACTGTCCGTCCCCATGACGCCGGCAGCCATCGAGGGAACACACAAGGTCTGGCCGCGCGACAGCATGCGGATCCGCCCCCACAAAGTCACTTTGGAATTCGGCAATCCGCTCCTTCCTTCTCCGTCAAGGGCTGCCGAGGAAGACCCATACCAGGCTGACACGGAGGAGCTTCGCAAGGTCATCGCGTCGATGCTGAACCGTCGCGATTGACTGGCTGAACGGCAGCCTCTATCATGCTGCGGATATCCGGGCAGAGGAAAACTATGATGAAAACGCGCTGGTGGTTGTGTCTGACACTCATTGTCACTTTCAGCGTCGGCATACCGGCCGTGGTTCAGGAGACCACGCCGGCGGAACTGCTGAAGACCGCGGAAGATATGGTGCAGACAGCCGCGCGGTTACGTGGGCTCGAGCCCAAGAGCCGGATCACGAAGGGAATCAAGAGCCGTGATGAGATATCGCAGTTTCTGAACCAGCGTGTGAAGGAGGAATACAGCGAGAGCGAGATCCGGGAAGAAGAGAAGTTTTTGCGGAAGCTTGGACTCATTCCCGCCTCGATGGATTACCGGGAATTCGTTTTGAAGCTGCTCACCGAACAGGTGGGAGGATTCTACGATCCTAAGCAGGAGTCGCTGTTTATTGCGTCGTGGCTCCCGCCGGAAGAGCAGAAGCCGGTTCTGATCCACGAACTCGTCCACGCTCTTCAGGATCAGCACTTCGATGTGCAGAAGATCATCGAAGACGACCGCAAGGCGAACAATGACGACAGGGCGCTCGCCCACCAGGCTTTTCTTGAAGGAGATGCCGTCGCTGTCATGCTGAATTATCTGCTGGAACCGGCGAAAAGAACCTTTGATCAGGTGCCGGAGCTGGACAAGAAGCTGCGCATGATGCAGGTTTCCGCACAGACCCAGTACCCGGTATTCAAGAGCGCACCCCAGTATCTCCAGGAGACCCTGATCTTTCCTTACGGATACGGGGCCTTCTTCTTACAGCAGGTGTGGCTTCACAATCCGTCCTGGACGGCAGTCAACAGGATTTATTCGGACCTTCCCGACTCGACCGAACAGGTGTTGCACCCGGAAAAGTACCTGGTCGAGCGCGACAGACCCAAACCGGTGGACCCGGAGAGTACAGTTTCGGCGCTGGGGGGGAACTGGAAGACGACATACCGTAACGTTCTCGGCGAGTTCTCACTGGGCCTTCTCCTCAATCAGCACTTGAGCGGCGAGCGTTCCCGGAGATCGGCTGCAGGATGGGGCGGAGACCAGGTTTTGCTGCTCGAAGACGAAGCGGGGAGAAACGCGGTTGTTGTCTGCACAGTCTGGGACAACCTCGCCGAGGCGCAGGAGTTCTTTTCAGACATGCAGGAATGGCTGCAGAAGAGATTCCCGGCAGGGAAGCCGCAAAGTACACAAACGGAATTCTCAATTACTGAAAAAGGGGAGACCCACGCGCTGCGCCAGGAAGGGACCGCGGTGCAGTTGGTCATTGGATTCCCGCAGGAAGTCAGCCCCTTCAGGACACGCGCCCGGTGACTGGTCGACCGACGGTTCATGTTGCGAGGGAACGGTTCAGATTCTGACGACGTTTGTTCCGGACCGCCGGTCGTGAAGACATCGGTTCTCCCGGTCAAACAGCCCGACGAGCAGGCCGATTCCCAGTCCGAACACCGACACCAGAAAGATGCAGCAGCGCCCGAAAAGCTGTAATACCGATGGACGGGTGTTGCCGTTTCCAACTACACGCAGGTCGGTGATCATCATCCCGACAGTCTGGTTGGATGCGGCCAGAAAAAACAGCGAATAGACAAAATAGTTCAGAATAAACAGGCTGGACAGATTAACAAGGCTCACGTTATCCAGCTCGACAATCCTGGCAAAATAGTCGGCTGCGAGGAGGAAAACTCCGGTACATAGCAGAATCAGGATGAAGTCTATGAGTCCTGAAAGGGTGCGGGACAGCAGTATCAGTTTTCCTTCGTGATTGAATGAGGGCCTGGCGGAGGGGATCTCGATGTCGAGCATGTCCTCCGCCTGCGCAGGCCGCAGCGAGACAGCGTTGTCGATCAACCGGCGAATTTCATCCGGACTATCCTCCGGGTGCGGCTTCTCCTCCGGAATCGGCTGCAGCTGGATCTGCCGCGGCGCGGGAGGCGACGGTGTCCTGGGTTTTCGCGGCGGCATCTTCTCCAGCAGCTTTGCCTGCAGTATACTCACGTCCTCCCGCTGCTTTTGAACCGGGGGAGACGCGGATGTATCGTCCGGCGAAGAGGCCTGAGCCTTTTTCTGTTTGATGGCATTGAGCCGCTGCGATAATTCCTGTTTCCAATCCGGCCGCTCACTCTCCTGCTGAGTTTCGCCCTCAGAGTAATCGATCCTGATCGCGCCGGTGAAAGCGGCCGTTTGTGTCTCCATCTCCGGAGGAGGGTTCTGTGGCACGACTGCATAGCCGCAGACGAGACAGACTCCTGTGGAGCTGATCTCGTCGCTATCGCATTGCGGACAACCCATTAGCTGGTCTCCTGCTCATCGAATCTGCTCATTAATTGCCGCGGCGCCTGTGTCTGCAAAGGACCGGTTCGATTATATTCCAGCCCCGTCGAAACTGGCAACGATCGGTTTCCACCTCTTTGTGTTGTTTTCAGCGGTATCTGATATACTTGCTCCCGGAGAGCAGAAACTCATATGACAATCAGGAAACGGTCGGCGCTCATTATCGCGCTTGTGGCAGTCGGCCTGGGGCTGTACGGAGCAGCGCGGCAATACTCTCCGTTGCTCGTTTTTCATGTCGTGGAGCAGTCATTGATCCAGAAAGCACCCTCAGGTCCCGATGGCGACGTCCTTCGCGAGCGATTCCACCAGTTCATATCGGCGGCTCCGGACAAGCATTCGCGGATGGACCGACTTTTGCGGGTTTCCGCATATCTGGAAAAAGTGCAGCATCCAACGGTTCAGCAGTTGAATGAACTGCTGGCGGTGGACGAACCGAATCAACTGTAGCCGGAGAAATACTGCCATTTACGGAACCTTTTCCGACTGCAGGATGTCTTATAAAGAGGGCACGTGTTACGTTCAGGTGCGGACGTGGATAGGATTATGTATCCTGATGAACTGGCACTGCATGACGATAAGAGTGCAGTGAGTCAAAGGGGCGCCCTTGAGCGGGCCGGCTCGAGGGTCGATTTGACCTTTGAAGAACTGTTTGAGCGTTACAGCTCAATGGTTTTCAGTTTGGTATATCAGATTCTGGGTGACCGGGAAGAGGCGCTTGATGTGTCGCAGGACGTGTTTTTCACGATCTACCGGAAAATCGGTTCATTCAGGGGCGAATCTTCCATAAAAACATGGATTTATCGAATTGCCGTCCACAGGGCGGCAAACCGCTGCCGCTGGTGGAGCCGGTTGCGGCGCCGGGGCACGGTCTCGCTGGAAGAGCATCTATCCAGGAACTCAGAGGGGGATATCTACCGCAGCCTGAGGTCGGACGCCCAGTCCCCTGAAGACGCTCTTCTGATCCAGGAGGAACATAGAGAAGTGGAGCGGATGCTGCTCCAACTCCCCTTGCAGCAGAGGGTTGCTGTCATCATGAAAGATATCGAGGGACTGTCGTACGAGGAAATCGCCGAAGCCATGCAAATTTCGCTCGGCACCGTCAAGTCCCGCATAGCGAGAGGACGTGAAGTTCTTAAACGTAATTTCAGGGAAGCGATGAGCTGAGCCAGAGGTTGCCAATGTTATGCGAAAAGGCATTGCCATTGCTGTCGGAATATTTTGACGACGTTCTGGATCCGCAGACCGCGATCCAGATCTCTCAGCATCTTGGCCAATGCATCCGTTGCCGGAGAGAGTTCGACGGTCTCTCGTCCGTACACAAGAGATTGCAGGCGCTCCATAGGGTTGCGGCGCCCGCTTATCTGAACAGTCTGGTCCGCCACAAGATCGAGAAAAGAACCCGGGATTCATGGCGCGTGCGGTTGCGGGAGGATATCGAGCGCCGCTGGTCGAAAATCCGTACGCTGGAGGGAATGTGGTACGTCACCAGGGCTTTGGGGACAGTCATGGCATCGCTGTTCTTCGTTCTTATTACCAGTGCCATCACCCCGTATTACATGAATGTCAATGCGCCGGTGCGCGATCTCAATTTTCCTCCGGATTACAGTCATCAGGTTGCTGTTAACCTGATGAAGAAGCTGGGGATTCCAACCCTGGCACAGAGACAGATTGCGTGGCGCGATGCGGCCATCAGTGACCTTTATTTCTCCCAGTTCGGGGAAGCGATTTCGAGCACACCCAAAGACGATGATTTTTCGGTTGTGACCAGAATCGACCGGAGCGGTTCGGCACAGATTCAGAATGTGCTCCAGTATCCTGCGGACGAGAATCTGTTGAACAACTTCAATGCGATGATCACCACTGCGCGCTGGCGTCCTGCCAGCCGGAACGGACAGGTGATCAGCTCGCACCTGGTGTGCATGGTCAGCAAGATTTCAGTCGACAACTAATCATCGAGGTCCGGGGTCAGCTCCGGCTCTAGTGCAGAAAGATATAGCGCAGGACGAACAACGCCGCGAATAGGTAAACCAGAAAGTGCACCTCACGCCCGCGCCCGGTGATCAGCTTCATCAGTGAATAAGAGATAAAACCGAAAGCAATCCCTTCAGTGATGCTGAAGGTGAACGGCATCAGCACCATTGTCAGGAATGCGGGAACCGCCTCGGTCGCGTCTTCCCATCGAATCCTGCTGACGCTCCGCATTATCATGCTTCCGACCACAATCAGGGCTGGTGCAACGACCGGATAGATCCTGATTCCCCCTTCAAGCTGGTACCCGTCTCCGACCATCCTCGACAAAGGATAGAAGAATATGCCGGCCAGGAGCAGAATGCCTGTCGCGATACTGGCAAGACCCGTCTTTCCGCCTTCAGCAACTCCGGCCGCGCTCTCCACATATGCGGTTATGGTAGATGTCCCCATACACGCCCCCGCGACCGAACCCAATGCGTCGGATGAAAGAGCCTCCTTGGCTCGGGGAAGTCTGCCATTGACCAGGAGGCCTGCCTGATTGCTGACACCCACCAGAGTTCCCACCGAATCGAACAAAGCGAGGAAGAAAAACACGAAGATGACGCTGACAAGCCCGAGATCAAATGCTCCCGCGATGTCCAGCTTCATCAGGGTTGGAAGAACCGAAGGTGCCGAATCCACGATTCCGTCGTATTTCACGACTCCCAGCGGCAATCCCGCCAGCGCGGTGGCCAGTATTCCCCCCACGATCGCCCCTCGTATCCGCAGCGCCATCAGGCTTACGGTGACCAGAAGGCCGAAAAGCGCCAGGAGAACCGGCCGGGAGGTCAGATCGCCGAGACTTACGATTGTCCCGGCTGATGCGACCACTATCCCTGACCACTGGAATCCTATCATCGCAATGAAAAGCCCGATTCCAGCGGCTATCGCTTCTTTGAGAGCCGCAGGCATTCCGTCGATCAGTTTTTCGCGAAAACCGAAAAAGGAGAGAGAGAAGAACAGAGCGCCGGAGATGAAGACTGCGCCAAGCGCTTTCTCCCACGGGACCCCCATCTCGAGCACCACCGTATAGGCGAAGAAAAAGTTCTGTCCCATTCCGGGCGCAAGCGCGATCGGGTAGTTGGCATATACGCCCATCAGGAAGGTCGCAAATGCGCTGGCGACGCAGGTCGCGACCAGCACCGCTCCAAAATCCATCCCGCAGGCGGAAAGGACTGTCGGCTGCACGAAGATTATGTAGGAAAGCGTCATGAATGTGGTGACGCCCGCAAGGACTTCGGTCTTTACATCGGTGCCGTTCTCTTTGAGTCTGAACAGTCTCTCAATCATAGCGAGTGCCGGGAAGACAGCACTAATTTACTATTTCATAAGAGTGTTTGCAGCCCCTTTTCAACTTTGCCCGACCTGTGAGATCCGTTGAGCATTCTGATTTCCGATGTGCTCAGGAAACGCCATTCCCCTACCTGCAGGCCTTCGAGGCTGCACGGGCCGATGCGGGTTCTGACCAGTTTAAGCACCTTGAGTCCGACCGCCTCGAGGAGACGCCGCACCTCGCGGTTTTTTCCTTCGGTCAAAACTATTTCGAGCCAGCTGTATTTGCCGCGATCTTCAATGCGCCTGATGCTGTGGGGGCGAGCCACGTCTCCGCGTTTCAACTTCAATCCCCTGCCCATCGTTTCGATAAGCTCGTCGCTCACCAGCGTGTTCGTCTTAACGATATAGGTCTTGGGTACACCGGATGCCGGGTCGGTAACGTGGTTGGCGAACTCTGTGTCGTTGGTGAGGAGAAGCAGACCGGACGTATCTTTGTCGAGGCGCCCAACCGGCGACACCCAGGGAATCTCCGGGCCGAGACAGTCGTACACCGTCCGTCTCTTCTGGGGGTCCCGGTGGCTCGTAATCACCCCTTTGGGTTTGTAGAACAGAAGATAGGTCTTGCGTGCTTTCCTGATGCGGTCTCCGTCGAC